>DATEMN010000531.1:0-3724 GCA_035275565.1 Pseudonocardiaceae bacterium | reverse complement strand
GTCCGGTGCTGGTCCTGGCCCGGGATCGGCGGCCGGGAGCGCCAGCACCGAGGCCGGGCAGCGCCAGCAACCGGGCCCGAAACGGTGCTGTCGGGGTGGGCACCGGGCGCTCCGGCACGGCACCGTTGCCCACCCCAGCGGGATGTTCGCCGCCTGCTGGCTCCTCGACACCACCCCCGTCAGGGCCGTCGGGTGGCTCATCCGGCGCGGGATCCGCAGCCGCGTCACGCAACGCGTCCTCGAGCTGCTCGCCGTCCAGACCGGGCTCGTCGAACGGGTCACGGCGGCAGCGGTGTGGCAAGGCCAGCCGGGCGGCGATCCGAACGTCGTCCTCATCCACCGCATCGGCTCCCCGCCAGGCGGCGTGCGCCAGGGCGGTACGGGCCAGCACCAGATCGGCCCGCATCCCGTCCACATCGAACGCTGCGCACACCGCTGCGATCCGGCGCAGCTCACCGTCCGGAAGCGCCACCCCAGGCAACACCGACCGGGCCAGCTCGATCCGCCCCGCAAGAGCCGCCTCCTCAGGATGCCAGCCTGCCGCGAAACCCGCCGGATCCGCCTCGTAGCGCAGCCGGCGGCGGATCACCTCGGCCCGCGTTCCGACATCCCGGGAAGCGGCCACCTCGACGGTGAGACCGAACCGGTCCAGCAGCTGCGGGCGCAGCTCGCCCTCCTCCGGGTTCATCGTGCCGATCAGCAGGAACGACGCGGCATGCGAGACGGACACACCGTCGCGCTCCACGTGCGCGCGTCCCATCGCGGTGGCGTCGAGGAGCACGTCGACGAGATGATCGGGCAGCAGGTTGACCTCATCGACGTAGAGCACGCCGCGGTGCGCCGCGGCGAGCAGCCCGGGCTGGTAGGCCGAGACTCCCTCGGTCAGGGCACGTTGCAGGTCTAACGAGCCCATCAGCCGGTCTTCGGTGGTGCCGACCGGTAGCTCGACCAGCCGGGCGGGACGGCTGATCTGCCCTGCTGGAGCGGCGTGCGGGCCGTCCGGGCAGGCCGGATCCGGAGCCACCGGGTCACAACCGAAGCGGCATCCCGGTACCGCCGTCACCGGGGGTAGTAGCGCCGCCAACGCCCGCACCACGGTCGACTTCGCGGTGCCCTTCTCGCCACGGACCAGCACGCCGCCGATCCCCGGATGCACCGCGGTCAGCAGCAACGCCAGTCGGAGATCATCGTGCCCGACGATCGCCGAGAACGGGTAGCACGCGGCACTCATCGTCAATGGACCCTCGCCAGCCCCTCGCGGTGCATCGGCACGTGCACAATGCCGTCCTCAGTGAACTCCGCCCCGGCCACCACGAAACCGAACCTGGTGTAGAGCCCGACCAAGTGCGCCTGCGCGTCGAGCACGCAAGGGGCGTCACCCACCTCGGCCAGCGCAGCCTCGAGCAGCCGCCGGATCCCGCCTCGTGCCCGCGCGGACGGTGCAGCACAGACCCGGCCGATCCGGAATCGACCCTCAGTGGGCTCCAGCAACCGCAAGGTGGCCTGCGCGTCCTCTATCGCGCCGTAGGGCGCGAGCCAGTAGTGCCGCGTTGTCTGGTCCAGATCATGACCGTCTAGATCCTGATACGCACAGCCCTGCTCAACCACGAACACCTCCACTCGCAGGCGAAGCAACGCGTAGATCATCGCGGTCGACAGGTCAGCAGCTAACCGGCGGTGCAGCAGCATCTGGTCCACCGCTCCTGCCTACCAGAAGTCCCTCGCAGCCGCGATCAGATCGGTAACTGAGCGTTGATCTACCCCGGGTGCGCCGGGGGTGGCCGGCGACCACTGAGGCGATCTGACATCGTGGCGACGTGACGTGGCGCTCACAACCCCTACTCCTAGTGCTCACTGGTGCCTTCACCGGTGCCTTGCTGCTGGTGTGCGTCACCGTGTCCGAGCAGTACGGCGCCGCCGGGCAAGTCCCCGTCGCAGCAGCGCAAACCCCGACCGAACCAGCCCGGCAGCCCGAACCAGTTCGGCAGCACGCGGCCCCTACCGCAGTACCCGCCCCCCCAGCGTGGGTGGTGGGCGGCCAGCCGCTGCCGCGGCGTCGGGACGGATACGGCGTAGTGCGGTCGACACCAGATGCGCTGGTAGACCGGCGGCTACCGAGTGTCGATGGACTGGCCCCTCCCGCCTCGGGCGCTTTCGAGTCGACGATCGGCCCGGTACCCCCCCAGGTGCTGGCCCGCAGCACCTGGAAACCGACCTGTCCGATGCAGGTCAACCAGCTGCGCTACCTCACGATGTCCTTCCACGGCTTCGACGGCCGAGTACACACCGGCGAGATGCTGGTGAACGCCGATGTCGCGAAGGCCGTGGTCGGTATCTTCGAGAAGCTGTTTGCCGCTGGCTTCCCGATCGAGGAGATGCGGGTGACGGCCGCCCCCGAGCTGGACTTGCCACCCACCGGGGACGGCAACAACACCTCGGCCTTCGTCTGCCGCCCGAGTCGGGGCCAGACCCGCTGGTCGGCGCACGCCTATGGGAAGGCCATCGACCTCAACCCGTTCCACAATCCTTACGTCCTGGGTGACCTGGTGGTGCCGGAGCTGGCGTCGGCCTATCTCGACCGGGACCGGCAGCGCCCGGGTATGGCACGCTCCGGTGACCCTGCGGTGACCGCGTTCGAGGCGGCGGGCTGGACCTGGGGTGGGCGATGGGCTGCGCCGGATTTTATGCATTTCAGCGCAACGGGGCGCTGACTGCGCTGGGGGTTGGCCGTCGTTAACGGCAGCGCGCGAGGGGGTTGGTGGTACTTGAAGAGCTACCGACCCTCGAGGTCTCCTTCGAGGGTGAGGTAGATCGTGCGTAGGGCGGCTAGATCGGCTAGGTCGGGCTGGGCCCACAGGCCCCGGTCGGCGGCCTCGAGCAGTCGCTCGGTCATGCTACGCAGCGCCCATGGGTTGGACTGCCGGAGGAACTGCTGCACGCCGGGATCAAAGACGTAGGACTCTGCCAGCTGGTGGTACATCCAGTCTTCCACCACGCCCGCGGTGGCGTCGAAGCCGAACAGGTAGTCGACGGTGGCGGCCAGCTCGAAGGCGCCCTTGTAGCCGTGCCGTTTCATGGCGGAGATCCACCGCGGGTTGACCACCCGGGAGCGGAAGACCCGGCGGGTCTCCTCGGCCAGCGACCGGGTCTTCACCGCGTGCGGCACCGCGGAGTCACCCACGTAGGCAGCCGGGTCGCGCCCAGTCAACGAGCGCACCATGGCAACCATCCCGCCGTGGTACTGGAAGTAGTCGTCGGAGTCGGCGATGTCGTGCTCGCGGGTGTCGACGTTCTTGGCGGCTACCGCGATACGCCGGAAGGCGTGCTCCATGTCGGGCCGCGCGGCGGCGCCGTCGAGCCCCCGCCCGTAGGCGTAGCCGCCCCAGGTGGCGTAGACCTCGGCGAGGTCGGCGTCGGTGCGCCACTGACCACTGTCGATCAGCGGCAGCAGGCCCGCGCCGTAGGCACCGGGTTTGGACCCGAAGATCCGGGTGCGGGCCCGCCGGTCGTCACCGTGCGCGGCGAGGTCGGCCCGGTAATGCGCGGCGACGTAGTTGTCCTCGGCGGGCTCGTCGAGCCGCGCGACGGTGCCGATCGCGTCGTCGATGAGCGCGATCACGTGCGGGAAGGCGTCCCGAAAGAAACCGGAGATGCGCAGCACGACGTCGATCCGGGGTCTGCCCAGCTCATTGCGACCGACCACCTCCAGGCCGGTGACCCGACG
>DATEMN010000530.1:0-4182 GCA_035275565.1 Pseudonocardiaceae bacterium | reverse complement strand
ATCGTGCCGGTGATCGACGTCCTGCGACGGGTGTCGCTGCGGATCGTCACGATGCCGATCCAATCCCAGGGCATCATCACCCGGGACAACGTCAGCGTCGACGTCTCCGCCGTCGCGTACTACCGGGTGGTCGACCCGGTCAAGGCGGTGGTCGCGATCGAGAACGTCGCCGCGGCCATCAATCAGATCGCCCAGACCACCCTGCGCAAGGTGGTCGGCCAGCACAGCCTGGACGAGACGCTGGCCCAGACCGACGTCATCAACGTCAACATCCGCGAGATTCTCGACGGGCAGACCGAGGGCTGGGGTGTGGTGGTGACCCTGGTGGAGCTGAAGGACATCCAGCTTCCGGAAAGCATGAAACGGGCGATGGCCCGCCAGGCGGAGGCCGAACGCGAGAAGCGCGCGAAGATCATCGCAGCCGAAGGCGAGGCGCTTGCCGCGGACGCGCTCGGCGCCGCGTCCGACGTCATGATGGCCCATCCGCTGGCCCTGCAGCTCCGCAACCTCCAGAGCCTGGTGGAGCTCGGCGTAGACAAGAACACGACGGTGGTCTTCCCGGCCCCGCTCATGAGCACCCTCGAAGGGCTCACCGCTTTCCTCTCCCGGGAGCGGACGGCCGCCACCACTCTGCCGAGCGCGCCCAACAGCCGCGCCCCGTCCAAGAACTCCAACGTATGAGCACGGCGAAGATCGCAATCGTTGGAGCAGGCCACGTCGGAGTGACCCTCGCTTACGCCTGCATGATCAGGGGCACCGGCAAGACCATCGCCCTGTATGACCGCAACGCCTCGAAGGTCCAGGCCGAGATGCTTGACCTACAGCACGGGCTGCAGTTCGTGCCCATGGCCTCCGTGGCCGGCTCCGACGACATCGAGGTGTGCCGCGACGCGGACGTCCTAGTACTGACCGTCGGCGGGTATCCGAAGGCGGGCCAGCCCCGGCTGGAGCTGGCACGGGACAGCGTGGCGATCTGCCGGGACCTGCTGCCTCCGCTGCTTGACGTGGCACCCGGGGCGGTGGTGGTGATCGTTACCAACCCGGTCGATGTGGTCACCTACGCGGCGCTGAAGATACTCAGCCTGCCGCGCAATCAGGTCCTGGGCTCGGGCACGCTGCTGGACAGCTCGCGGCTGCGGTCGTTGATCTCCCAGCGCTGCGGCGTCGCCGTGCAAAGCGTGCACGCCTACATCGTCGGCGAGCATGGGGATTCGGAGATTCCGCTGTGGACCAGCGCGACCGTGGGTGGCGTTCCGATCCTGCATTGGGACGATTCGGAGCTGCCGCCGCTGGCCGCCGCGGAGCGTGATGGCATCGGCCGGCAGGTGATCGAGGACGGGCATCGGGTGCTGCGCGGCAAGGGATACACCAACTACGCGATCGCGCTCGCCGCGGCCCGCATCATCGAAGCCGTGCTCTACGACGAGCACCAGGTGCTGCCGGTTAGCTCACTTCTAACCGGATATGCGGGAATCAGCGACGTGTGCCTGTCCGTGCCGTCGGTGGTCAACCGGACCGGAGTGCTCAAGGCACTGCCGGTACCCCTATCCGACGACGAGCGAGTCGGCCTACATCGTTCGGCTCGGGCGGTACGTGCCGTGATCGACCCGCTAGAGCTGTCCGTCGCTGACCATAGCGGCTAGCAGGTAGCCGTGCCTCCGGCTGGCTGGCGATCGGAACATGCGGGTAGCCGCGATGGCTGCACACGCCCGTCCCCGTAAGGCTGGTAGCGCAGGAAGCAAACCTAGACCAAAGTTGGTGCGCGGTGTCGACCTTATTTCCAGCCTCATTGTTCGTTCCGGTGGTTCTCGGCTTCTTCGGGCTCGGCACCGGTTACCTGATCTATGGACCGCAGGAGCTACTCGGATATCCTAGGCGAGACTCCAACGTGGATCGCGCCAACGGCGTGTGGGGCCTCTGGATGGCCGGCTTCTGCCAGTTCCTCGTCGGGGTCTTCCTGTTCGTGGGGCTGAGCTGGTTCCCGGTCTTCACCGGCAACAAGGCTCTGTATATGGCTGCACTGGCATTCAGCGCCTATGGCATCCACTGGTTCGCGATGGGCTGGAATCGTCTGCGGGGCGCCGACGTCCGACCCAACGGGTTCATGTCGGTCGCCTTTCTCATCATCTCGGTCCTGGGCCTGACAGTGTTCTTCCGCGCCGGCGCCTGGCCGGTCGGCGTGCTGTTCACCGGGTTGGCGCTGGTCTACGTCGCCGAGTTCTTCGCCAGCTTCAAGCTCGGTGTCAAAGTGGGTGCCGATGGGCAGGAGTCGACCAATGTGGGCGAGAAGACCCTCGGGCTGATCCACATCATCGTCGGCGTGTGGCTGATGTACCTGACAGTCGCGACCACCTTGGATATCGCCTCCGGCTTCCACCTTCCGGGCGCCTGATACTGCGATTCCGGCTAACCAGCAATGGAGGTTGGGTGCCTGCGGTGATGACCCGGTCAGGCTTCTCGGGGAGCGTGAAGGGCAATAATGAATCTCGATGGAAGGACAATCGCAATGAGAATTCTGTACACCGCGCATGCGGTGGTACATGGTGGACGCGGCGGGCACGGCCGGACCTCCGATAGCCGACTGGAGGTCGACCTGTCGGTCCCGGAAGAGATGGGCGGGGACGGCGGTCCGGGCACCAACCCGGAGCAGCTGTTCGCCGTAGGGTACGCGGCGTGCTTTCAGTCGGCGCTGCAGGGAGTGGCGCGGGGACGCGGAGTCGACGTGTCTGACTCGACGATCAACGCCTCGGTCGGGATCGGGCCGACCGGCCACGGTGGCTTCGGCTTGACGGTCGCGCTCGACCTTCACGCACCGCAGTTGGCGCGCCGCGACGCCGAGGACCTGATGGCGCGGGCGCACGAGCGCTGCCCGTACTCCAACGCCACCCGAGGCAACGTTGACGTGACGCTCACCGTCGACGGTCAACGCCCGGAGTTATCCGTGGCATGACCGGGCGCAACCGTGACTGGTGTCGGTGGCGGTAGCGGCGGTGCGCCCTTCGGGTCGGCGCATCGGCGCCACTCAATTGGATCAGTCGAGTGGCAGGGTGACGAGCACCGCCGTTCCGACTCCGAGCGGGCTGTCGACCAGGATCGCTCCCCCAAGCGCCTCGACCCGGTCGCGCAAGCCGGTCAGACCCGAGCCTCGGGCTGGATCGGCGCCGCCGACACCGTCATCACGAATCGACACACGCAGCGTCCGGTGCACCTGCTCAACCGCCACACTCACGACCGAGGCACGCGCGTGTTTGACCGCGTTGGTGAGCACCTCGGAGACGACATAGTAGCCCGTCGCCTCGACACGCTCCGCGAAGCGTTCAGCGGTGCGAATCTCAAGGTCCACCGCAATCGCAGAGCGGCGCGACAGTGTGTGCAAGGCCGGCCCGAGCCCGCCCTCCGACAGCACCGCGGGGTGGATCCCGCGGGACATCTCGCGCAACTCGTCAAGCGCGGCCGTCACCTCCATCGACGCTCGAGCGAGCTCTTCACGCAGCTCGTCGGGCTCCGCGGTGGCATTGCCGGCCGCTGCGCGCAGCTCCAGAGCCAGGGAGGCGAGGCGCTGCTGCGCTCCGTCGTGTAGATCGCGCTCGATGCGGCGGCGGGTTTGGTCTGCGGTCGCGACGATGCGGGCGCGCGAAGCGTTGAGCTCAGCACGGGCGACAGCGTTGGAGATCGCCGTCGCGATGAGCTCAGCGAAACCCATCAGCCGCGACTCGGTATCCGCGACGAACGGCTGCGGTTCCGTCTTCGTTGCGAGGATTGCGCCCCAGACGCGTCCCTCCACGAGGATCGGGGCACCGACCGCCGAGCCGCCCGCGCCGCCAGGGGCGTTCGCCGAGTTGACGACCGGACCGGCAGGGCCCTCGGAGCCGCCGACCCGGCTCGGCCGACCCGACTGCTGCACCAGGGCCGCGACGCCGTAGCCGTCGAGCTCGAAGCCTGTGCCGACGGGAAGCGTACGTTCTCCGCGCGTCCAGGAGGCGGTGACGGTCATCGTCCCGTGCGGCTCGAATCGGCAGACGATTCCACGATCCGCCCCGAGCAGCCGCGCAACCTCCTCGGCCACCGCCGCGAAGATCTCCTCCGCGGTGGCCTGACCCGCCACGAGGGTCGCGACGCGCCGCAGCGCGGCCTGTTCCTCCGCCAGACGGCTCAGTTCGAGCTGCGCCCGTCGCCACCCGG
>DATEMN010000529.1:0-2763 GCA_035275565.1 Pseudonocardiaceae bacterium | reverse complement strand
TTTTGACCTTGCTTGGAGTGGGGTCGGAAGCGAGGAAGGCCGCGACGTCGGCTGGTGTGCGAAGGCGGGCGGTTGAGGTGGTGATGTGGTGGCCGTGTGCTTCCAGGAGCGGGCGGACCTCCTGCTTCGCGCGGCTGATGGTCATCGCGGTGACGCCGAAGAGCTGGCCGAGGAGGTCCATGGTGGCGAGTTTGCGCAGATGGAGCACGGTGGCCAGGATTCGCTCGGCTGGGGTGAGCTTGGCTTTGGCGCCGGTACCGGGTGCGACCAAGCGCTCGTGACCGCGACGTGCGCGGAGCACACGCTCGCGCTGAACCTCCAGCGCAGGAGTCAGCGTGGCGATGAGCTCGCTGAGCTGTCGGCGGGTCATCCCGGTCAGTTCTGGGTCCTGCAGCGCATGCCGCGTGAGGCGAGGCGGTCTGTTCGCCGGGGCCTGGTCTGACGTGCTGTTGTTCGCCGTCGCGTCCATCGGGTGCTGGGGGTGGAGGGTGTAGTTCCAGTCGCCGTGGAAGCGGTGGCGGGTGATGGGCAGGGCGGCGATCTCGTCGTCGCTGACCTGGATGCCGGTGGGGTATGGGTTGGTGTCGAGTTCGGCGTGCACGGTCAGGCCGGTTTTGGTGGTGGTCGCGGCGATGCTCTGGACAATGACTTCGTGGCTGGTCAGGGGCCTTCCACGCCAGTTCATGGTGATGTGGGAGAAGAGCCGGTGCTCGATCCGGTTCCACTTCGAAGTGCCGGGAGGCAGGTGGCAGACGGTGACCGTCAGGCCGGCCTCGGCGGCGAACCGGGCGAGTTCGGTCTTCCAGGTGCGGGTGCGATACCCGTTGGAGCCGCCGGCATCGGCGGTGATCAGCAGCCGGTCGGCCGTCGGGTAGGTGGCCCGCCCGGCTCCGTTCCACCAGCGGCGGATCGACTCGACGGCGAACGCGGCGGTGTCGTGGTCGGTGCCCACGTTGACCCATCCGGTGTTCGCGGCGACGTCGTAGATGCCGTAGGGCACCGCCCTGCCCAGCTCGCGGTCGGGGAAGTCGTGGGTGTCGACTCGCACCGGCTCGCCTTTCGGCTCCCATTCCCGGCCGTTGTTCTTGAACGGGCCGACCAGTTCCTTCTTCTTCGTGTCCACGCTGATCACCGGAGCCCCGCAGTCCTGGTGGTCGCGGGCCTGCTCGTTGAGGTAGTGGAACTGTGCGTCCCGGTCGGGGTGCTGCTTGCCTTCCAGGGTCTTGGCGTTGCTCTGCAGGCTGAAGCCCTCCTCGCGCAGGAGGCTGCCCACCGTATCCGCGGAGATCCGGTGGCCCTGCCGGGTCAGCTGCTCGGCGAGCTTGCGGGTGGATTTGGTGGTCCAGCGCAGCGGCGACATGGGATCTCCGCGGACGTCGGGCTCGACCAGCGTGAGGAGTGCCTCCCGAACTGCGGGGTTCCGGTCGACGACGCGTTTTCGGCCACCGCCGGACCGCCGGATGCGCCCCAACGGGCCCTCTCCGGAGTCGAGTTCCCGCATTCCGGCAGACACAGTGGCCTCACGGACACCGGCGGCACGGGCGACTGCTCTGATCCCGCCATGGCCGAGAGACTGGGCCTCCGCCCCTATCAACAGACGACGCTGCCGCTCGTCGAGGTGCGGCAGAATCGCCCCGAACTTGGCTGCCAACACGGCCCGTTGCCCTTCCAACCCACTCATGCCGGACCAACGAGCCACCAAGCGGAAAGCCACGAGTTAATGATCTGCACGCCCTTAGAGGCGCTAACAGAAGTCACTGATCATGTGAGAGTCCCCTTGTCTGGTCGTTGGGCTCTTCGTGGGAAAACGCGAGTCGCGGCCGTGGATCGTGTCGGATGAACTGTGGTCGCTGATCGAGCCGTTGTTACCCGAACCGGGGCCTATGCTGGTCGCGGGCCGTCCGCGGGTGCCGGACCGGCAGGCCCTGTGCGGGATCCTGTTCGTGCTGCACACCGGCATCCAGTGGGAGTATCTGCCCCAGGAGTTGGGCTTCGGGTCGGGCATGACGTGCTGGCGGCGCATGGCCGCATGGAACGAGGCCGGCGTGTGGGACGCGCTGCATGTGGTGCTGCTGAAAAAGCTGCGCTCGGCGAAGAAGCTGGACTGGTCCCGGGCGGTGATCGACTCGTCCCACGTCCGGGCAGTCCGCAGGGGCCCAAAAGCGGTCCCAGCCCGGTCGACCGCGCACGCCCGGGCAGCAAGCACCATGTCCTCACCGACGGCCAGGGCATCCCTCTCGCAGTGTCGCTGACCGGCGGCAACCGCAATGACGTCACCCAGCTGCTGCCCCTCCTCGACAAGGTGCCTACCGTTGCCGGTGTTGTTGGACGGCCTCGACATCGGCCGGACGCCCTGCTAGCCGACCGCGGCTACGACCACGACAAGTACCGGCGCCTGTTGTGGGCCCGGGGTATTCGTCCAGTCATCGCCAAGCGGGGCCAACAACACGGCTCTGGCCTGGGCGCCTTCCGTTGGGTGGTAGAGAGAACCCGCCTGGCTGCACGGCTTCCGCCGGCTCCGGATCCGCTGGGAGCGACGAGACGACATCCACGAAGCGTTCCTCGGCCTCGCCACGTGTCTGATCACTTACCGGCATGTTCGACGCCTTTAAGAAGCCCTAATACTGCAACGGTGTTTGTTCTGATTGCTGGGCAGTTTCAGGGACTGTGTCCGCGTCGTTTGTAGTGGCTGATGCGGGCTTGGTGCTGGCGTCGGCGGCGCCATGTCGACCAGTGCAGAACGTCGTCGACCGGGGTCGGGCG
>DATEMN010000528.1:0-15810 GCA_035275565.1 Pseudonocardiaceae bacterium | reverse complement strand
GTAGGCACGGCATTGCGGGTTAGGGCAGAAATCGACGGCACCAGGGTTCGCGTAGCCGCACTTCGGGCAATCCCCCACGGCGGCGCCTCCCTCCGAAGCTGCGCCCAACGCCGCACTGACTGTCCGGGTGGCGCTGCCCGCCCAGTCAGCTCAGTGTCACCACTAACGAGCTCCGGCGCAGGGTCCCCCGGTGAACCACGCCGGTCAGTCCTTGGTGCCCGATCGGGCAGATATCCGGGCACCCGATCGGGCAATCGTGAATAACGACAGTCTTTCAGTAACCATCTTAACGGCGTGAGGTAGCTGCCGAGTTCCTTCTCCGGGGTGAGCTGACCCACCTCCGGCAACTGGTGCTATGCCTCCAGCACATCCTGGATGAGCTTCTGCACCTCGACGATGATCTGCTCCAGCAACGAGTTTCCCACCCCTCCCGTCACCGTCAGCGGCACCGTCGGCGACGTCGACGGGCCGTAGGTCGCCGGGTTGGTGGGGATGAACACCGCGACCAGCGAGTGCGTGCCCGGCTCCAGCGTCGTGATGATCCGGGTGGCGGAGCCGAGGATCACCGGCACCGGCTCACCCAGCACTGTGGTCCCGTCCTGGAACTGGATCTTTCCGTCCGCGTCGGGCACCACGCTCGCCTTGAGCAACACCGGGACGCCTTCGGGGATCGGGAAGTCCGGGACCACCATGAGCGTGGTCGTGGTGGCCGTCGGCGCGGCGGCGGCGGTGATCACGAGCGTGTACACGGCCGACGTCGACGGGCCATAGGTCGCGCTGGTGGGGGTGAACACTGCGGTCAGCTGGTGGGACCCGACGGTCAGCGCCGACGTGGTCACCGCTGCCTTGCCGTTGCTGACGGTCACCGGACTGCTGATGGGGTTGGCCCCGTCCTTGAACTGCACGGATCCGGCCGCTGCCGTCGGAGTGACGGTCGCGTTGATCGTCACCGGGTTGCCTTGGGCGATCGGGGAGGGCGGGGACGTGGCCAGCGTGGTGCTGGTGGCGGTCACCCCGGTGGAGTCGGTGACCTCGAAGGTCACCACTTTCGACGTCGACGGGTTGTAGGTCGCCGTGTCGGTGGGGGTGAACACCGCGGTCAGCTGGTGGGACCCGACGGTCAGGGTCGACGTGGTCACCGATGCCTTGCCGTTGCTGACGGGAGCCGGGGAGCCGATGGCGGTGGTCCCGTCCCTGAACTGCACGGCGCCGGCCGCTTCGACCGGGGTGATCGCCGCGTTCAGCGTCACCTGAGTGTTCTGGGGAACCGGCGAGACCGGGGACGTGGTCAGTTCGGTGCTGGTGTCCTTCGACGCGCTGGCTGCCGATGTGCTGGCTGCGGTAACCATGAAGGCCACCGTGGGTGATGTCGACCCGCTGTGGAGCGCCGCGTTGGCGGGGGTGAACACCGCGCTCAGCTGGTGCGGCCCGACGGTCAACTTCGACGTCCGCCCCGACGCGGTGCCGTTGGCCGTGACGATGACCGGCCTACCGATGGGGGTGGTCCCGTCCTGGAACTGCACGGTGCCGGCCGCCCCGGCCGGGGTGACCGCCGCGGTCAGCGTCACCTCAGTATTCTCGGGCGCGGTGGAAGCCGGGGTGGTGGTCAGGGTAGTGGTGGTCGGCGCGGCCTGGGCGATACGGGGCGGCGGCGCGGCGGTGGATACCCCACTGGTGAGCGATGCCTCCCCGGTGGTGAGCAACGCCCCACCGGTCGCGACGGTGACCACGAGGGTTCCTGACAACAGCAGAGTCAAGAATCTGTTCTTCTGCACGATAGGACTTTTCCTCTTCGGATGAAGGAACGTTTGGGCCGCACCTTATGAGGTCTGCTGCCCAGCATCTGGGAGGCGCGCCAGCTCACGCGGGCGCGATTCACCGGAACGTGGGTCGGCCATTGGGTCCCCTACGACCGAGCCAATGCTCGCGACATTGTCGGTGCCGCGTCCCGTGAACTCGACACCGACCTGTAGAGGGGCAGAAACGTCGGCCACGTCGAGTTCACGGACAGCGCCCACGGGCAAGCCAGCCAGGGAACACGCCTGGTCGTGAGCTAGTAGTCCAGTGACTGTGCAGTCGGTGCTGTCGCCGGTGACGCATCGAGATCCGCTACCGTCGCATCGAGATCCGCTACCACTGGTGCCGGTTGCGACTTGGCAACCGTGCGCGGGCTGGCAACCGTTCGCGGCAGGACGCTGTCATTGCCGGTCACCGGCGCTAGTCCCGGCGCGATCGGCGTGGGGAGGACACCCGTTTGGTACGCCACCATCCACTGCAGCACAGTGGCCACGTAAGCCGCCGAGTGGTTGTATCGGAAGACGGCCGCTCGTTGCTGATTCGGGTCGGAGAGGTCAGTGTCCTCGGCGCACAGATAGCGACCGGCTGCGAGGGTGGAGTCGTAGATGTTGTTCGGGTCGCCGACGCCGTAGCGTCGCCAACTGGCCGGGATGAACTGCATCGGGCCCACCGCACGGTCCCAGGTCGCGTCTCCGTCCAGCGCTCCCTGGTCGGTGTCCGAGATGGCGGCGGCGCTCTGGGCTCCGTTCAGTTGTTGACCCCGGATCGGCCCAACGGTATTGCCGGCGGCGTCCACCCGTCCGCCACCCGCATGGCCGGACTCGATCCTCCCGATCGCTGCCAGCAGGGTGTGTGACAGGTGGCAGCCCGGCTGGGTCTCGGCCATCGTCCGCTCGGCACGCTGGTACGCCTCGAGCATGACGCCCGGGACCCCCAGGGGTCCGGCCGGCAATGCCAGTGCGGGGCCGGCGGGCGCTAGGTCGAGGGGGATGGGCTGCTCATCAAGGGACTGACCAGATTGCTGCGGCTGGGGGGTGGGTGTCTGCGGAGCCCCGCCTCCCGCCCCCATCACTGCCAGCTGCACCGTTGGCGATGTCGAGGGGGTGTAGGCTGCCGGGTCGGCGGGGGTGAACACCGCAGTCAGCTGGTGCGCCCCCACCGCCAACGTCGACGTGGTCACTGACGCGATGCCGTTGGTGACGGTCCCCGGGGTGCCGACGGCGGTGGTCCCGCCTGTGAACTGCACGGTGCCGGTCGCCGTCGCGGGGGTGACCACTGCGGTCAGCGTCACCGGGGTACCTTGGGCGACCGTGGACGCCGGGGACGCGGTCAGCGCGGTGCCGGTGGCCGTCACGTCCATGGAGACGATGTGACCAGTGCCGGCCGGTGGCGCTGCACTGGCCACCCCAACGATGGGCAACAAAGCTCCCCCGGCTGCCACCGCGACCATGAAGGCACGCGCCGCGGGCCGCTGGAAGAATGCGCTACGACGCATGACAGGCATCTTTAGAGCACGCCGCCGACGAGGTCGCCGGCCCCCTCGACGACATTGCTGAGCAACCCTTGGTTGTCATCAGTGGCGCTGAGAACGGTCACCTGCGCCGGAGCCGGGGTCACCACCTGCGCCGGGACGGTTGCCGGCGCCGGGGTGGTCACCTGCACCGCCGCCGGGCTTGTTGGCGCCGACCCCGTCACTGTCAGCGGTACCGCCGGCGATGTCGATGATGTGAAGGCTGCCGGGTCAGTGGGGGTGAACACCGCAGTCAGCGAGTGTGCTCCGGCCGTGGCAAACGTCACGGTTGTCGCTGCGGTGCCGTTGGTGACAGCCACGGTGCTGAGAGCCGTGGCACCGTCCTTGAACTGCACCATGCCGGCCGCCGCGGCCGGGGCGACCATCGCGGTCAGCGTGACCTGAGCGCCCTGGGCGACCGTGGTGGCCGGGGACGTGACCAGCGTGGTGCAGGTCCCCTTCGCCCCGCCAGAGCCATAGCCACCGGTCACTGCCGGTGCGGCGTTGGCGAGCCCGCCGACGAGCACCAACGCTCCGAGGGCCGCGACAGTGACCAGAAGGACCCGCATCACGTGCCGATGCACGATAAGTCCACGATCAAGAGCCCATTGCAAAAACCAACTGGACCGCGACACGGTCATCCCCCTCGCCCCATAGCCGATTCCGGTAACCATGCTGCCCGAGATGCGTCGACTAGGTTATCACCCATAAGGGTGCATGCGCCCACCAATTGCGGCAAAACCGTCCGCCGCGACCAGGGAATGATCTCTTTGATGGGAACATTCGCCACGATGGGTCGACAATCCGGTTGCGCAGAGTAAGCAGTGGAGCAAAGCTCGCTACCGGTGGTCAGCGTAGTTGTGCGAAGTACTCGCCGAAGTCCGTCTCCAAGGTGAGCCGGCCCAGTTTTCGATATTCCTGGTACACGCCGGCCACCAGGTCGGCCGTGCTGACCGGCCGGTCGTCTTTGGCCGCCAGGTAGGCTGCGGAGACGACCGCGGAGCGGATGTTCCCGCCGGACAGCTCGAAGACGCCGGCGCAGAAATCGAGATCCAGGTGGGTGGTTCGGGGAATGTGGCGGCCGAGGCAGCGATCCCACAGCCTGCGGCGCAGTGCCACGTCGGGCATCGGAAAGTCGATGATCAGGTCGAGCCGGCGGGTGAGCGCCTCGTCGAGGTTGGCCCGCAGGTTGGTCGCCAGGATCGCCAGCCCGTCGAAGGACTCCATCCGCTGCAGCAGGTAGGCGCTCTCGATGTTGGCGTAGCGGTCGTGCGCGTCGCGTACCTCGGAGCGTTTGCCGAAGATGGCGTCGGCCTCGTCGAACAGCAGCACCGCGTTGACCCCGGCCGCCTCGGTGAAGATGCGCTCCAGGTTCTTCTCGGTCTCGCCGACGTACTTGTCGATCACACTGGAGAGGTCGACCGCGTAGAGATCGAGGTCGAGGTCGGCCGCGATCACCTCGGCCGACATCGTCTTCCCGGTGCCTGAGTCGCCGGCGAACAGCGCGGTCACGCCCCGGCCGCGGCCGCCGCCGGGACGCATGCTCCACTCGTCGAGCACCCGTGCCCGGTGCCGTGCCCGGACCGCGATCTCCCGGAGCTGGGCGGTAGTGGGCTCCGGGAGTACCAGGTCCACCCAGCTCACCGCTGGCTCGATCCGGCGGGCCAGCCGGGCCAACCCGATCGTGTTCTGCGCCCGCGCCCCATAGCCCAGGTCCGCTTCGGTCACCGGGCTGCCCCTGGCGTCGGCCTGCAGCCGGGCATAGCGCGCTGCCTGCGCGACCTGCTCCGGGGAGAGCACGAACTGGGCTGTCGCGGCATCTGGGTCGAGTTCCGGGGCGAGCTGCCCGTCCAAGCACTCCCGCCACAACGCGGAGCGCTGCTCGGCCGTCGGGGTGCGGACCTCGATCAGCAGCGGCGGCGTCACCGACCACAGCGGATCCCAGGGGACGGTGCCGGTGAGCACCACCGTTGCCGCGGAGCCCGCGAGTGCGCGGATCACGTCACTGTGCTCGACCAGCGAGTCCACCGGTGCGCCGACCAAAACCGCACCGGTCAGCCGTGCCTCCCGCACGGCGACGGTGACCAGGTCGAGGGCTTGTGCCTGGTTGGCGAGCCAGCGCAGATCCAGCACGAACCGGCGACGGCCGACCGATCCGGCGGCGGCGCAGGCCAAGGCCGCCGCGCCGGCGCCGGACCGCTCGCGCAGGTACAACAGGCCGACCCCACCGGTGAGCCCGCGCACGAGCGTCCCACCGCTGTCGATCGACACTGTGGGAGGCAGCGGGGCGAGAACGTCGGTGAGCGCTGGATCGGGCCGATCGTCACCGAGCAGGTGGGTGGCCACCCGGTCGGGGACGCGAAGTGCCCGGGACAGCAGCGGCCGGTCCAGGTCGTCGACCATCATCAACCGGCCGGCGACCAGCGCCGAGTCCGCGGCGAACCGCGATCGGGCGGCCGCCGACGCCTCCGGTACCCCGCACAGGCTCAGCGCCAGCCCTACCGAGGCGCGCCGCCGGGTCACGTCGTCGTTGAGGTACCCGTACAGCTGCTCGAAGCGTGGGTCGACGTCAGGAGCCAGCGCGATCAGCAGGACCTCGACGTCTAGCGGTTCCAGGTCGAAGCTGCGCTGCAGCTGCCGTAGCCGCAGCTGGTGGCCGGCGTGCTCGGCGGTGTCAGCGGCGTGCTCGATCTCATCAAGGCGCTGGGCCTCGGTCTGGTCCGGCGCGAGAGTCGACGCCTCCGCGATGAGGAGCCGGTCCACCGCGTCCGGTGAGAGGTACAGCCCGCGGAAGGGATCGTCGGGCTCGGGGTCACCGGTCCGGCGCAGTGCCACCGCTCGTCGGACCCGGGATTCGATGAGCGCGAGTCGGGGGAGCAGATGCTCCAGGCTCGCCCTCGAGGCGGTGTGGTCAGCCATCACCAGTGCCAGCTGTCGGCCCGCGACCACGCGTCGAGCGTCTGGTGCGCACCGTGCGTTTCGGCGGGGTGGCTTGCTCGGAGTCACCGGTCCGTTCAGAGTCACCGGGGCCGGTCGAGTCGCCGGGCGCCGAGCCGCCGTTGCGTGCCGCCGGCTGCCTGGTCTTGCGTCGGGGCTGATCGCGCTGCTGCTCGGCGAGACCGCCGAAGTCGATCGTGAGTGGGTCCTGCACCGGGGGACCGGCCGGGAATGGGCGCCCACCGTCGACCGGTGCGGTGACCACCAGATCCAGCGACGGCTTGAGCTCCCCGCCTAGCGCCGACCAGACGTCGGCGAACGCCCGGTCTTCCGGCGGTGGCAGCGCCACCGACAGCGTCACCGGCAGCCCGACTTCCACCAACTGGCCGCTGAGCAGCTCCGTCGGCAGGGTCTCGTTGCGCAGGAAGCAATACAGCAATGCCGACAGCAGCCGGTGCTCGTCCTCGGGCCGCTGGGTCCACGCGGTGATCAGGTAGCTCACCTTGAAGTGCCTCGGCGGTTGCCGCCGGCTGACGACCCTCCCACGCTCGTCATAGCTGTTGATCAGCCCACGCTCCCGCCGGCGCATGTCCTCCCGGATATCGTAGAGGTACAGGTTGACGGCGGGCGCGTTGCGTCGCGACGACCATTCCTTCGTCGGCGCGTCGAAGACCACGTCGACGTCGGCGGGGTTCACCGCCTCGGCCCGCACGAGCGCGCGCAATGCCTCGTCGACCTCGTTGAACACGAGTCAAGCCTGCCGTGCTCGGCCCGGCTGGGCAGGCCCGGTCGGGCATCTCCAAGGACCAGCGTGGTTGCCCGTACAGGCAACGCGGGTCAGCACTAGATCAGTCCCTGCTTGAGGGCGTAGGCGACGGCGTGCGAGCGGTTGCGCAGCTGCAGCCGAGTCGTGATGTCGTGCAGGGCGTTTTTCACCGTCCGCTCGGAGTAGGACAGCTTGACGGCGATCTCGGCGGTGTCGAGCCCTTCGGCGATCAACCGGAGGATGTCGATCTCACGAGTGGACATCCCGTTGAGGGTCAGGCCGCGCGGGCTCAACAGTTGCCGTTGCAGCCGCCCGACCTGGGCGAGCAGCCGGCCGAGCAGGTCCGGTGGCACGCTGCCCTCGCCGCGGGCTGCGGCGCACACGGCCTTGGCCAACTGCTCCGGCGTCGCTTCGGCGCGCCGCACCAGCCCGACGACGCCGGCTTCCACGGCCACCGCCAGCCCGGTGTCGTCGATGTGCGTCACGACCAGGACCGAAGGGCACGAGCCGCGCTGCAGGCCGCGCAACACCTGGACGGTCTCCTCATTGACACTGTCGGCGACCACCACGGCCACCCTGGCCCGCTCGTCCTCGGCGTCGAGTATGGTTACCTCCGGCCGTGGGCGCAGCTGGCTGGCCACCCCAGCATGCGACACCGGATCACTCGCACAGACACAGATCGCGACACGCTCCATATCGTCACCCCTCCCGCCGGGTCCGCGTCGTCTTGCCCGATCGTGCAACTGCGCGCTCATCGTGCACTCAACGTAGACTTAACGGGCAGGTCGCATAGTGTTTTGGGGTGATCGGGTGGACCCGAAGGTTGCCTTGCTCGCGGGGAGTAGTGCCCGGGAGGGCGTGCGGACGGTAGCCGGACGTTGCCCCATCGGGCGGTCCCGAGCCCGGTGCGGGTGCTGCCACCGCCCGGGCCCGGCAACCGGAGCCTTGAGATCCTCCCGGAGTCGCGTGTGGAACGTCCCGCTGGCGACCTCATCGAGAGCGTCGACGGCCGACCCGTCGATGAGTACCTACATGACGTCGGGGCGCAACGCGCTGAGCAGTTCCGAAACTCACGCGCCGAGGATATTATTTCGCGAAAGGAAATAGGCGAGGTTACGGCTGTTGCAATGGACCGACGTACCGGAGAAATATTCGAAGGAACGAATGGCCGCCCATCGGATGTGATCTCCGAGGACGATCTTCACCCGCTTCTCCAAGAGAGGTTGGAGCGCCTGCGCGAAGAAGGACCATACCCCAACCTGAACCGGGACGGCACCGTCAACTTGGACGCGAATGGAAATCCTAAGGTGCGAGACTATCCATTTCCGGACGATCCGCTGGGACACGCCGAGGTCAAGGCCGTCAATGAACTCCTGAGGCGCCGTGGCGGTTCAGTCGATGAATCGGTGTTTAGTGAACTCCGAGTCGACAACTACGCGCCCTTCCCGTCAGCTGGGGTGCGGTCGGCCCCGTGCTGCGCGAACTGCAGTGCATTACTGTCAGGAGCGCCGAGTGGTGCAGGTAGATATACTGGTTTCCCATCTGACCACACAACAAACTTCCGGAGTGACGATGCGCATCAACATCGATGACACGGACCTCGACTCGGATATGTGTTACCTCTACCAAGGGGAACCGTTCACCGGAGAAGCCGTCGAGACTGTTTCGGGAGGTCGAATCATCGCGGTCACCACCTACCAGAACGGCCGCGAACACGGCCCCTCGTGGGAGTGGTACCCGGATGGTCAGATGAAATTCGAGGGTGCTGCACGCGATGGTCGAGCAATAGGAGTCAACCGTGGCTGGCACCGTAATGGACAGCTCGCAGAGGAGAAGATTTTCGACGAGCGGAGCCGTCTTATCTCCGTGCGCCGGTGGGATGAAAACGGAATACTTCGGTCACCCAAATAACGTGCTGAGTTCCGTCAACTGGCCGCGCAACGCGGCTGAGGCGCAGCAGGCCCAACGCGAACTCGCTGCCAAAGTTCGGATTCTTCAGGTAGCGATACCTGCTCCTGCAACGGTCGCCGGACTCGACGTCTCCTATTCGACTGACTCCGAGCACATGGCGGCCGCGGTGGTGGTGGTTGATGTCCACAGCGGTCGCATCATTGAGGAGTCGGTCGCCGAGGGGTTCTCTGGTTTTCCTTACATTCCTGGATTGCTGGCCTTTCGTGAGGTGCCCATACTGCAGCATGCACTCGGGCGGCTTCGATCGAGCCCCAATGTGCTGCTCTGCGATGGCCAGGGTCTCGCGCACCCGCGCCGCTGTGGTATTGCCTGTCACATCGGAGTTCTCACCGGATTTCCGACGATTGGCTGCGCGAAGACGTGGCTCATCGGCGAGTACGATGAACCAGGACCACAACGCGGAGACCGGACGACGCTCCTTGACACTGGTGAACTGGTCGGGCACGTACTGCGGACCCAAGACGGAGTCAAGCCCGTCTACGTCTCGCCCGGACACCGCATTAGCTTCGATCAATCCTGCGCGCTCGTGCTGCAAATGTCTTCGAAATTTCGGCTGCCCGATCCCATTCGCCACGCCGACCAGCTTTCCCGGCGAGCATTGCAAGGGTGATCGAATCAGTGGCCCGGGTGTTACGGGGAGACAGAAGAGCTGAATGGCAGTACTATCGAATGCAGCAAGGTGGGGCTCGGTGAGTACTGTCGCATCTCACCGTATTAGTCCCGACCTGTTGCGGCTGCCGGCTGGATGCAGCCGAGAGATGTCGTTCTGACTCTGGGAAAATATGCGGGATCGTGAGCGGTCGACGTCGTGCTTGAGTTGCCCGGCGATGGCAAAAGACGTTGTTGTACAGATCATCAACCGTCTGACTGGATCGACCTTCTCCCAACGATGCGGTTTGCCTGTTGGTTTACCGAGCGCAGGTAGGGGGTGCGAGCTTGGCGCGCATGACATCCGTGGGTTGATCAGCGATATTCGTCGCGCCGGGGTCGTGACGGTTTCGCTGGGCGAGTTTCTGCGGATCCGGCTGGGCTGGGTCCAGCAGTCATGGTGCTGGGCGACGGTCCGGGGCCAAAGCGCGTGGCGAGCCTGCCGGTGTGTCGATTGCGACACGCCGAGGGATGTGCCTGTGATCAGTTCCGGGGGTTGCAACCCCGATGACACGGGTGTAATCACATGCTTGTTATTGTTCGGCCACAGCCCGGGGAGTGCGCGAACTGGGGAGGAACTCTATGGCGAGGAGGCGGGCCGCCATGGACGAGATGGACAGCAGTGATCCAGCGGGCAGTGATCAAGAAGGCAGGGACGTACATCAGGACTGGTGGGCTCCGGTACCGGATGTTCCGTTGCTCGCTGACCTGTTCGATGAGCCTCAGCAGCCGGAGTGGCAGGAGCGGGCGCTGTGTGCGCAGACCGATCCCGAAGCGTTTTTTCCCGAGAAGGGTGGCTCGACCAGGGAGGCGAAGCGGATCTGCGCGGGTTGTGAGGTCCGGGCTGAGTGCCTGGAGTACGCACTGGCGTTCGATGAACGGTTCGGCATCTGGGGCGGGATGTCGGAACGGGAGCGCCGCAGGCTGAAACGTCGGGTGGTCTGAGGGGCGGCACCTCCCGACGTCTGCGGTGGTCACCCGGGGGCGTTACGGTGTGCCCCCACCAACGGGGTATGGACAGGAGGGGTCGGCGTGTCGGGCACTGCTGGGGAGCCTCCTGCTGACGGCAACGGTCGTTCGCTGCTGTCACCAGATGGCAGGACCAGGTCCGACGCCGTGGTGTCGCAGGTGACGGGAGGCGGCCCGAACAACGGCACCAACGGCGCAGCCGAGACCACCACGCGGACTCGCCCCCGGCCGTCGCCGCAGCCCAGGGACTCGGATACCGCACAGGATGCTCCGGACGGTACCGATTCAAGCGTGCTGACCTTGGTGGACGTCGGGACCGGCACCCGTATCCGGCGGTTCCTGCTCGCTCCGCCCACGCTGCTCGTTGTGGCGATGACGGTGCTCGCCGTGCTGGTGAACCGTCATCGACTAGGGCTGGACCTGGCCGGTGGTCGACTGCTTCCGGTCGAGGGTCTGCTCGAGACCTGGTCGTCCTACCTGGCGTCCTGGCACCCGATTGGCGGTGGGAGTTCGGCCCCGGCACCGGCCGCGCTGGCCGCGATCGGCGTGCTCGGCCTGCCGGTGGGATCGCCGGCCATTGCGGTGTCGCTACTGCTGCTGGGCGCGCTGCCGCTGGCCGCCCTGTCCGCCTACCGAGCCACCTGCGCGTTGCCGGTCAGTCGCGGTCGTCGGGCGCTGGTCGCCGCCGGGTACGCCGTGCTCCCGCCAGCCGTCGCCGGGCTGGCCCAGGGTCGGTTGGACGTCGTGCTGGTGCACCTGTTGCTGCCTCTCGTGCTGGCCGGCTCGGTCGCTGTGCTGCGTGGTGGAACGGTCGGTCGGGCGGGCGGGTGGCTGTCCACCGCGGCCGGCACCGCGCTCGGTCTTGCGGTGATCGGCGCGTTCGCCCCCTTTGTCCATCTGCTGGTGCTGGCAATAGTGCTGGTCGGCTTCGTGGTGATTTCCGCTCCCCAGGTGGCGACGGTGCGCCGTGCGGTTGGGTTGTTCGCTGTGGTGCTGCTGCCGTTGGGGTTGCTCGTGCCGTGGCCGGCGGTGGTGATCCAACGCCCCGCGGTGCTGTTGCACGGGGTGGGTGCCGTGGTGGCCGAGCAGGTGCCCGGCTGGTTGCAGCTGCTCGCCCTGAACCCCGGTGGGCCGGGTGCCGCACCGTGGGTGGGTGCGGTCGTGGTGATCGCCGCGGTGATCGCGTTGTTCGCCCGGCCGTCCCGGGCGATGCTGCCGGGCCTGGGATTGGTGCTGCTCGGCGTCGCCGCGGTGGTGGTGTTGATCCGGTCGCCGATCCGGCCGCTGGTCGGTGGTGACCCCCGGCCGGGGTCGACTGCGGGTGCGCTGCTGTTGATCGGATGCGGGTTGTTGTGGATCGTGTTGCTGGCCGGTCGCAACGGGGCACGGACCCGGTGGGTCACCGGGTGGAGCAGTGACCGGTGGAACAGGGTGTTGTCCGTCATGCCATGGGTTGGGGTGGCTGCGCTGTCGGTGGCTGCGGTGGCGGTAGGCGCCAGCGGTCCCCTCACCGCCGGCCCACCGGTCGGCCTGCCGGTGCTGGCGCCGTCGTTGACCGCGGAGCTGGCTCGTTCCGGGACTTCCGTTCTGGTCGTCGGCGCCCCCGGCGAGCCGGTGCGGCTGACCAGATCCCGAACCGCGCACTTCGGGGACGACGACATCGCCCCGCTGCGCGCCAACGTGGCTCGGCTGGAACGGGTCGCCGCTGCGCTGCGGGCCGGGCAACCGGGCGAGACCTCTGCCGCGATCGCCAACGTGGCTGCCACCGGGGTGCAGTTTGTCGTGCTTCCTACCACCGCCCAAGGCACCCGTGCCCTCGCCGCAGCTGGACCCCTGGCCAAGCCCGCACCCCCGACCGCGGACGGCAGACCGGTCCTGCGGGTGACTCGACCGGTTCCGGGAGCGGAGCTACTGGGACCCGCGCTGGCCGCGCAGGCGCGTACCGGTGCTTCCCCACCGATCGAGCCGGGGGTCAGCGGCGTCCTCGCACCCGCTACACCCCCGCGGGTGGCCGTGCGGGTTGCACCCGGTGCGGAGGGTCGGTTGCTCGTCACTGCGGCCAATGACGAACCAGGCTGGCGGGCCAGCGTGAACGGCCGTGAGGTTCCTGTGGTGCGCGGGTGGGGGCATCAGGTTGCGGTCCCGGTGCAGGGTGGCGCGGCCGAGGTGCGGGTGGATCGCTCCGATGCCACCCGCAACGCCCTCCTGCTCGCCGAGGGTGCGATGCTCTTGCTGGTTGCGGGTACTGCGCTGCCCTCCCGGCGCCGCCCGTCCCGCTAGCCGTGAGCGGACCCGTCGATGACGTCCGGATCCAGGCCCAAATAGCTTGCGATCTGTTCGATCAGCACCTCGCGCACGAGATCGGACAGGTCGCTGCGGTCGTGTGCTCGGGTCTCCAACGAACGCCGGTAGAGCACGATTCTGGCTCGGGTGGGTCGGCCGGCGTGGTCCACTCCCGCGGGCACCAGGCGGGACAGCGGGACCTTGCCGTCTTCCACGACGTCGTCGCCCCAGGTGACCGTGGTCGGATCGCAGTCAGTGATCTCCGGCACCTCATCGACGGCGATGTCGAGCCGTTCGAGTTCGGCATGCCAGCGCTGGTCGATCGGTTCCAGGGCGTCCAGCACGATCGCGTCGAACCGCTCGGAGCGGCTGCGGGCCGCCGGCAGCGTGGCGGGGAACAACAGCCCCCGCACCCCGCGACCGCGCCGATCCCGGCGCTTGCGCAGGGGCGAGCGGGCCGGTCGGGTCGTGGTCATCCGTCGAGACTACGCCGGGAGCGCGCCGGGCAGTGTGATCCTCCGCGCGCCTGCCACACCCGGCGGGATGCGCACGCTATGGTCCGTTCGTGCGCAGCGTGCGGCGGTGCTCGAAGACCGGGTGCACGAACCCGGCGGTGGCGACGCTCACCTTCGTGTATTCCGACTCCACTGCGGTCGTGGGTCCGCTGGCCACCTACAGCGAACCGCACTCCTACGATCTGTGTGAGCGACACGCGTTGAGCTTGACCGCTCCCCGTGGCTGGGACGTCGTGCGTCACGACGGTGAGTTCGCTGAATCGGAACCGTCGGTGGACGACCTCACCGCGCTGGCCGAAGCGGTTCGTGAGGCTGGCCGGGTAGACCGTCCGATGGACCCCGTGCTCCCGGATCCGGCGATCGGTACCGGCCGCCGCGGCCACCTGAGGGTGCTCCGCAACCCGGTTGACTGCTAAGCCCGCCCCTTGTCCCGCGTCAGCGGGCTAACCTCTCGATGAGGCCAGACCCGATGAAGGCCAAACCCGACTAGGGGAGAGCAGTGCCTGACCTGTCAGCGATCGTGAAGGCATACGACATCCGGGGTGTCGTCGGTGCGCAGCTGGACACTACGGTGGTGCGCGATATCGGCGCGGCCTTCGCCGACCTCGTCAGCGACCCAGAAGATCCGGCCAGCCAGCGCGCGGTGGTCGTCGGATATGACATGCGGGACTCCTCGCCCGGTCTGGCGGGCGCGTTTGCCGAGGGCGTGACCGGCCGCGGTCTCGATGTCGTCTCAGTCGGGCTGGCCAGCACCGACCTGCTCTACTTCGCCTCCGGGTGGCTCGACCTGCCGGGCGCGATGTTCACCGCGAGCCACAATCCGGCCCGCTACAACGGCATCAAGCTGTGCCGGGCCGGTGCCACCCCAGTCGGCCAGGACAGCGGGCTGGATGCGATCCGGATCGCGATCGAGCGGGGGATCGAGCCGGGACCGGGCGGCGGTCGTGTCACCGAGCGGAACATGCTCATCGACTACGCCGAGTACCTGCGCTCGCTGGTGGACTTGTCCGGGATCCGGCCGCTGCGCGTCGTCGTGGACGCCGGTAACGGAATGGGCGGGCACACCGTGCCCGCGGTGGTGCAAGGGCTGCCGCTGCACGTCATCCCGCTGTATTTCGAGCTGGACGGCAACTTCCCGAATCACGAGGCAAACCCGCTGGACCCGGCGAACCTGGTGGACCTGCAGGCGGCGGTGCGCGAGCACGGTGCCGATCTCGGCTTGGCCTTCGACGGCGACGCCGACCGTTGCTTCGTCATCGACGAGCGCGGAGCGGCGGTGAGCCCCAGTGCCATCACCGCGTTGATCGCCACCCGGGAGCTGGCCACCGAACCGGGGGCTGCGGTGATCTACAACTTGATCACCTCGCAGGCTGTGCCGGAGATCGTCACCGAGCATGGTGGGCGGCCGGTGCGTACCCGGGTCGGTCATTCGTTCATCAAGCAGCGGATGGCGGAGACCGGGGCGATCTTCGGTGGCGAGCATTCCGCGCACTACTATTTCCGTGGTTTCTGGCGGGCCGACTCCGGGATGCTTGCCGCGCTGCACGTGCTTGCCGCGCTGGGTGGGCAGCGGTGCCCGTTGTCGGCGTTGATGGCCGGATTCAGCCGCTACGCTGCGTCTGGAGAGATTAACTCCACGGTCGACGATCAGCGGGGCAGGATGGCGGCCGTGCGGGAATGGTTCGGTCAGCGCGATGGTATCGAGCTTGATGAGCTCGACGGCTTGACTGTGCAGTTGCCCGACGGCTCGTGGTTCAACCTGCGCCCGTCGAACACCGAGCCTTTGCTGCGGCTCAACGTCGAGGCCCGCGACACGCCCGCGGTGGTGGCGCTGCGTGACGAAGTGCTGGCACTAGTGCGCGGGGTTGGTAGCTCTTCAAGGACTACCCCCGGTGAGTGAGGTGGCCTTGAAGAGCTACCAACCTGGTTGGTGAGGAGGAGGACGACAATGGCGTTGGACTTGGATCCTCAGCTGATGGAGATCCTGGCCTGCCCGTGCCCGGAGCATGCTGCACTGCGTAGCGGTACCGCCGCTGATCCCGACGCTGATGCGTTGACCTGCA
Source organism: Pseudonocardiaceae bacterium (assembly GCA_035275565.1). GTDB lineage: Bacteria > Actinomycetota > Actinomycetes > Mycobacteriales > Pseudonocardiaceae. The sequence goes on along the minus strand of DATEMN010000528.1, from coordinate 351 downwards.
CCGCGTGTGGGCGCAGCTTCCCGGTGACCGATGGCATCCCGGTGCTGCTGCTCGATGAGGCGCTGCCCGGGACCGGACCGGCGGCCGGTGATCTGGACGGCGGCGGCAGCGGGCTGGAGTGAGAGCGATGCAACGCGACCGGGCGTTCGACGACGACCTGCTCGATGATCCCGGGCGCTTGGAGGTCACCGATACCGGAGGGCTGCTCCGTGCCGCAGCTACCGCGGGCGCCCAGGTGCGCTCCACGGCCTCCGCAGCGGAGGAGGCGGGTCTTGGGCGGCTGGCGGGGGAACGTCCGCGGGCACTGGTGCTGCTGACCCGGCCAGGTGCGGCCGCGGCCGCCGCACCACT
>DATEMN010000527.1:0-2746 GCA_035275565.1 Pseudonocardiaceae bacterium | reverse complement strand
CTATAACTGTTACCCGCAGTGATGCCGGGTTAGACGCCACAGCAGACACCGCTGCGCTACTGCTCGCCGCCGGGCAGGGCGATCAGTCGGCCTGGAAAGAGATCGTGCTCAGGTACGGCAGCACCGTATCGGCGACGGTTCGCTCGTTTCGGCTGCAAGAGGCCGACGCTCTCGATGCGATACAGATGACCTGGCTGCGGTTGATGACGCACCAGCACCGGGTGCAGGATCCGGAGACGCTCGGTGGCTGGCTCGCCACCACCGCCCGGCGCGAATGCCTGTCCATCCTCCGTCAGTCCAAGCGCACCGAATACCGCGATGCGTCGACGTTCGACGTTATCGCCGATCCGTCCGCGGACCCCGAACAGGGCTTTCTCGCCGCGGAGACCGCGCTGACCCTGCGCAGTCTGATCGCTGAGCTACCGCTTCGCGGGCGGACTCTGCTGCAGGCACTTTTCGGCGATAGTCGACGACCGTACGCTGAGATCGCCCGCACCATGGGAATCCCGGTCGGGAGCATGGGGCCGACCCGCGCCCGCGCGCTGCGGCAGCTGCGGCGGATGCTCGACGAGCGCGGACTGGAACCGGGAATCTCACTATGACGAGTCGCGCCAGCGCCAACGCCATCGGGGATCAACGGGCTCGGCGGGCCAGCCGTTCGGGTTCCAGGATGAGCACGCTCTTGCCTTCCAACCGCAACCAACCCCGGTGGGCGAAATCGGCGAGGGCCTTATTCACCGTCTCCCGGGAGGCGCCCACCAGCTGGGCGATCTCCTCCTGGGTGAGATCATGGGTCACCCGGAGCATGCCGCCCTCCTGAGCGCCGAAGCGCTGCGCGAGCGACAGCAGTGCCTTGGCGACCCGTCCCGGCACATCGGTAAAGATCAGATCGGCGAGCAGGTTGTTGGTCCGGCGCAGCCGCCGTGCGATCACCCGCAGCAGTTGTTCGGCGATCTCCGGCCGTTTGTTGATCCAGTCCCGCAACGCGGCCCGGTCCATGCTGACCGCGCTGACTTCGGTCACCGTGGTCGCGGTCGACGTCCGCGGTCCCGGATCGAAGATCGACAACTCACCGAACATGTCCGAAGGTCCGAACACCGCCAGCAGGTTCTCCCGGCCGTCGGCCGATTTCCGCCCGATCTTGACCTTACCCGAGAGCACGATGTAGAGCCGGTCGCCCAGTTCACCTTCGGCGAAGATGACGTGGGCGCGAGGGAACTCGACCGGCTCCAGGGTCGCGCTGAGGGCTTGAATCGCCGCCGGGTCGACGCCTTGAAAGATGCCTGCCCTGGTCAGGGGGTCGTTCACCGCGGTCCTCCCCAGTTGACCCCGGCGGAACCGGCCCCGCTGTCACGGGACCTAACGGGTACCGCCGATCACATTGGGTGAGTCTAAGCCCGTTGTCGAGGGCGGCGTGACCTGACCAGCGCGGAACGGCGCAACCGACGCAGTTCCAGCGCGCGGCCGATCCCACTTCTGAACAGCGCCCGCACCTCGTCAGCCCTGGCCGTCTGCAAGAACTCCTCGACCTCGTTCTGCTGCACGGCGACGTTCTCCTGCACGGCAACGCGCCGCAGGCGAGTCTCCAAGCGCTCCATCGCGAGCGCAAAGAACATGATCAGCGGTGGGATCGCGACAACGAACCAGATGGCCATGGTGCGGGGGATCCTGCCGCATTGCCGAACCGGGTTGCGCGTGGGGTGGCCTTCACGGCGTGTCGCCCGCTCACGACCCACTGTGCTGCCCGGCCCGTGCGACCGGGTCCGGGACGACGTCCGTAGGCTGTGAGCGTGTCAGCTCGATCCCGCCGCTCCATCGCTGGGGAGAGCCGTCTCGCACTGGTTCGGCGAGCCCGCCGGATGGACCGGGTGCTGGCCGTCGCCTACCCGGATGCGCACTGCGAGCTGGATTTCGAGACGCCGCTGCAGCTCGCGGTGGCTACCATCCTGTCCGCGCAATGCACCGACAAGCGGGTCAACGAGACCACGCCGGAGTTGTTCCGCCGATATCACAGCGCCGCCCACTACGCGGCTGCCGATCGGGCCGAGCTGGAGGAGCTGATCCGGTCCACCGGGTTCTACCGGAACAAGGCAGCGGCACTGATCGGGCTTGGTACCGCGCTGGTGGAGCGCTTCGACGGCGAGCTGCCCGGCCGGTTGACCGACCTGGTCACCCTCCCGGGAATCGGGCGCAAAACAGCCAACGTGATCCTGGGCAACGCTTTCGGCGTGCCCGGTATCACGGTGGACACCCACGTCGGGCGGCTGGTGCGCCGATGGGGGTGGACCGAGCACGAGGATCCGGTGAAGGTCGAGCAGGCGATCGCCGAACTGGTGCTCGAGCGGGACTGGACGATGCTGTCCCACCGGGTGATCTTCCACGGGCGCCGGGTGTGTCATTCCCGCCGTCCGGCCTGCGGGGTGTGCCCGCTGGCCCGCGACTGCCCGTCCTACGGCTGCGGACCCACCGAGCCCGGGATCGCCGCGGCGCTGCTGCGCGGGCCTGAGACTCCGCACCTGCTAGCCATGGCCGGGCTGCCCGCCGAACTGGGGAGTTCGGGCGTCCCTGAGGCAATCCCGTGAAGCCTGCGGTGCGCTGGGTGGTGGCGGTGGCATTACTGGCGTTCGTGCTCGTCGTGGCGCTGTGGCCGCACGCCGATCCGGCAGCGACCTCGGTCGTTGCCGCGCAGCCCGACGGCCAGTCGGTCACAGTCGACGAGCTTCGGTCCCGGGCGGCGTTGCGGCCC
>DATEMN010000526.1:0-12909 GCA_035275565.1 Pseudonocardiaceae bacterium | reverse complement strand
TCTGCGGGTGCCTGCGCTACACGCGCCCGGCGCCGGACTGGGGGATCTCCCGAGCCTGCGGTGGCTCGTGATTCAGAATCTAGGGCGATTCAGAACTAGAGCACCGGGCGGATGGGATCCGGCGTTCATCGGACAACGCTGCGGTAGCGGGTCGGTCAGGCAACGACGGTGCCACCGGCGCGGCACTCCACTCGGTGGGGAGCGGGGTGTGTCCAGGCTGTGGAATTGTGAACAACACTTGTGATGTGGCCGGTGATCCTTCGACATCGCGGTCGGGGGCACGGACGTTCGCCGGATCACCGGCCACCAGGCGGTTACTCAAGCTCTCGTGGGTGGGGGGAGACCCACAAGGGCGACGAAACCGCCAGCTTTATGGAGTTGACGCTCGCTATCCGACTCCCGCGGGAACGGGAGCGGCCCGCCGCACCTGAGGCGTAACGTCAATCTGCGGCATGGCATCAGGGATGAGGTGCTCATGGGCGGCCCGCCACACGCTGCACGGCGACGTACGGGGGCGCCAGCGGCTCGAACACTGCGGACAGCGGCCCCGAGGGTCTGGCGCGTGGGTGGCGAGTAGAGCACGCCACCCATAGGCTAAACGTGGCAGCTCGCTGCGTGCCACTGACAGCAGCGACCTGTTGTCGGCACTGCTTGCCAGCTCGTCAAGCAAGTCGAGCCGGTCCCACACTGCCTGCCGGAGAATCTTGCCCAGAACCTGGTCCACCTCACCAAACCCTTCCCGGCCGCGCATCGGGGATCTCCGCCACACACGGCCCGGTCCCGCAACCTTCAGAGACACATGGTTCCGGGTGTTAAACCCCGTGTGAGTCCATGCTGCGCCGATCGGACATGCTATGACGGTGAACGGCACTAGGTGACCTGTGCCGCCGATCAGCTTCACTGAAGTACTCTTCACGAGTCACTGCGACTACGCCTACGCTGCATGCGTCGTTCCGTAGAGCGGCTCGAACGACAGGGGGCACGACATGAACGTGACCGGTCCGCAGGACCACCCGCTACCTCCCGAGATATGGGAGAAACCAGACATGAAGCGGGCACTGGTGGATCGCGATATCAGCTCTGTTTACCGGCTACTCCGACGGGAAGGTATCTCGCAACGACAGATCGCAGCCTTGACTGGGCAGTCGCAGTCCGAAGTCTCGGAGATCCTCAAGGGCCGCCAAGTGATGGCCTATGACGTGCTTGTAAGGATTTCTGACGGGCTAGGTATTCAGCGTGGCTACATGGGTCTCTCCTATGACGATGTCACTGCAACGACCATGTTTGGATCACCCGTTAACGCGCAGATTGAGGAGGATGAGTCGGTGAAGCGCCGGAAACTCCTGGCGCACGGCGCTGCCGTGATGTTCGGCACCGGTGTCATCGGGGCCGACGGCGGGAAGTGGCTGCCCACCCCAGCCCAAACGCCGGCCCCCAGCAACATCGGTATGACCGATGTCAAGCAAGTGGAAGCAGCGACCAGGGCTATGCGCGTCCTGGACTACCAGTTCGGTGGCGGAGCGTGCCGTGACGCGGTCGTCGCCCAGCTGTCCTGGGCACAGCGCCTGCTGTCCGCCTCGAGCAAGGACGTGGTCCGGACGCGGCTGTTCCGGGCGCTGGGCGATCTGCAGAACCTAGCCGGATGGACCACCTTCGACGTGGGGCTACTGGACTCGTCACGTAGTCACTTCGCCACTGCCCTGGAATTCGCCAAGCAGGCCGGTGACTCAGCCCTGATGTCCAACATCATGTATCGAATCGGCCGGGTTTACCTGCATCACGACGCGCCTAACGACGCACTCAAGTGGTTTCAGCTGGGCCAGATCGCCGCGCAAGACTCCGGATCGGAACTCGCGGTCGCGGTGCTATGCGGCAACGAGGCGTGGGCCTACGCGATGATTGGCGACGAGACCCAGGCCAGAAAGTTGCTCGGCCGATCCCGGGACGAGCTGCACAGGGCCGATCCCAACGACAAGCCCGACTGGGCCCGGTTCTACAACAACACCGACATGAACGCGATGATCGGAGTGGTACACACAGTCCTTTCGGCGATCGATGTGAAGCATGCGGCCATCGCGATCCCCGCGTACCACCAGGCACTAGCTGATTACGACGATTCGATGAGCCGTAGCCGGGCATTCACGCTCACCGGGCTGGCCACCAACCACCTTCGACAGGGCGACGTTGACCACGGTGTCCGGATCGGTCGAGAAGCCCTGTCATTGGCCACCGTGTTGAAGTCGACCCGAGTGGCGGACCGGCTGGAACCGTTGCAGCTCGAGGCGGCACGACGGTCCAATAATTCGGACTCCCGTCAGCTCTCTCATGAAATCCAGAAGTTCCGCGAGGTATGAGGCACACTGCTGTGACGGCACTCTCCACTCTTCCCGGTGACCAGAGACTCGGCGGCGGGCTGCTGGCGGTATGCGCCGAACTCGGTCTAGATCCGACCGGCGCCCGCTTACTGCGCAACGTCAACAACGCGGTGTTTCGGTTGTCTCGGGATCCGGTGGTGGTCCGGTTAGTCACCTTGCCGTCCTACATTCCGCGCGCCAAGCTGGCGGTCGCCGCCGCGATGGTGTTCGCCGAGCACAACGTGCCGGCCATTCGATTACTGCCCGGTATTCCGCAGCCGGTGTCCACCGGTGGGTACGTCGCCACCGTCTGGCAAGCGGTGTCACCGACCGGCCCGGTGCCGGGCGGCGCGAATCTGGCCAGCCTGCTGCGGGCCGTGCATGCGGTATCGGCGCCCTGCCGGGCGCTGCCGAACTGGGATCCCCTCACCGACTTCGACAATCGGATTCGGCACACCACCACGATGGCCGGTACTGACCGCGACTTCCTGCTACGCCGCAGTGCCGACCTAGCCGCCGCAGTCGCCGAGCTGAACTTCGCGCTGCCCAGGGCCGTGCTGCACGGCGACGCGCATCTAGGCAATGTCATCCCCGGTCCGGACGGACCGGTGCTGTGCGACTTCGACTCGTGCTCCATCGGGCCGCCGGAATGGGATCTGACCCCGGTGTCGGTCGCCGACGTTCGGTTCAGCAGGCCCGCCGCTCACCAGCGCGACTTCATCGAGACCTACGGCTTTGACGTGCGGGACTGGGAGGGCTTCGAGGTGCTGCACGGTATCCGCGACCTCAAGCTGATCGCCGGCGTGTTCCCCCGAGCCGGATCCCCACCCGCGGTGCTAGCGGAGTTCGACCGCCGGATGGCCAGCCTGCGGGCTGGGCGACTGTCCGAACGCTGGCGGACCGTCTGGCGCTAAGTTCTTCGACGCAGGGCTCTTCGACAGGGTGAGCTCTTCAGCTGCCGAGCCCTGCAACTGGAGGATGCGTCGACCCCAGCCAGGCGTCTACTGTCCATCCCTGTGTCGTTGGCTCCCCGATCGCAGGCGGGAGCGCTGGTTCCGCCCCGGAACGAGAGCAGCGGTGCGGCCGGCGGGGGGACCGCAACATTCACCATCTCGCATGCCCGATCGCTGCGCGCGCTCCCGCTGACCCTGCTGCGCACCTCGAGTTGGGTGGATCCGCGGCCAGTTCGTCTGGACCGCGGAGAGGTCGCAGCACTGCTGGGCACCCTGCGGGAGCACTCCGAGGCCGCCGCAGCCCGGCTCGCCGACAACGCTAGGGCGCATCTGGCCACTACGACGGGTGCCTGGTCACCGAACTACCCGCGGGATGTAGTAGCGGCGCTACACCGGATCCTCACCCGGTCCCGGTTTCTCAAGGGCTCGCGCTCCTACTTCCCGCTGGATACCGCGATGGCACAGATCGCGCCGTTCGTCGAAAACCGGCAGCCGGTCACGATTCTGGCCAGTGGTTTCCCGTTCAAGCAGCACGACAATGGTCTCAAGGCCGCCGGTCCTTGGCCGGATCTGGCCGAGATCGGTGCGTTGCTGCGGCTCAAGGAGCTGCACGGGGCCTTCACCGCGCTGTACCCGCCTGGGGCACACCTGGTGGTGCTCAACGACGGCGGCTACTCGCGACCGCGCGGCTCAGCGGAGATCCGGCGCTATCGACGGCAACTGCGGCGCTACGCCCAACTGATCGGGCTGGGCAATTCGATACGGTTTTACGACCAGTCCTGCTTCGTCGCGCAGCTGCTCGGCCCGTGGGGCTGGCGAAAACGCGAGCAGTGCCGTCGCGTGTTCCGCGAGCTGATCTCGCTACTGGCCACCAGCCCGCGCTCGCTGGACAACGCCAGCCGGACCGACCAACGGCTGGCCGAAGTACTTCCTGCCACGTTGTTGGCCAGTGTGCCGTCGTTTCGCGAGATCCTGTCCTCACTGGTGTACTCGGTGCCAGTGCCGGCTCCGAGTACACCAGCGGCCGATCCGCGGCGCTGGGCCTGTGAAGTGCTCGCCTGGCCCGACGGGTACACCGAGCCGGATCTGTCGCCAGACCTCGCCTCGGCTCGGCGGGAGGTGATCGCATCGGCGTGGGAGGACACGGTGAACTATCTCGCTGCCTCCCTCGCCGACGTCGCCGCCGGGGTCGCCCAGCACTATCCGCCACACGTCCGGCTCGCCACCGTGACGTCCCGGCCAGGCTGCAGCGGTTTCTCTTACCTGGGTGGCTCGGCGCTGTTGCCGTGGCACGGCACCGGATGTCTGGACGGCCGAGGTCTGTTATGCGCTGAGTTTCTGGTGAGTCTGGACCATCGCGGCTTCCACCCGGTCTATTCCGACCTCATCGGCGACGAGCAGCCGTTGCTGATGGTGCCCTACACGCGGATCGTGCACAGCGAGGGTCGTCGGCGGGTGGATCCCGATCTGCTGACGTCAGCCCGGTTGCGTCCCCGATGACATGTCTTCGATGACGTGTCCCTGCTGATTGCCGCCGAAGGCTAACGTCGGGCGCCGGTCCGACGATGGTTACGACGACCGGACTAACAGGGCGGTGCGTCATGACAAGAGAGTCGAACGAGATCTTCGGGCAGCAGGCCGGACCGCTGCGCGCCTGGTACCGCTTCGGGTGGCTGCGCCGCAGCCACTCGGCACGACTCGAAGCCGACTACTTGGACGACCTGGTCAACACCGAACTGGAGTTCATCCGCCAGCTGCCGCAACAACAACGCAGCAGACCCACTGAGGCGCTGGCCCTACTCGCGATACTCGCCCAAGACCACCGGTACTACGGGCGGGGCTGGATCAACCGCCGCGAGCTACGACACCGCGTCGAGCGCACCCTCACCGATCTCGACGCGCTGCGGCAGATCCCGGCGGAGCAGCCGCTGTGCTGAGTCAGCGGGATCGTCCGATGTATCGCATCACCAGCACACCCACTATCACCAGCACACCGGCTATCACTAGCAGGCCGACTCCGACCAGCCATGGCCGCCCCGGGGCGCTACCGGACCCAGCGCTCACGGACGGACTCGCGATCGGCGGGACAGCAGCATCGCCCGGGCCCGGCGTGGTTAACGTGAACCGAACGGCACCCCGCACCGGATGGCCGTCGGCGGAAAGCACCTGGTAGGCAATCGTGTACTGACCGGCCGGCCCCAGCGGGCGGACCGGCACCGACACCACGGCACCGGTCTCGGCCGGTGGACCGACCTGCCACTGGCTGCTATCAGGCCCGGTCACGGTCACAGTGCTGAACCCGGGCCGCGCTGGCAAATTGAAGGTGAGGCTGACCCGCGCCGGGCTGGTCGCCAGCGTGGCGCCGTCGGGCGGGTCACTGCCGATCAGCTCGTTGTGCGCGGCAGCGGAGCCAGCGCTACCCAGCAACACCAACCACACCAGCGCCAGCAGTCCCACCAAGTACCTCACGCGAACCTCCTTCGAGTCAGACTAGCGTCGCGGGGAAACGCACATCTGTCGGTCCGTGGATCTAGTCTGACGCCGTGGACTCAGCATTGCTGCTTGACGCGGGTGTGGTCACCCGGTGCCGCCGCCGGGTGCACCTGGAGCACGATCCCGCAGTAACCGACGCCCCACGCGCAGCCCCGGACCCCACCGCCGAGCGGCGAATGGCCGATGCTGCCGCGCACCGTCGCCGGGTCGCCGACAGTCTGGCCCGGCAACACCCCGCCGGCTGGCGGGAGGTTCCGCCCGACCTGCCTGCTGCGCAGCGCCGCGCCGCCACCCTGGCGCTGCTCGATGACGGCGCACCGTTCGTCTGGGGCGGGTTGCTGCCCTCAGACCCCCCCGGCGGACGTCGCGGCGGTGCGGAGCTGCTGGTGCGCCACCACGGTGGCTACCTGCCGGTGATCGTCGTGCGGCACAAGGTCACCGACCCGGGCTCCGGAGCCCGGACCAGCCCACTGGCGTGGCCGATCCTGCCCGCCGCCCGCACCGATCCGCAGCGCAAGGTCCGCCCGCAGTCTCGGGATCAGATGCGGCTGGCGCACACCTTCCGGCTGCTGGAGGCGGCCGGGCTGGCACCGCACGGTCGGGCCACCGGTGGTGTCGTCGGGCTGGAGGCCGACGTGGTGGTCTGGCATGACCTGGACGCCCCCACCTGGCCCGGCGGGCGTAGCGCGATGGTCGAGTACGACGCCCGGTTCGCCGATCGGCTGGCGGTGGCGCAGGCCGCAGCCACCGAAACGGAGCCGCTGGCGTGGCCGTCCCGGGTCACCGAATGCCGCTCGTGCCCGTGGTGGCCGACCTGCGGTCCGGCGCTGCGAGCGGCCCGGGACGTCAGCATGGTGCTGCGTGGCGAGGACACGGTGGCGCTGCGAGCGGCCGGGGTGTCCACCGTCGACGCGCTCGCTGCGCTGGACCCGGCGGGCGACCCCCCGGTACCGATGGTCGGGATGCCCTTACGCGATGCGGTGCTGCTGGCCCGCGCCTGGCAGCGGGACCTCACGCTGGTGCGGCGCAACCGGCGCATCAGCGTGCCGCGCGCGGACGTCGAGGTGGATGTGGACATGGAAAGTTTCGCCGAGGACGGGGCTTACCTGTGGGGATGCCTGCTGTCCGGCGTCGATATCGGGGTGCCCGGCGGTTACCGCGCTTTCGCCACCTGGCAGCCGGTGCCGACCCACGACGAGGCGCGGTCCTTCGCCGCGTTCTGGCGCTGGCTGGCCAACGTCCGCAACCGGGCCGCGCAGCGTGGCGTGAGCTTTTGTGCCTACTGCTACAACGAGCAGGCCGAGAACCGCTGGATGCTGTCCTCCGCGGAGCGCTTCGCCGGTGCCCCCGGCATGCCGACCGTCGCCGAGGTGCAGGAGTTCATCTCCTCCACCCAGTGGGTGGACATGTACGGGGTGGTCAGCACCGAGTTCCTGTGCGCGCACGGCAAGGGACTCAAGACGGTCGCCCCGGCGGCCGGGTTCTCCTGGCACGATCCCGAAGCCAGCGGGGAGAACTCGATGCGCTGGTACCGCGATGCGGTCGGGCTCGACAGCGGTGAGCCGGATCCGGCGCAGCGTGAGCGGCTGCTCACCTACAACGCCGACGACGTGCGCGCCACACACGCCCTGCGACTGTGGATCAGCTCCGCGCGGGTGTACGACGTGCCCTACGCTGGCGACCTCTGACACAGCGTGAGGGGAGAACACATGTTCGTGCGTCGGATCGCCGTGATCGGCTCCGGATATGTGGGCCTGACCACCGGGGCCTGCCTGGCATCGTTGGGCCATCGGGTGGTGTGCGCCGACGTGGACGAAGCCAAGGTGGCTCGGCTATCCGGGGGGGAGGTGTCGATCCTGGAGCCGGGGCTGCCCGAGCTGGTGGCGGAGGGCCTGGCCGCTGGGCGGCTGCGGTTCGTGGTGGGTGCCGCCGCCGCGGTGGCTCAGGGAGCTGACGCGGCCGAGGTGGTGTTCCTGTGCGTGCAGACTCCGATGGGTGCCGGCGGCGCGGCGGATCTGTCGGCGGTGGAGTCGGTAGCCACCGAGATTCGGGAACTGCTATCGCCGGGCTGCGTGGTGGTCAACAAGTCAACGGTGCCGGTAGGCACCGCAGTGCGCACCGCGCAGTTACTGGACCGTCCGGACGTGGCGGTGGTCAGCAATCCGGAGTTCTTGCGAGAGGGCTCGGCGGTGGAGGACTTCCTCAACCCCGACCGCATCGTGGTGGGCTGCGACGCTCAGGACGCCGCCGAGCGGGTCGCGGCGCTGTATGCCCGGTTGGGCGCGCCGACGGTGCTCACGGATGCGGCCAGCGCGGAGCTGGTCAAGTACGCGGCGAACTGCTTCCTGGCGATGAAACTGTCCTATGTCAACGCCATCGCTGAACTGTGCGAGCGGTTCGGGGCCGACGTGCTGGACGTCACCGAGGGCATCGGCTATGACCGGCGGATCGGGCAGGCATTCCTGCAGCCGGGTCCAGGCTGGGGCGGATCCTGTCTTCCCAAAGACACCCACGCGCTGTTGCAGGTCTGCGCCACCGTGGACTTCGACTTCGCCCTGCTGCGGGCCAGCCTGGACACCAACACCCACCAGCAGCACCGGATGGTCGACAAGGTCCGCGACGCCGTCGGCGGGTCGCTGGCCGGGAAGCGGATCGGGTTACTGGGGCTGACCTTCAAGGCCGGCACCGCCGATCTGCGTGACTCACCGGCGTTGACGGTGGCCGCGCTGCTGGCCGCTGAGGGCGCCGAGCTGATCGGCTACGACCCCGCGGTGCCCGCCGCGGTGCCCGGCCTGACCGACGATTTACAGCTCACCGATGACCCGGTCAAGGTCGCTTCCGGCGCCGCCGCCCTGGTGGTGCTGACCGAATGGCCCGAGTTCCGGGTGCTCGACTGGGGCCGGTTGGCCGAGCTGGTCGAGCGCCGCGTCGTCGTCGACACCCGCAACCTCCTCGACGCCGACGTCCTACGCCGAGTCGGCTTCGAAGTCCGCGGCGTCGGCCGCCGCGCGCTATCGCGCCCATGAGTGCCGTTACGTGCTATAGCGCGTATTGCCACTCACAACCGCGTAGCGCCACTCAGTGAGGAGGGACGTCACCTCAGCCAACCAGACCATGCCCTCGTCGGCGGGCATGAGACCGCGCACCCACTGCAGTGATCGGGGATTGGCCAGGTGCGGGACCACATGACGGCGCGCCCGAATGTATGGGCCTCGATCTTGGTAGACACTGACGGCGATGACGACGCCAAGGCCGACGACGCTGAGACCAGCGTAGATGACGAAGTTGACGAAAATGTCACGGAAGCGGGGGGCTTCTGTTCTCCGGCTGCTCATGCCGGGCCTGCTACGTCGATGGCTACGGCGAGTAGGTACGCCACGGTACGGACCTCAGGACCGAACCCGGATGGCTGCCTGCGCAGTGCGCCCCTAACCACCGTCAGCGCAAGCCGTGCCTAGTGGGTGCGGCCCGCGAACTCGACGCTATAGACGTTTTGACCTACCGGGGACGTCGGTACTCTCGAGTTCACGGCGGTTACATCCTTGACGACGTTGTCGATCACCATTGTCGGGCGCAGGAGCCTGGTCATTGGCATGACTGCGCCGCGACTCAGAGCCTGTACCCGCGAGCCTCCTTGGTGGTCTGGTTAATCAGATCAATCGAGCTGTCAGCCTGCGCCGGGTCGAGGATCGCCTCGCAGGTAAACGGGCAGTCGTAAGAAGTGATCCATACCTTCTCCTGGTATGCCTCCAAAGAGAACTAGAAGCGGCCTTACGCGTCTCGGACACTCACCGATCCGGCGCTAACCCCGCCGTGCGCTCCTGGCTGCGCGAGGCGATGGGTGAGGCGTACGCTATCGTTGGCGAGCGACAGGCTGGAGCACGTACACTGGCCCGAGCCGAACAGCTTTTCGATGCCCTTTGTTCCAATACCGTGCCGAATTGGCTCGGTTTCTTTAACTCGGAAGGGCATGCCGCTCGCCTGAAAGGCCGTTGCCTCATGCAGCTGGGTGACGGACGGTCGGCTATTGCAACTCTCGAAATCGCGTGTGATCTGCTGCCTGACCACTACATGCATGAACAAACTGGCACCCTCATCGACCTTGCCGCCGCGCACCTGTTAGAAGCGAATTGTTGGTGATCACTAGCCAGTCCTCCTCGCCGAACTCCTCCCCCGAGCACCCTGATTCCGATCACGTGCCACAGCCGCAACATCCGGCGCACCGTCGAGGACTACCCCGCGCTGATTACCGATCCACCCGCGGTGTTCGGGTCGGCGAGAGTCTGGACGTCAGCCAGATGATCTGTTCTGCTTAGCCTTGCCTAATCACCGTCGATCCAGGGGCATCGGAGCCATGTACGTCTGCATCTGCCGAGCTGTGACGGAGGCAGAGGTGCGCGGGTGCATCGCCGAGGGCGCATGCACCGTCAAGGACGTGGTCAGGCGGTCCGAGGCCGGTACCGGATGCGGGTCCTGCATCGGGAAGATCGTTGCCTTGCTCCGCTCCCCCGTCGATGAGTTGTCGAACACACTGCGGCGCAGCGCCTGACTATCGAACCTGACAATCAGACCCAAATACCAGCATAACTCCTGGTCAGGGCAGGCTCACCTTCAGTGACATGCCGGACTGAAGCGCGTACGGTCACGATCAAGAGACCGATCCGAGGGACTGGACGACATGCGCGGCGATGACAAGATCCTCGAGCTGCTCAATGAGCAACTCACCAGCGAGCTGACCGCCATCAACCAATACTTCCTGCACGCCAAGATGCAGGCGAACTGGGGCTTCACCAAGCTCGCCGAGCACACCCGGGCCGAATCCATCGACGAGATGCGCCACGCGGAGCGGATCACCGACCGCATCCTGTTCCTCGAGGGCCTGCCGAACTACCAGAAGCTGCTCCCCCTGCGGATCGGACAGACCGTGCGCGAGCAGTTCGAGGCGGACCTGGCCGTCGAGATGGAAGTCGTCGAGCGGCTGCGTCCCGGTATCACGATGTGCCGCGAGAAGGGTGACATCACCACCGCCACCCTCTTCGAGCACATCCTCGCCGACGAGGAGGGCCACATCGACTACCTCGAGACCAACCTGGAATTGATCGACAAGCTCGGCGAGCAGCTCTATCTCAGCCAACTCGTGGAGCGGCCGCCGACCAACGGCTGACCCGCTACCGTTGTCGGCGTGGCTGAGCACCGACTGTTCAGAGTGCCGGAAGCTCGCGCACTGCTGCCCGAGGTGCGTCAGCGCGTTGATGCATTGATCGTGGCGCGGGCGGACTTCACCGAGCTGTCGTTCGACCTGCGCCGGGCAGGCTCGACCGCGCTCGGCGGCATGGCGGAGATGAAGGCGCTGCAGGCCCGGCTGGACGACATGCTCGAGTGGTTCCCCGGCAAGGGTATCGAGCTCAAGGGGTTCGCACCGTTCCTGATCGACTTCCCTGCCGAGCTCGACGGGGTGTCGGTGCGGCTGTGCTGGCTGGAGGGCGAGCCAGCGCTGGACTGGTACCACCGCGCCGACCTCGGCATCGCCGGACGTCGCCGGCTCCCCAGCTGACAACCACGACCACGGGCATGCTGGCATACATGAAGCGGACCACCGTCAAGGTCTCCGACGACGTCGACCGCGCGATGCGGGACGAGGCGCAGCGCCGTGAGATGACAGTGTCCGAGTGGACCAGAGAAGCCATTGAGGCGCATCTCCCACGCCAGGGCGGCCGGCGACGATTGCTCGCGGCCGGCGCAGGGGCCAGCGGGCGGTCCGACATAGCGCGCCGCGCCGGTGAGATCCTTTCCGCTGAACTCGGCTCCGCCCGGTGAGTCATGCCGTCGTCGTCGATGCCGGTCCGCTGTATGCCTATATCGACGCCGACGACGCGGATCACCAACGCTGTGTCGAGTTCCTGGCCTGCCACGACGGGACGCTGATCATTCCTCAGCTGGTCATCACCGAGGTCTGCTACCTGGTGCAAACCCGGCTGGGTACTCATGCGGAGCTGTTATTCCTCGGCGACCTCGCATCGGGCGCATTCAGCGTCGAGCCGATGGCCGCCACCGACTGGTTCCGGGTGATTGAGCTGGTCGACAAATACCGGGACTTTCCGCTCGGAACGGTGGACGCCACGGTCGTCGTCTGCGCGGAACGGCTGGGAATCAGCGATGTCGCGACCCTCGACCACCGGTATTTCCGGGCCATCCGCCCGGGTCACGTCAAGCACTTCACACTACTGCCCAGCTAGCGCGGTAATTCAGGGATGGGCGAGTTGGGAGGCGAGATCGTCGATCACGGGGTAGAGGAGGATCGGGGAGGTGCCGCTGAGGAGATTGCGTTCGGCGACCTCCACGACCACAACCTTTCCGGTGGCGAGCAAGGCCCCGGCCTGCCGGGGGGTGGCGGCGACGGTGTCGGGGTGCACAACGGTGATGTCGGTGAAGGCCGCCGCGAGGTAGCGGCTGGCGAACTGGGTGAACGAGTCGGCGATCATGCGTACCGGCCGGTCGACGGTGCCCGCTGCAGCCGCTGAGGTCAGATGAAGCGGGACCCGGAAGTCGCTGGCTATCGAGCGGGCGCGGTCCTGCTGCCCGGCCGGGGCCAGCGAGTACGTCGGGATCGCCCGCTCGCCGCTGCGGCCGAGCAGCGGGCTGATGTCGTCAGACCACGGGATCGACCCGGCCGGGGCAACCTGCCAGGTCCGGGTGATCCCGGCCTCGACGCGATCGGCCAACGCGTAGGTCATCGCCAGGCCGCCTTCCTGGCTCCAGTGCGTGTCAGCCGGGTAGTAGACGGGTGAGCCTTGACGCCGGGCGATCTCGGTGAGCGACGGCCGCAGATCGATCGCACCGGCCTCGGCGACCACCCGGCGCCAGAACTCTTCCCTCGCCCGGGCCGAACAGTCCCGTCCCAGATATTCGACGGGCAGCTGCTCGGGCACCATGGTCGTCTTGTCCGGGGCCACCACCAGCACGAACTGCCGACCAGATGCCTCGACCACGCTGCGTAACCGGCGTAACGAACCCAGCGTGTCGTCCAGCGAGCGAGCCGGCAGGCACGCGCCCCTGACATCCGCGCCGAGGTACAGCCAGCCGTCGCGGCCCTCGATCACGGACGGGAA
>DATEMN010000525.1:0-3116 GCA_035275565.1 Pseudonocardiaceae bacterium | reverse complement strand
AAAAAAGCCGGATCGATGCTGTCGAAACGCTGAATGACCAGGCCGGAAGGGATGTAGCGGTCGGAGATGACGATCGTGCCATCTTCCAACTACGGGCGTATTTCGGTGTCGATGTGGTGATACCTGTCCGCCGCATATAGGCAGGCCAGGGCGTGACCGGTAACGGTCTCGGTACCACACCCACCCTTGCCCGCGCGGGCTGGGGGCCTTCTGCGCTGACGCAACACCCACGCCCACCACCCCGATGTCCTAGCCGCCCAACGTCGCGAACACGCGCGTCCGCGCCGAACGCCTCCAACGCTGGGCCGCTTCGCACCCAAAACGCCTGACCAACCCGGCCAACGTACGTGGTCAGCGCACTAGCCTTCGGACTGAGCCTCGGGCTGGAGAGTACAAGAAGGTGGCCACTGCTTACTCCCGGCGGTGGTTGAGCTGGATACGATGGTCACGCTGGCTTCTCGACGACCCGCGAAAGGGATGGTTATGACTGAGCGATTTGACAACCTCCAGGATAGGAACATCTCGGCCGTTTTCAATATTCTCGACTCGAATCGGAGCGGATCAATCACTGCGGAGGACTTCGACCTGATCGGCAGGCGGGTCTGTGAGCAGCTCGGCGTTGCCGTGGACAGTGACAACGGTCGAAAGGTTTGCGAGTGCTACAAAACATGGTGGAACCAGCTTCGGGAGGACCTTGACGTCGACAACGATGGCCAGGTCACCATGGCGGAGTTCGCCGCCGTTTACAAAGGGGATCGGGGTGATCCCCAGGAGTACTTCAGTAAGCACATCGGGCCGGCGGCTAGGGTCGTTGCCGAAATGCTCGACACCGACAATGACGGTTACATCAGTCAGGACGATTATCTGGCATTGATGGCGTCCATAACGGACCAGCAAGCCGCGCTGGCCGGTTTCCGGCAACTCGACACCGACGGCGATGGGCGGGTCAGCGTGGCCGAGCTTCAAGCCGGTATACAGCAGGTGATGCTCAGCAACGACCCCTCAGCACCGGGTACTTCAATGCTGGTCGAACACTGATCAGATCGGCAAGTGTGGCTCGGCGGCTATTAGCTAGCTTGGGTCGTGCCCGAGGACTGTCAGGTCACTGGCCCGACGCGCAAGCTAAACCGCATGGCCTGCGCCCCGGATTCGGTCCTTTATAGTTGTGTGAGGTGTGCCGGGAAGTCTGGTCGGCGGTCTCGTCGTCGAGCCTTCCAGAAGGAGTCGCATGGGCACGCCGTCCGGTCACACCATGCCTCGGCTGTTCGGTCGGGGAAGCGGGGGTGAGGTTCGCCGGATCGGTGACATCCTGCGCACTGAGACCGTCGGTGGGGCGCTGCTGGTTGCCGCCGCCGTGGTCGCGGTGGTGTGGGCCAACTCGCCGTGGAGTGACACCTACCGTGCCCTGAGCGGTCTGCGGATTGGCCCGTCGACGCTGCACCTGGACTTGACGCTGGCCCAGTGGGCTGCCGACGGCCTGCTCGCGGTTTTCTTCTTCGTCGCCGGGCTGGAACTCAAACGCGAGTTCGTCGCAGGCGACCTGCGCGATCCCCGACAGGCCGCGTTGCCGGTCGCCGCTGCTGTCGGCGGGATGGTCGCGCCAGCGCTGATTTACCTCGGCGTCAACGCCGGATTCAGCGATGGTGGACTCACCGGCTGGGCCATCCCCACTGCTACCGACATCGCGTTCGCCCTGGCCGTCCTCGCGGTCATCAGTACCCACCTGCCTGCGGCGCTGCGCATCTTCCTGCTCACCCTCGCCGTGGTCGACGACCTGCTCGCGATCATGATTATCGCCTTGTTCTACACCAGCTCACTGCAGCTGCTCCCGCTCGTGCTGGCGCTGGTCCCGCTAGGTCTGTTCGCGTTGCTGGTGCAGCGCCGGGTGCGGTCGTGGTGGCTGCTGCTGCCGCTGGCTGCGGCCACGTGGGCGCTGGTCCACGAGTCCGGGGTGCACGCCACGGTCGCCGGGGTGCTGCTCGGGTTCACCGTCCCCGTCGTCCGCCGCGCCCAAGGCCCCGGACCGGGGCTGGCCGAGCACTTCGAGCACCGCTGGCGGCCGATCTCGGCAGGGGTCGCGGTGCCGGTGTTCGCGTTCTTCGCCGCCGGTGTCGCCATCGGTGACGGGCTGGGCGCCTCGCTCACGGATTCGGTGACGCTCGGTATCGTCACCGGACTGGTGGTCGGCAAGACCATCGGCGTGCTCGGCGCGGCCTGGTTCGTGCAGCGCTTCACCCACGCACGCCTCGCCGAGGGACTGAGCTGGTGGGACGTGCTCGGCCTCGCGCTGCTTGCCGGTATCGGCTTCACCGTCGCCCTGCTTATCGGCGAACTCGCCTTTGGTGCAGGCAGCGAACGCGACGCCTACGCCAAGATCGGCGTTCTGCTCGGCTCGCTGCTTTCCGCACTGCTTGCGACCATCGTGTTGCGCATCCGCAACCGTCACTACCGGCAACTCTGCGCCGAAGAGGAACGCGACACCGACGCTGACGGCCGCTTTCCCCCACCCAGCGCCCACCGGGTCAGCGCCGACCGGCGACCACCAGATACGCGAGCCTGAGCGGACGGAACCGGCGACGGTCAACTGCTGTAGATGGCTTCTGCATCGAACTAGCGGAACCCGACCTTGCCCCTAGGTTCGACTCCTGTCAAGGTAGAGAGATGTCGAAACAACGAGAGGTGGCCGGGGCGACCGGACCGGTGGTGTTCTGCTGCTCACCGGTGACCCGCCGGCCGTTGTCGGCTGAGGAGGCCAGCGAGTTGGCTGGGGTGTTCAAGGCGGTGGGTGATCCGGTGCGGTTGCGGTTGCTGAGCCTGATCGCCGCGCACGCTTGCGGCGAGGCTTGCGTGTGCGACCTCAGTGGGGCGTTCGACCTGTCGGGACCGACGATCAGCCATCACCTCAAGGTGCTGCGGGAAGCCGGGCTGATCGAGGGTGAGCGGCGTGGCACGTGGATCTACTACCGGGTCCGCCCGCAGGTGTTGCGCCAGCTCTGCGATGTGCTGGTTCCAGACCCCGCAGGGATGCGTGCGTGACAGCCACGGTGAGTAAGCCCGGTGTGGGTGTGGTGGGCCGGCTGTCCGCTCTGGACCGGTTCCTGCCGGGGTGGATCGTG
>DATEMN010000524.1:0-2054 GCA_035275565.1 Pseudonocardiaceae bacterium | reverse complement strand
AATGGTCTCTGCCAGGTAGGCAGCTGAGACCATGCCCAACGCGATCATGATCGCCACGTAGCGGTCGAGGATCGCGCCGGGAAAGGCCAACGGAATTCCACTACCAACGGCGAGAAATACCAGCAACGCCGGAAGGCCGCGAAAGAACTCGATGTAGAACCCAGCCAGCGCCCGGTATATCCCGACGTCCGACAACCGCATCAGCGCGAGCACCAGCCCACATAAGAGACCAAACGCGAAGCCGAGCGCGGTGTAGATCACGGTGTTCTTCAGCGCCACCGTGATGACCTCGGGAAACATGTCCCGGGCTACGTCGAGGTCGAAAAATGCCGACTGGATCCGGCCCCAGTCGGCGGCCAGCGCAATCGCCAGGACGATCAGCATTAGAACGGCGTACTGCACGCCACGGACAACCTTGGCCCGTTGCCGCTTGGTCAGTGCCATCAAGGGTCGCTTCTTCCCGGATGCTGGCAGCGGTCAGCTGGTCGGCTTCTTCTTGAACCACTTCTCGTAGATCCTGCTGTACTCGCCGTTGGATTTCGCCTCGGCGAGCACCTCGTTGATCTTGTTGAGCAGTGCGGTGTTACCCGTCTTGACGCCGATTCCGTACTGCTCGTTGGTGTCGAACTCCGCAACGATCTCGAAGCCGGATTTCTTGTTCACCCAGTCATAGAGCACGCCGTTGTCGTTGATGCCGGCGTCGACGTCGCCAGTCTCCACGGCGGTCAGCAGCAGGCCGAGGTCCTCGAAGACGACGATCTCGGCGTCGGGCGCGTTCTGCTCGGCGTACCTCTGACCAGTGGTGCCGTTCTGCACAGCGAGGCGCTTGCCCTTAAGCTGCTCGGTGCTGGCCAGGCCCGAGCCCTTCTTCGCGACCAACGCTTGGGTGGCATCGAAGTATGGGGTGGAGAAGTCGAAGTTCTGTTCGCGGACCTCGGTGATAGTCATCCCAGCGGCGGCCAGATCGCATTTACCGGCGTTGAGATCGGCGCCGGACTGGATGCCGTCGAAGGGGGTGTCCACGATCTGCTGAGTGACCCCCAGGTCCTTGGCTACCAGGTCGACCACATCGACGTCGAAACCGACGACCTTGCCGTCGCGCTCGAACTGGAATGGCTCGTAGGGCAGCCCGGTGCAGGTGGTCAGCTGGCCGGCCTGGACCAGTGGGATGCCGCCGGCAGTAGCGCCAGGCGCGCCGCTGCCGCACCCGGCGGCGAGCACGATGAACGCGGCAGTGGACAGCGCGGCACGTCGATGGGGCCTTGCCATAGGGTTCATCTTGCATGAGATGCTGCGGCCGGTCTGCCCCGGCATGATCGCATCCGACTTCCGCGGTTCACCCGATGGGCGTGACCCCCAGGCGCCAGGCCAGGCCGCGCAGCTCACGGCCGCCAGCGCCGCGCCGGGCTGCGCGCAGCAGGTCAGCGAGGGTTTCGCGGACGAAGACATCGTGGTAGATCAGCTGCGGGGCTAGCTGCTCGGCGTGCAGCAGCACCCGCACCACTTCCTTCTCGCGGCGGTCGCTGGCAGCGCTCGGGCATCGCGAGCTGACCCGCGTCGAGGCCTGATCCAGCAGCGCATCGAACAAACCTCCCTGCTGCCCTAGGGCGAGCACTTCCTGTGCGGCGGGCTCCCCGTATCCGCGTCTCAGCCTGCGTTTCATCCCGCCCACCCACGACCATTGGCACAGCTGACCTCCTTGTCGATGGTCGACGCCGTCGCGAACGGCCAGACGGAAGCCGTCACCGGATCTGCTCCTGGCGGGACACCTGGCGGCAGGATCACGACACCGGCCCGGGGTGGCCCGAGGCGATCACCCTTGATGAAGCCCGGTTGAAGCGGACCAGGTGGAAACGAGCTGGGCCGCACTCGAATCCCGGCCTGGCGATGGCTGTGGTGGGGCCGGGTTCGTCGTGGGTTTTGGGTTAGCGGGGGTCGAATCGGCCTCGCTTGATCTCGCGGAGGAATGCCGGCAGGTCGGGTACCGGGAGTATCGGGCCTGTGGGGTTCTTGCTGTCCCGGATCGCACCCGGTGTGTGGGCCAGTTCGACGCA
>DATEMN010000523.1:0-20702 GCA_035275565.1 Pseudonocardiaceae bacterium | reverse complement strand
GGCTTCGCGGCGTTGACGATGAATGCCGACCTGGGGCTCAGCGCCGCGGCGTACGGGTTGGGCGCGGGGTTGTTCTTCATCGGCTACTTCTTCTTCGAAGTGCCCAGCAACATTATTCTGCATCGCGTGGGAGCGCGGGTGTGGATCGCCCGAATCATGATCACGTGGGGGCTGGTGGCGTCGGCCACGGCGTTCGTCCAGGGTGAGATCAGTTTTTACGTGGTGCGGGTGCTGCTCGGGGTGGCCGAGGCCGGGTTCTTCCCCGGGATCATCCTGTATCTGACCTACTGGTTCCCCCGCGCGCAGCGCGCCAGGATCGTCGCGCTGTTCTTTCTCGCCGTCCCGCTGTCGTCGGTGATCGGCAGCCCGTTGTCCACACTGCTGATCCAGAACGGCAACGGAGTGCTCGGGTTCGATGCCGGCTGGCGGTTCATGTTCTTCGTCGAAGGTGTGCCCGCGGTGCTGCTCGGTGTGCTGGTCGGGGTGTTGCTGCCCAGCCGCCCGCGCCAGGCGGGGTGGCTCACCGAGCAGGAGAGCTCCGTGCTGGAGGCGCGGATCGCTGCGGAGGACGTCCACGAGGTCGGCAGGGAGGTCTCCGCCCGCGCGGCGCTGACCGACCCGCGGGTGATCGCGCTCGGCGTCGTCTACTTCGGGATCGTGTACGGGCTTTACGTCCTGGCGTTCTTCCTGCCCCAGGTGATCAAGGGATTCCAGCAGCAGTTCCCGGTGGTGTTGTCCCTCGTCGAGATCGGGCTGATCACCGCGATCCCGTATACGTTTGCATCAGTGGCAATGGTTGCGTGGGCTCGGCACTCCGACCGCACCGGTGAGCGAGCCGGACACGTCGCGATCGCCGCCTTCGTCGGGGCGGTGGCGGTCGCTGCTGCGCTGTACATGAACTCTGCACTGCTCGTGATGATCTGCATCACGGTCTGCGCGATCGGCGTGTACGCGGCCATTCCGGTGTTCTGGCAGCTGCCGAATACCTTCCTCACCGGGGTCGGTGCCGCCGCTGGCATCGGCCTGATCAACTCCTTCGGCAATCTCAGCGGTTTCTTGGGTCCCTACCTCACGGGCTGGCTGCAAGGGCTGACCGGCAGCTTCCGCCCTGGCCTGTGGGTCGTGGCCGGGTTCATGGTTCTCGCGGGCGTCATCGCACTGTCGTTGCGCCCCGTTGGCACCCTTAGCCCACAACCACCCCGCCGGAGGAGTTCATGAGCAGAAGACTCGCGCTGCTGCTGCCCGTCCTCTCGATTCTCGTCCCAGCCATGGTCCATGCCGACGAACGCGCTGCCCCGACCATCACCCTCACGGTCGACGCGACCGAGGCCCCGCGCAAGCTCTTCCGCGCCCGGGAGGTGATACCGGCCGGTCCCGGCCCGCTCACGCTGCACTATCCGAAGTGGCTGCCGGGTGAGCACGGGCCGACCGGGCCGATCATGAACCTGTCGGGGTTGACGTTCACGGCAGGCGGAAAGACCCTCCCCTGGCGGCGCGACCCCGTGGACATGTACGCCTTCCACCTGGATGTGCCGCTCGGTGCGACGGCCGTCGAGGTCAGTCTCGAGTTCCTAGCGCCGACCTCCACGGGCGGCTTCAGTTCGGGTGCCTCGACGACCTCGCACCTCTTCATCTTCTACTGGAATTGGATGCTGCTCTACCCGGCGGTCGCGCACACCGACGACCTCATGGTCGATGCCGCCCTGCGCCTACCACCGGGATGGAAGGTCGGGACTGGTCTGACAATGAAGCGGGAATCGTCGGGTGAGGTGAATTTCCGGACCGCCAACCTGACGACGCTGGTGGACTCGCCGGTGCTGGCGGGTGAGTACTTCCGCACCATCCCGCTCTCGACCGCGAAGCCGCCGGTCGAGATGAATATCGCCGCCGACAGCCCGGCCGCGCTGGAAGCGAGCCCGCAGTTCACGGATGCCATGCGGAAACTCGTCGACGAGGCGAAGGCGCTCTTCGGTGCGGAGCACTTCGAGCATTACCGATTTCTCTTCACGCTGAGCGACGGCGTGACGAATTTCGGGCTCGAACATCACCAGTCGAACGACAGTCGCGTCGCGGAGCGAGCGCTGATCGACAAGGCGAAGGGGCGGCTCACGCTGGGTGTCCTACCGCACGAGTACTTCCATTCGTGGAACGGCAAGTATCGTCGCCCTACTGGGCTAGCCACGCCCGACTTCCAGACTCCCATGCAAGGCGAGCTGCTCTGGGTCTACGAGGGGCTCACCCAGTATTACGGCAATGTGCTAGCGGCCCGCAGCGGACTTTGGGCCTCGGAACAATATATCGACACGCTGGCACAAGTCGCCGCAGGTCTCGACCACACCCCCGGTCGCCGCTGGCGTCCGCTGATCGACACGACGGTCGCGGCACAGCTCCTCTACAACGCGCCGCGGGAGTGGAGCGCTGAGCGACGCGGCACCGATTTCTACAATGAGGGCTGGCTCATCTGGCTCGATGCCGACACGCTTATCCGCGAGCTCACCTCGGGACAACGCTCGCTGGACGACTTCTGCCGCCGCTTCCATGGTGGGCCGGCGGGACCGCCGGTAGTCAAGCCCTACACCTTCGACGATGTGGTGGCCACCCTCAACGAGGTCGCGCCGCACGACTGGCGGACGTTTTTCGATCAGCGCCTCTACACGACCGAATTCCACGCCCCGCTCGGGGGTATCGAGCGCGGCGGCTGGCGGCTCATCTACGACGCCGAGCAGGGTCAGCGAGTCAAGGATGTGGAAACCGTCCGTGAGCGCGTCGAGATGGGCTACTCGCTCGGCCTGCAGTTGAATATTGAAGGCCTCATCTCCGACGTGGTTCCGGGAATGCCCGCGGCGGAAGCCAGGCTCGGCCCGGGTATGACCGTTGTCGCCGTTGACGGCAAGGCGTTCTCGCCCGACGTCCTACGTGATGCGGTGAGTGCGGCGAAGACGTCCACGAAGCCGATTCACCTGCTCGTCAACAACGAGGACACGCTTATCGACTACCCGATCGACTATCACGACGGCGAGCGGTACCCGCACCTCGTCCGCGACAGCACCAAGCCCGACCTGCTCAGCCAGACGATCGCACCGCTCACCCCGCAACGGTGAGTCACGACAGCTCGGCTAGGCGCTGCACAGCGACAGCGATCCGCTCGTCGGTCGCGGTCAGCCCAACCCGGATGTACCGCGCCCCGGCCGGACCGTAGAAGTCGCCGGGGGCGACGAGCACGCCAACCTCGGCCAACCGAGCCACGGTGCGGCGGCACGGCTCGCCCGCGGTGCACCACAGGTACAGCCCGCCGTCGGATCTCGCCACCCGCAACCCGGCCCGGTCCAGCGCCGGTCGTAACAGCTCCCGCCGCCGGGCGTACCGGGCACGTTGCTGCGCTACGTGGGTGTCGTCGGACAGCGCGGCCACCATCGCCTGTTGCACCGGCCGGGGGACGATCATCCCAGCGTGCTTGCGCACCGCGAGCAGGTCGGCGACCAGTCTGGGATCACCAGCCACGAAACCAGCCCGGTAACCGGCCAGGTTGGACGACTTGGACAGCGAGTGCACCGCTAACAACCCACTGTGATCTCCCCCGCACACCTGCGGGTGCAGCACCGAGATCGGCTGGGTCTCCCAGCCCAGCGTGAGGTAGCACTCATCGGACGCCACCACGGCACCGATCTCCCTGGCCTGACGCACCACGGTGGCGAGCACTCCGGCGGGCATGATGCCACCGGTGGGGTTGCTCGGCGAGTTCAGCCAGCGCAACCGGGTGCCCGGGGTGGCGGGCTCGTGATCGGCGAGCCGCACCGGGGTCGCGCCGGCCAGCCGCGCACCGACCTCGTAGGTCGGGTAAGCCAGGTCCGGCAGCGCGACGACATCGCCGGGGCCCAACCCGAGCAGCGTGGGCAGCCAGGCCACCAGCTCCTTGGAACCCACCGTGGGCAGCACCGCCTCGGCAGGCACACCGGTCACTCCGTAGCGCCGCGCCAGCGCGGCGACAGCGGCCTCCCGAAGCTCTGGCGTGCCGTGCGTGGCGGGGTAGCCGGGCAGCGCCGACACCGACTGTAACCCGGCCTGCACCACGTCAGGCACCGGATCCACCGGGGTGCCCACGGACAGGTCGACGACACCGCCGGGATGTCGCGCCGCGCGCCGAACCGCCCCGTCGAGGCTGTCCCAGGGGAAGTCAGGAAGATTCAGGCGCGCTGCGCCCAGAGTCATCCCCGCGTCACTCCTCGCCCTGCGGGGGCAGCGCGAGGACCATCGGCGGGTCATCGTTGACCTGGCCGACCTTCGACGCTCCACCGGGCGAACCCAGTTCAGCGAAGAAGTCGGCGTTGGCCTTGGTGTAGTCCTTCCACTGCTCGGGGACGTCGTCTTCGTAGTAGATGGCCTCTACCGGGCAGACAGGCTCGCAGGCACCGCAGTCGACGCACTCATCGGGCTGGATGTAGAGCATCCGGCCACCCTCGTAGATGCAATCCACCGGGCATTCCTCGATGCACGATTTATCCATGACGTCCACGCAGGGCTCTGCGATCACATAAGTCACGGGGGTTCTCCTGCTCCTCACTCACGGTGCCCGAACGGGCCGTCTACCTGCACAGTATCTGCGGTGGCCGCCGACCGGCCACCGACCCCGTCACTGACGGCTCCACCACCAACGGCCTCCTCACCAACAGCAGGGCGCGCCAGCGCACGACCCAGCACCACGGCGGCCGGAAACAGGCCACCGCCCAGCAGCAGCACCGAACGCCAGTCCGCGGGAAGCAGCACGTCGCCCCCCGGCCCGGCGACACCGAGCACACCGAGCGCGAGCACCCAGGCCACCACCGGGACCGCAGCCACCGACCGGGATCCACCCAGCTCCGCTGCCCTGCGCACCAACCACGGCGTGCTGACCGCGGCGAGCAGAATCGCGATCGGAAACGGCACCGTACCCACCCGTGCGGGGAGATACGCCAGTTCCACCGCGGCCAGCGCGACGGCATCGAACACCAGCATCACGAGGGTGATGCGCGCCACCGTATTCATCGCATCACCACTGGGCTGGGCAGCCCGCCGAACAGGTCGTCGTGCGCCCCTGCGGCAGGGCCGTGCACGAGGGTGAGGTGCTCGGTGTCGAGCACTGGCCGGGCCATCCCGTCGGACAGCGCGAACGCCCGATGGTGCCCGGCAGTCCACACCGTGACCTGGGTGCGGTGGGCGCGCATCGCCGCGAGCACGGCGCCGCGGTGGGCGGTGACGTCCAGTTTGGTGGTCACCTCGGCATCGGCCACTCCGGGCAGCCCGTCGGTGTCCGGTGGCGGGAAGGGCAGCCCGGGCATCGCGTGCAGCGCGGTGATCCCGTCGGCTACCGCCGAGACGGGCCGTACCGCCCAGAACACCCGGACCACCACGGGTACCCGCACCACCGCGGCCATCGTCACCTGGTGTGCCCGGACGTGGTCGGGGTGGCCGTAACCGCCGTCGGGGCCGTAGCTCACCACGACCTGCGGGCGCACCTGGACGAGCACGTCGACCAGCGCGTCCACCTGCTCGTCGAGCGCCCCGGCGGCGAATGCGCGCGGGTGCAGATCTGGTGGCACGCTCGCCCTGGCGCCGGGCTCGACGACCATGCCAGAGTCGCGCCAGCGGCCGATCCCGCCGAGGAACCGCTGGTCGGTGACGCCCAAGGCGGCACAGGCGGCCCGCAGCTCCCCCACCCGGTAGCCGCCGAGCTGATCAGCCCGATCGGCCGCCAGACCGCGCAACTCAGGGATCAGGATCTCACCCTGCTCGCCGAGCGTGCAGGTCACCAGCGTCACCGCGACACCGGCCGCGGCGTAGCGGGCGATCATGCCGCCAGTCCACAGCGTCTCGTCATCGGGATGCGCATGCACCACCACCAGCCGCCACTCGCACCCCGTCACCCCACGACCTTACGACGACCGCTGCGTGAAGTGGGGTACACGTCGCCGGGACCCGCTCGGCGCGAGGCACCTCGGGCGACGACATGGATGCGGAATGATCAGCTGATCACCCGGTTGCGCGCAAGCCCCACTCCGCGACGTTGTAGGGCGGTGCGTCCAGCGAGGAGTTGTTGCGCACATTCGCGATGGTGTCATAAAGCGCGATGAATGTCGGCTTCTGATACAGCGGCAGCACGTAGGCATCCCTGGTCAGCAACCGGTCCGCCTGATTGAGCATCTCCTTGGCCTGCGCCTCTTCGGTCTGGCTGCCCGCCGCGGCGATCAGGCGATCGACATTGGGGTTGCTGTAGTTGCCGAAATTGTTGCCCTGGCCGGTGCCCCAGAGCTGTACCGCGCCACCGTAAGGGAAGGGAGTCGTGACCCAGGCGAACACCGCGATGTCGAAGTCGCGCTTGGACAGCGTTGCACCGAGGTCGTCGGTCGGCACCACCTGAATGGTGATTCCCAGCGGCTTGACCTGCTGGGCGAACAGCTCGCATTCGGTCTGGCGGATCTGATTACCGACGGTGTAGCGAATTCGCATCGGCGGGACCGGCCGCCCGAACGGTGTCCGGAGCTGGTCTCCTTCGATCTTGTAGCCGGCCGCGGCGAGGATCTGCTTGGCGCGGGCCAGATTGCCGGCGCCCTGACCGGACTCGCTGATCACGTCCTCGTAACCGCGCAGCTGGGGAACGAAATGGTGGCTGTTCAACGGTTGGATCTTGTCGGTGAACTGGCCCACGGTCTTGTCGATGATGGACTGCCGATCGACCGCGGTGAACATGGCGGTGCGCAGTGCCGGATCGGCCAGGAATCTGTTGTTCAGATTGAAATCGAAGTGCTCCCAGCTCAGACCCGGCCCCACTGAAGAGGAGACCCCAGGGATGTCGCGCACCCGCTGCACCAGATCAACCTGCGGCTGCGGGTAGATAACCTGGACCTCCCGGTTCTGTAGCGCAATCGGCTCCTGCCCGGCATCGGTGATGATCCGGTAGATCAGCCGATCGAGCTTGGGGGCCGGTCCGTACCACCGGGGGTTGGGCATCAGAGTGACCGACTCTTTGTCTCGGAAATCGTCGATCTGGAAGGGGCCAGCTGAGTAGTTCGGCACCGTGGTACCGAACCAGGTGAACGCCTCGAGCAGGCCCTGCGGAGTCGTGAGGTCCCCGTGCTGCGCGGCGATGTGCGCCGGGTAGATCGGTGAGCCACCACTCCACAGCTGCTTCCAGTCGGTGAACGGCTTGGACAATGTCACCGTCACCGTCTTGCCGTTGTCGCTGCCAGCCACCGATTGGACCTGGTCGTAACCGGAGGTGGTGAACGCCGGGCAGTTGGGGCAGTCACGCCCGTTCTGGACCTTCCAGGTGTAGCGAAAGTCATCCGCGGTGATCGGTGTGCCGTCCGACCACACCGCCTTGGCTTTGATCTTGTAAACGATGATCTGCGGGTTAGTGCTGGTCACCTTGGCCGACTCGAGCAGAGTGTTACTCCTCCGCACGGTGAGATCTGGCTTGGTGACGAACGTATAAGGCAGCACGCCCTTAAGGACCATGCCGGTCTCGAACACATTGCCCTCGTTGGACAGCAGGTTCCAGTTCGGGACGTTCTTCTCGATAGCGAAGGTGAGCTGGCCCCCCTGCTGCAGCTTGCGGGGATCGGCGGAGTTGCAGGTGTTCGGCTTCGATTCGCAGGAGGCGAACACCGACCCGGTCTGGCGCTGACCGCCACCAGCGGCACCTCCGCCACCACCACAGGCCGCCAGCACTACAGTGGTGCATACGACGACCGCGCCCGCGCGCAGCACCCTTGATCCCCTCATGGACCCCATGGACACGTGACCCTACGCCCACCTCGTCTCTCGCTACGTCGTCGGATGACGCTGCCGTAGTAGCGTGCCTGGACCTCTGGAGTGAAACGTATGGGTTCGCGATGACCGGATTCCTGGCGCGTCGCCTCGCCGGCTACGTGCTGCTGTGCCTGGCCGCGACGTTTCTGGCGTTCGCCCTTGCGTCGCTGACCTTCTCCCCCTTGGGTCAGCTGCAGGGACGTAACCCTCCGCCACCCGCATCGGTGATCGAGGCCAAGCGGGCGGAGCTGCGACTCGACGACCCCATCCCGACCCGCTTCGCGGCCTGGATGGGCGGTGTGGTGCAGGGCGACTTCGGTTCGACGATCACCGGTCAACCCATCACCAACGAGCTCGGTCGCCGCATAGGAGTAAGCCTGCGACTGTTCGCCCTGGGCACTGTGGTGGGCATCGCCGTCGGCGTGCTGGTCGGCGTGGCCAGTGCGATCCGGCAGTACCGGGCCAGCGACTACGCGGCGACGCTGTTCTCCTTCCTGGTGCTGTCCACCCCGGTGTTCCTGATCGGCACACTGCTCAAGTTCGGTGGGTTGCAGCTCAACGAGGCCGCGGGGACGACCGTGCTGTACTTCACCGGCGAGTTCTCCCCCGGCTTCGAGGGCAGTGGATGGGCCGCGCTGGGCGACCGGTTGTCGCACCTGGTGTTACCGACGCTGGCCATCGCGTTGACCCAGATCGCCTACTACAGCCGCTACCAGCGCAGCGCCATGCTCGACGTGCTGGGCAGCGACTTCCTGCGCACTGCGCAGGCCAAGGGGCTGACCCGGCGCCGGGCCCTGTTCAAGCACGGGCTGCGCACCGCGCTGATCCCGATGGCCACCCTGTTCGCGTTCGGGATCGGGCTGCTGATCGTCGGCGGTGTCTTCACCGAGCGAATTTTCGGCTGGTACGGGATGGGCGACTGGTTCGTCTACGGCGTCACGCTCAACGACACCAACATCGTGGCGACGGTGACGCTGTTCGTGGCGGTGCTCGTGCTGTTCTCGGGTTGGCTCTCCGATGTGCTCTACGCCGCACTCGACCCGCGGATCAGGATCGGGAGGTAGCCACGATGTCCGTCTCTGTCATCGTTTCCGGTTCGCCGACGGAACCGGTAGTCGGGGCGCCGCGGGCCGCGACGAGACGCAGTCTGGTGGTGCGGCGCTTCCTGCGCCACCGGCTGGCCGTCATCGGGCTGGCCTGCGTGCTGCTGCTGTACGCGTTGGCGTTCCTGGGTCCGCTGCTGACCCCGTGGGATTACGCCGAGCAGGATCCCAACGCCTACCTGCAGCCCCCGTCGGGGCAGCACTGGTTCGGCACCACCCAGATCGGCGAGGACGTGTTCGCCCAGACCCTGCGCGGCCTGCAGAAGTCGCTGACGATCGGGCTGCTGGTCGGGCTCATCTCCACCGGACTCGCCGCGGTCGTCGGCGCCACCGCCGGATACTTCGGCGGGTGGGTGGACCGGGTCCTGATGTGGGTGGTGGATCTGCTCCTGGTGCTCCCCACGTTCCTGATCATCGCGATCCTGTCCCCGTCGTTCCGGGGCGAGACGTGGCTGATCTTCGTCGGTTTGCTGGCCGCGTTCGCGTGGATGATCTCCGCACGGATCGTGCGGGGCATGACGCTGTCCCTGCGGGAGCGTGAGTTCGTGCTGGCGGCCCGGTTCATGGGGGTGCCGCCGTGGCGGATCATCGCCCGGCACATCGTGCCGAACATGGCCTCGCTACTGATCATCGACGCGACCGTCACGGTCGGCGCCACTATCTTGCTGGAGACCGGGTTGAGCTACTTCGGCTTCGGGGTGCAACCGCCGGACGTCTCGCTGGGCACGCTGATCGCGTCGGGCACCAATTCCGCACTGACCTTCCCCTGGCTGTTCCTGTTCTCCGGGGGCCTGCTGGCGCTCACCGTGCTGTCGGTGAATTTTGTCGGCGACGGGCTGCGCGACGCCCTCGACCCGACCTCGGCGCGCGGAAACCGGAGGTGACACCATGTCCGAGCCGGTATTGCAGGTGACCGACCTCGCAGTGTCGTTCCCCTCGGAGGAGGGTCGAGTCGCCGCCGTGCGCGGCCTGAGCTACCAGGTCAGCGCGGGTGAAGTGCTCGGGATCGTGGGTGAGTCCGGCTCAGGCAAGTCGGTGTCCTCACTAGCCGTGATGGGTCTGCTCCCGCCGCAGGCGAAGATCACCGGATCGATCCGCTTCCAGGGCCGTGAGCTGCTGGGACGCTCGGACACCGAGCTGTCCCAGATCCGTGGCCGGCGGATCTCGATGATCTTCCAGGATCCGCTGTCGGCGCTGACACCGGTGTACACCGTCGGTGACCAGGTGGCCGAGGCACTGCTGGTACACGGCACGCTGTCGCGGCAGGCGGCCCGCGCCCGGGCCGTGGAGCTGCTCGACCTGGTCGGGATCCCGGATGCCGCCGTGCGTGCCCGGGCGTTCCCGCACGAGTTCTCCGGCGGCATGCGGCAACGCGTGGTGATCGCGATGGCGATCGCCAACGACCCGGACCTGATCATCGCCGACGAGCCCACCACGGCGCTGGACGTCACGGTGCAGGCTCAGGTGCTGGCGGTGCTGGCCACCGCCCGGGAGGTCACCGGTGCCGGGATCGTGCTGATCACCCACGACCTCGGGGTGGTCGCCGGGTTCGCCGACCGGGTGCAGGTGATGTACGCCGGGCGCACCGTGGAGACCGGCCCGGTGGACGACATCTTCTACCAGCCCCGGATGCCCTACACCCGGGGACTGCTCAACTCCATCCCCCGGGTGGACACCGGGCCGCGCCTGCCCCTGATCCCGATCGAGGGTCACCCTCCCTCCACGGTCGACCTCCCCCCCGGTTGCCCGTTCTCCCCCCGCTGCCCCCTGGTGATCGACCAGTGCCTTGCCGTTGAGCCCGAGCTTATGGCGGTTTCCGGCACCCACCTATCCGCCTGCCACCGGGGGCGCGCGCCAGCTCCGCCAGCACCCGTGAGTGGCGATACGAGTCAGGACTCGTATCGCCACTCACGGGTGGTGCTGCGGGTGGAGGGGTTGGTGCGGCATTTCCCGGTGTTCAAGGGTGCGGTGTTGCGGCGGCGGGTGGGAATGGTGCGGGCGGTGGACGGCATCTCCTTCGAGCTGCGGGAGCGGGAGACACTGGGGCTGGTCGGCGAGTCGGGGTGCGGCAAGACCAGCACCCTGATGGAGATCCTCAACCTGGCCGCACCGTTGGCGGGACGGATCGAGGTGCTCGGCACCGACGTGTCCAGGCTGGATCGGCGGCGGCGCCTGCAACTGCGCCGGGACCTGCAGGTGGTGTTCCAGGACCCGATCGCCTCGTTGGACCCGCGGTTACCGGTGTTCGACGTGCTCGCCGAGCCGCTGAGCACCCATGGCATGTCAAGTACCGAGATTCGGCGACGGGTCCCGGAGTTGCTGTACCTGGTGGGTCTGCAAGCCGACCACGCCAGCCGCTACCCCGCGGAGTTCTCCGGCGGGCAACGCCAGCGCATCGGGATCGCCCGCGCCTTGGCGCTGGAGCCCAAGGTGCTCGTGCTCGACGAACCGGTGTCCGCGCTGGACGTCTCGATCCAGGCTGGTGTGATCAACCTGCTGGAGGAACTACAGGCCCGGCTGGGCCTGGCCATGCTCTTTGTCGCGCACGATCTCGCGGTAGTGCGGCACATCGCCGACCGGGTCGCGGTGATGTACTTAGGCAAGATCGTCGAGGTTGGACCCGTCGACACGGTGTACAACGCACCGCAGCATCCCTACACCCAGGCGCTGCTCTCGGCGATCCCGATTCCTGACCCGATCAAGGAGCGCGCCCGGGAACGGATCCTGTTGAGCGGCGATCTGCCCAGCCCAGCCGATGTGCCGTCGGGCTGCCGGTTTCGCACGCGGTGCTTCCGTTACGCCGCGCTGTCCCCCGAACTGCAGTCACGCTGCGAGCAGGAGGAGCCTGCGCGGGAACAGCACGGCGCGGCGGAGCACGAGACGGCCTGCCATTACGCGACGGCGCACGCGGTGCTGTGAGAACGCCTGACACGATGACGGAAGGGGCGGGTGAATGCGACGGCAACGGCTGCTGGTCATGTTGGCTGCGACCCTCGTGCTGACGAGCTGCGGCGGGGACACCGGCGGGCAAGCCGGCAGGGGTCCGCAGATCGGTGTCATCGACATCGCAGCGACCCCAGTCGACACGTTGCGCGACGGGGGCTCCTTCCGGTGGCCGCTCGCCAGTTTCCCCGCCAATTTCAACTACAACCACCTCGACGGAACGTATGAGCCGACCGATCAGATGTTACGCAGCGTCATGCCGTACATCTTCCTGAGCCAGGCCGACGGTACGGTGAAAACCGATGACAATTACCTCACGTCCGCCGAGTTGACCAGCACCAATCCCCAGGTGGCGACCTACACCGTACGCGACGAGGCCATCTGGAGCGACGGTACACCGATCACCTGGCGAGACTTCACAGCACAATGGCAGGCCCTCAACGGCAGCAACAAAGATTTCCGGATCGCGTCGAGCACTGGCTACACCGATATCGCCTCAGTCGAACGAGGCACCTCCGACAAACAGGTTGTCGTGACTTTTGCGAGACCTTTCTCCGACTGGCAAGTCCTGTTCAATCCGTTGTACCCGGCCGCCACCAACACGAACCCGGGCGTGTTCAACACCGGCTGGATCCAGCGGTTACCCGTCACGGCCGGACCGTATAGGGTCGAGCAGATCGACCAGACCGCGAAAACCATCACCGTAGTACGCGATGAGAAATGGTGGGGACGCAAACCCCGGTTGGACCGGATCGCCTTCCGGGTCATCCCCGATGAAGCGGAGTTCGACGCGCTCGCCAACAACGAGATCGACTTCATCGACATCGGCCCTGACGTCAACCAATTCACCCGGGCCCAGGGTGCCACCGGCGTGAAAGTGCACAAGGCGCTCGCGCCGAACTATCGACATATCACATTCAATGGCAACCCCGGCTCCATCCTGGCTGACCAGCAGTTGCGCATCGCCATCCAGAAGGGTATCAACAGCAGAGCCATCGCCCAGGCGCAGATCGGCCGGATCGTGCCGGACCCCACACCCCTGGGTAATCATATCTTCGTCCAAGGCCAGCGGGGCTACCAGGACAACTCCCAGGTCGTCGGCTACGACCCGGCTGAGGCGTCCAGGATGCTCGATGCCTTGGGCTGGACCCGCCCGGCGACGGCACAGGATGCGGGTACCCGACGCAAGAACGGTCGGGATTTGGTGATCCGGGATGTGATCCCGGCCCAAGTGCCGGTCGCCGAGCAGGAATCCCGCCAGGTTCAGCAGTTTCTTTCCCAGATCGGAGTGAAAGTTGAGATCACCCCGGTGCCCACCGACGATTTCTTCGACAAGCACATCCGTCCTGGGAACTTCGATATGACCCACTTCGCCTGGATCGGGACAGCGTTCCCGATCTCGGAGAAGGGCGCGATCTACAGCACCAGAGGTGACACCCAGCAGAACTTCGGCGGGATCGGAAACGAGACCATCAACAACCTGTTCGCGGAGGCGAGCCGCGAGCTCGACCCGACCCGCAAGATCGAGCTGGCCAACCGGATAGACCAGGAGATCTGGAAAACCGGCCACTCACTGTTGTTCTACCAACGTCCCAACGTCATCGCGGTCCGTGACGGCGTGGCCAACTTCGGGGCGTTCGGCTTCGCCGACCCGGTCTACACCGATATCGGCTTCACCCGGTGACCCGCCGTGCCCGTCCCGGCCTTAGTCGAGCGCTGCGGTACGGGGCGGGTACATCCACACTGGTCCTGGTGGTCTGCGCGCTGATCGCGGGCCTGTCGGCCTGGACCCTGAGCACCGTTGGTCATCAGCTCGCCGAGGCCAGTGCACGGTCCTTCGGCGAGATCGTTCGTGCCGAGGGGCGGACTGTCGACGTCCGCTGGTCGGCACCGGGGGTGCACCGAACCGACACCGTGGCGCTGGCGGTGCCAGCACCGTCGGTGGGGACCCGGACCGAGGTCGCCTACGACCCCCGCGAGCCCGCCACGGTGTTCGTTCCCGGCAGCGCCAAGCTGGCCGCGGTGGACCAGGCCGCTTCCGGGGTGGCCTTCAGCGGTTTGATCGCGGCGATCGTGCTAATCACCTTCGGCTGGCAGGTGATCAGCCGATGCCGGCTGCGCCGCAGGCCGGGGCAGCCCCTGCAGGTACGCCGGGTTCGGGTGCAGTCCGGGCTGCTCACCCGGTCCTGGCTCGAGCTGGAGTCACCACTCCCCGGTTCGACAGCACGATGGGTCCCGGTTCATTTCGACCCGATCCTGGCGATGCTGCCGGCCCCCACCACGGTGGCGCTGCACGGCGATCCGCGGCATCGGGGGCTGGCTGCCGCCGAGGTCGACGGCGTCTGGCTGGAGCCATCCGGCCCGATCCGGGCCGCTGAACCCCGTGGTCGACGGAGCGACAGCCCGGCCCACCCCGACCCTGACACCCTTGCCGACACCGGCTGGCGCCGTCAGCTCCGAGCCGACGCGGCGCTGCTCACCCCCGCACCGATCGTCGGCCTGCTCTGGGTCTTCCTCGACGGCGGTGGTCCGCTCACCTGGGCGTGCACCACCACCCTCACCGCCACCCTGGCTTTATGGTGGGCCGCCCTCCGCGGCAGCGACCCCACCTGACCGGGTTGGGGATCAGCTCACCTTCCACTCATTGGCGTTCCAGGTGACGCCGCTCGAACCGTGACGATAGACGCTGTCGATCTTGTTGGTGTAGGCCCACATGACCGGAACCTGGAACAGTGGAAGCGATATCAGGTCATCGGCGAGCAACCGATCGACTTTCCGAAGGGCGGCGATCTGGGTGGACTCGGCGTACTGTGTCTGCGCGACGCTCAACGCAGCATCGACCTCGGGATTGGTGTAACGCTGGTAGTTGAACCTGCCGTTGGTCGCGTAATGGTCGGCTAGGGACCACACTCGCGGAGTACGGGAGCCCGTGATCAAGGCGACGTCGAACCCTCCGCGGTTAAGCGCCTCGTCCAGCGCTTCCGGAGTAGCGCCGTCAGCGATCTCCATTCCAGCCTGCCGGCATTGCGTCCGGATGAGTTCGACCTCCCGGGAATGAGCCGGCGAGGCGTCATGAGTGATAGCGAAGGACAGGCGCTGACCTTCCCGTGAGTATACACCGTCGCCACCCAGAACCCACCCCGCTCGCTCCAATGTCACCTGCGCTTTCCGGGCGTCGGCGACCATCTTCTCGGAGTAGATATCATCGTAAGCCGCATCACCCGAAAGAAACGCAAGGCTTCCCAGTGGCTGGGTCTCCGGAAGCACACCGCGAACCAGGTCGTCGACCAGCTTGTTGCGATCGACGCACTGAGCGAAAGCGGTCCGGACGACAGGATCCTTGAACAGGACACTAGCCGGATTGAGATCCAGATACTCGGCGGTGGACCCGCCCCGTGCCTCGAATACCACGCCCTGGCCCGAGAGTGCCCGCAGCCGATCCGCCAGCAACGGATCGGCTGGCGGCTGAATCACACTGAACTGTTGGTCCTGGAGACCCTGAACCGCGGTGGCACCGTCGTCGACGGACGTAAGAACGATCCGCTCCGGACCTCCTGGGCGGCCCACCCACTCCTTGTTTCGGATGAGCACAATCTGTTTGCCCGGCGTCGAGCTGTCGATCTGATACGGTCCTGATCCCGGCATCGTGGTGGCATTAAAGCCGGTCCACTCGCTGTTCCAGAAGTCACCGGCCTTCTTCAGGTCGAGCGGCGTGGACTGCGGGTTCAGCGCAGTGATATCAACGATCCCGGTCTCCCGCTCGAGGACATGAGCCGGCAGAATGGCACCGTGAATATAGTTTCGCCGCCAATCGGCGTACGGTGCCTGGTAGGTCTCGACGAAGGTGTACTCGTCACGGCACTCGGCTGTCGCCCGCTCATACCCTCGAGTGGTCGCCGGTGTGAAATACGGTGACTTGCCACTGCCGGCGAGCCAGGCGAGGTAGAAGTCGCGGCAATTCCACGGCTGCCCATCCGACCAGGTGACATTCGGCTTGATGTGATACGTGACGACCTGGGGATCCTCCGAGGTCAGCTCAGCTGACACGAGCACGTCAGAGTTGAGGAGGAACTTGCCGGCTCCGTCGACGATGAACGGGTCCACGAGCACCTGATTGAGCACCAAGGCGTTGTCCGAGTTGTTGTTCGCCTGTGCCGTTTTGTTGTTGTACGCGAAGTAAGGCGCACCGTGCGCGATAACGATCGCAGGCCCGGGGGGAACCTGCGGAGCGCGATACGATCCGTCTCCGTTGGCGCCGCTCGGGCCCGTCTTCACCGCCCCGCCGCCGCTGCCGTCGAGACGCCCAGTCCCACCGGCGGTCACGCAACCGGTCACAGCGAGAGTCACCCAGACCATTCCCACCAAGAGCCTGATCCGCCTCCGCTTCCCCATCGACGAGATCTCCTCCCCTACCGGCGAAGCTGCCAGCGCGCGGCACCGTCGAGCGGACCTTCCAACGCCGTCCCCGGCGCTATGCCGTCCAGCTGACTGGTGCTGACCAGCAGCGATACCTGCTGGTAAAGCGGAATCGCCACAGCTCGCTCCCACAGCGCCACCTCGACAGCAGAGGCGACCGGTTTGTCCTGGACGAGCGCCTGTTCGAGCAGCGGCTGCAGGGTGAGGTCACACAATCCAGCCGGGTTGGGCGGTGCGGGCGCCAGCCTGGCCGGCACCACCAGGGGGCAGCCGTACCAGGATGCCGACTGAGTGGCGGGGTCGCCGGCTACCGGCTGCGGCAGCACGACGATATCAACGCCGGCGGTGGCAGCCTCCGCTGTTCCGGAGAGAAATGACACCTCCCTGATTCCCGGCGTCGGACCGAGCATGGTGCCGAACAGCTCATCGGGGTCGACCTCGCGCAGTTGCGCCTCGATCCCGGCGGTCCGGAGTTGATCGGCCACCCGGGCGGCGAGCGTCCCGTACGGTTCCCGATCCGCCGGTGCCGCCACCACCAGCCGTAGTGGCTGCCCCGCGCGCTCCCAACCTGCTGGGCCACGGGTGTACCCGGCGTCGGTGAGCAACCGGCGCACGGTGTCCGGATCCGGCGTCACAGGGACCCCGGTGGCCGGGGCGGTGGCCTGGTAACCCGGCGAGGACGGGGCGAGCACCACCGAGTCGGCCCGCAACGGCGCGGCGGGACCGCTGGCGACTCCGGTGGCGATCAGCGAGGAGCGGTCCAGTGCTGCGGCCACAGCAGTCCGGACCCGCTGGTCGTCCAGCACCTGGCTGGCCGGGCGCAGCAGCACCGAGGCGAGTACCGGCCGCGGCTGGACAGTCGAGGTCACCCGCAGGTCTGCGGCCCGCAGCAGCGACTCGGTGATGGCATTGGGACGGCCGAACAGAGCAGCCTGCGCGCCACCGGTACGTAGCGCGTCCGCCAGAGCCGCGTCGCTGCCCTGGCGGAACAGGATCCGGTCCACCTGCGCCGGAGTGTCCCAGTACCGATCGTTACGGACCAGCATCATCTCCCCGCGGGACGGGTCGACCGAGACCATCGCGAACGGGCCACCGGAAACCGGCAGCCCCGCGTCAAGGCCCTTGCTCCAACCCCCCGGCGCGTCCTTGAGCAGGTGCGCCGGCAACAGATGCCGGAACAGGGTGCGCCAGCCGGCATAGGGCCGGTGAAAGATCACCTCAGCGGTCTTTCCGCCATCCCTCGAGACCACCTGGTCGATCAGCTGGTAGCCAGCCGAGTCCAGCACGCCGGGCTCGCTACGCATCTGTTCGGCGAGGTAGCCGAAGTCCTCGGCGGCGATCGGGGTGATGTCCGACCACTGCGCATTGCGCCGGATCCGATAGGTGACAGTGAACGGTGCGGTGTCGGTGACCTCGGCGGAGTCCAACAGCGTGTCATCGACAACCCACTGCCCCGCTGGTGTCTGATGAAACGCTGAGGGCAGCAGCAGGCCGGCGACCGCCTCCGAGACCGGTGTCAGATCAGCCAGGGTGTGCGGGTTGAAGCCGCCAGCCAGCCGGTCCACCCCGAGCACGACCTCCCGGGCGACCGGCGGGACGACCGGCGAGCTCACCGGGACATTGCCCGGTAGGACGAGCGGCTTTCCGGTGCACGCCGCGAGCACGGCGCCAGCGATCAGCGCCGTGACCACCCTGTACGCGCCGCCCGGGGTCCTCACGAGGCGATATGGTGCCGTAGAGCGGTCACCTCGGATAACTCAGGACCGCGCCGCCCGCTCCCGGGCGCGGGTGCGGGCGCGCTGGGTGGCGTCCAGGACGACTTTGCGCACCCGCACCACCTCCGGAGCCACCTCGACGCACTCGTCGGCGGCGCAGAACTCCAACGCCTCCTCCAGCCCGAGCGCCCGTGGCCGAGCCAGCCGCTCCAACTCGTCACCGGTGGAAGAACGTATGTTGGTGAGCTTCTTCTCCCGGCAGACGTTGACATCCATATCCTCGGCGCGGGGGTTCTCGCCGACCACCATCCCGGCGTAGACGGCCGCGCCGGGCTCCACGAAGAAGGTGCCGCGGTCGGACAGCTGCGCCAACGCGTACCCAGTGACCGAACCGGACCGGTCGGCGACCAGCGACCCCGAGCGACGGGTTCGCAGCTCGCCGGCCCACCGGCGGTAGCCGTCGAAGACGTGGTGGGCGATGCCGGTGCCGCGGGTGGTGGTGAGGAACTCGGTGCGGAACCCGATCAGCCCGCGCGAGGGCACCGTGAAGTCCAGGCGCACCCAGCCATCGCCCGACGTCGCACCCAGCTGTTCCAGCCGACCCTTGCGGGCGGCCAGCAGCTCGGTCACCACACCGAGGTGCTCCTCGGGCACGTCCACGGTGAGATGCTCGAACGGTTCCTGCACCGTGCCATCCACGGTGCGGGTGACCACCTGCGGCTTGCCGACGGTCAGCTCGAAACCCTCTCGCCGCATGGTCTCCACCAGGACGGCCAGCGCCAGCTCACCGCGGCCCTGCACCTCCCAGGTGTCCGGGGATGCGGTCGGCGACACCCGCACACTCACGTTGCCGACCAGCTCGGCGTCCAGCCGGTTGCGGACCAGGCGGGCGGTGAGCTTGCTGCCCCCGCCACGGCCGGCCAGCGGGCTGGTGTTGATCCCGAGCGTCATCGCGATCACCGGCTCGTCCACGGTGATCCGCGGCAACGGTCGCGGATCGTCGATGTCGGCGAGGGTGTCGCCGATGGTGATCTCCGCGATGCCCGCGATGGCGATCAGATCACCGGCTTCCGCGCCGGCGGCCGGGACCCGGGTAAGCCCCTCGGTGCGCAGCAGTTCGGTGATCCGGACCGGCCGGGTCGACCCGTCTTCCCGGCACCACGCCACGGTCTGTCCCTTGTGCAGCCGCCCGGAGCGGACCCGGCACAGCGCGATCCGGCCTAGGAAGGTCGAGGCGTCGAGGTTGGTGACGTGCGCCTGCAACGGCGCCTCGACATCGCCCGCCGGAGGTGGCACGTGGGTGAGGATGACGTCGAACAGCGGTCCGAGGTTCTCGGTGTCGGGCAGCTGGCCGTTTTCCG
Source organism: Pseudonocardiaceae bacterium (assembly GCA_035275565.1). Taxonomy (GTDB): domain Bacteria; phylum Actinomycetota; class Actinomycetes; order Mycobacteriales; family Pseudonocardiaceae. The sequence goes on along the minus strand of DATEMN010000523.1, from coordinate 1,379 downwards.
GGCGGTTGCGGCTGGCTCGCCCGGCCCGGGCGCTGGCGTAGAGCACCGGCATGTCCAGCACCGAGTCGGCCGCGTCGGTCTCCAGGTCCGCGGCGAGATCCAGCAGCAGATCGTGGGTCTCATCGACTACCTCCGCGATCCGAGCATCCGACCGGTCCACCTTGTTCACCACCAACACCACCGGCAGGTGCGCCGCCAGCGCCTTGCGGAGCACAAACCGGGTCTGCGGCAACGGGCCCTCGCTGGCGTCGACGAGCAGCAGCACCCCGTCCACCATGGACAGCCCGCGCTCCACCTCGCCGCCGAAGTCGGCGTGGCCGGGGGTGTCGACCACGTTGATGGTGACCGGACCGTCCGGTGTGGACCGGGTGACGGCCATGTTCTTGGCCAGGATGGTGATGCCCTTCTCCCGCTCCAGATCGCCGGAATCGAGCACGCGGTCCACGTCGCCGCGCCCGGTCACCGCGCCGGACTGGCGCAGCATGGCATCGACGAGCGTCGTCTTGCCATGATCGACATGCGCGACGATGGCAACATTGCGCAGATCGGTGCGCACGCGGGGCAGGGCAGCGGTGGGCACGCAGAGACTCCTCAAGGGGATGCCGGGAACACCCACGCTACCCGCCGCACCTCACGCAACACCCACACCACCCTCCGAAGCACGGCATGGAAGCTCATCGCTGCCCAGAGGCCACCTTAGAAGTGCGACATGGATGCTTATCGTCGTTCGAGACCGCCTACGGATCGCGATACGGATGCTTGTCGCAGTGAGAGTCCGGGAGGTGGGGGACTAGGTGGGGTAGGAGGGTGCGGTCGGCGTCTAGCCAGTCCAGGCCGGCTAGCTCGGTGATATCCACCCATCTCAGCGCAGCGTGCTCAACCGGGATCGGCCGCGCGGTCGGGTCGGCCAGCCGCGCGAGGTGCACCCGCAGCACATTACCGCCGGGTAACGGCACGTCCGGTCCGAGCTGATCGCCCGGCACGATCTCAACGGCAAGCTCCTCGCGGCATTCCCGGACCAGCGCGTCCCGGACACTCTCGCTCGGCTCGACCCGGCCGCCCGGCAGCTCCCAGCGACCCGCGGTCGCGGGCGGGTGCGCCCGCTGCTGAGCAAGTACCCGACCCTCGTGCAGCACAGCTGCCGCAACCACCAGCTGCTCGGCCGAGGAATGCACGCCTACCACAGGCTGCGAGGCGTTGGGCGGCCGCCAACGGGCCAGTGCACCTCGAAGCGGGCGCCGCCGTCGGGGGCTTGGCCGACCCGGGTGGAGCCGCCGTAGCGGTGCACCGTCTCGGCGACGAGGGCCAGACCGAGCCCGGTCCCGCCGGTGCTGCGGTCGCGGTCACCCTGTACCCGATGGAACCGGTCGAACACCCGC
>DATEMN010000522.1:0-21988 GCA_035275565.1 Pseudonocardiaceae bacterium | reverse complement strand
CAATATTGCCACCTTTGTCACCGCTACTGCTGGATAATTGTGTGACTGCACCTTACGGGTTAGTCGCGCCCACCGTCGAGGCATTTTTCGTCAAACGGTAGGGAGGTATCGATAAGTGGCTCTTGCGATCGTCCGTTCGGGTGGCGGCCTGCGTCATGCAAGTCGTCACGCTCTCTACTCCCACCAGAATCGAGTTTCTCGGTGACTGCTGCCAGCGCTGACTTGTCGCAAAAAATCGAAAACTCCCGTTCTGAACTCCCATCGGCGCTGCGGACCGGACTGTGAGTGACTGCTGCCGCGTTGCGCCTGCCTTGCCGCGCCGTGCACTGGTGGATCAAGTATACCGCTTGACTGGCCATCCCACCCTTGAAGCGGTGAGGACGACGAGATGGAGGGACCTCAACCGTATGCACTTGCAGCCGCGCTTGCAGATGACTGCGCCATATGCAATTGCAGTTGGGCTTGCCGAGCGGCCGCGTCTTAACCAGCATGCTTGAACCCCGGTTCTTCAAAGTATATTTTTGTTTCAATTATGTTCACCTGCTGGACCCTGAAGTGGACGCCGACGTGGACGTTCGGTGAAATCTTGAACCGCCAGCAGAGCAGCGGAAGTCCCAGCCAGGATGAGCTGAGGCACGTCGCTGTAGGTGACCTGGACCCTACCGCGGACCCCGGTACAGCCAAGGGTATCAGACCTGCCGGTTCGAGTGGACTGGCGAGACCTCCCTAACCTTGATCCTGCTCTGGTCTTGCACGCGGGAGCCGGGCACCAAGGCCAGCACCTCGCCGGCACGGGCGAGTGGATCGCCGCCGTGTACCTTACAGGGCGCGCCAGCAGCGCCATCCCCCGACCGGGTCCACATGATCTGCTCCGCTGGACCGTCGATTTGGCGGCTGGGGCGCGGCGTGAGCAGCCCAGGGCGGAGGAATTGAGCCGGGGCGCAGCAAGGTGTCTACGGCTGCCCGAAGTTACTGATAGCGCGCTCAGGTTCGTCAAGCGATTTGTCCGGCGGGCGGCGCAGACCCGTAAGGTGGGCTGCCACGTTAGCGCCCCGCAGTGGCAAGCCCTGGTGCTTGCGGGGCTCAGGTCCTGATGAAGGTCAACAGGTCCGTGTTGAATGTGTCCTTGAACGTGCCGGCCAGGCCGTGTGGTGCGCCGGGATAGATCTTTAGGGTTGAGTTCTTGACGAGTGTGGATGACAGCAGGGCTGAGGCTCCGATGGGCACGATCTGGTCGTCGTCGCCATGCGCGATCAGGGTCGGAATGTCGAACTTCCTGAGATCTTCGGTGAAGTCCGTCTCGGAAAAGGCTTTGATGCAGTCCAGCGCGCCCTTCAGGCCGACCTGCATGCTCATGAGCCAGAACGCGTCGCGAATGCCCCGCGAGACCGTCGAGCCCGGCCGATTGGCACCGTAGAAGAGTTCGCTCAGATCCTGGTAGAACTGTGATCGATCGGCGGTGACGCCGGCGCGGATGGCGTCGAAGGCTTCGATCGGCAGCCCGCCGGGATTGACCTCCGTCTTCAGCATCAGCGGCGGGACTGCGCCGAGAAGCACTGCTTTGGCGACCCGGGAGGTGCCGTGGCGGCCGATGTACCGGGTCACCTCGCCCCCGCCGGTAGAATGGCCGACCAGGATCGCATCGTTCAGATCGAGGGTGTCGATGAGCTCGGCGAGGTCGTCTGCATAGCTGTCCATCTCGTTGCCGGTCCAGGGCTGGCTCGAACGGCCATGCCCGCGGCGATCATGCGCGATGGCGCGAAAACCATTGGACGCCACGAGAACCGATTGGTCGTCCCATGCGTCTGCGTTGAGCGGCCAACCATGGCTGAACACGACAGGCTGCCCCGCGCCCCAGTCCTTGTAGAAAATCTTGGTGCCGTCTTTGGTGGTGATCGTGCCCATCGTGCTCTCCTTAACTCTCCTGGTGCTGTGGCCCACGGCCTGAGGGTCTCGGCGGCTAGCGTCGATCGCCAGACCGTCGTGTCCGGAACGCAGGGTGCGGGGCTCGGGCCTCCAGTCAGCAGGGGCAGATTCGACTGCTCAGGATGTTCTGAACGCCTCCCGCGTCATGGCTGGTGTATGTATCTATGTATCAGGGACGCTCATCGATACCTCATTAATGAGCCAGGGTGATCCCTTCTCCCGTGAGGGATCACCCTGGGCGGGCTTGGCGTCGGCGAGTTCGAGGGGGTGCGCCGGTGTGAGTGGGATGGGGTCATCCTTCGACGAGGGCGTCGAGCTTCTCGTAACCCTCGACCACGCCGTGCTCCATCCCATTGGAGATCATCGCGTCGCGAGCCTCCATGGTGTCGGTGACCGAGAGGCCGGTGACCGGGGTGCGGCCGTCGCCAAGATCCTCGAAGGTCACGGTCTCGAGGCAGACACCGTGGGGCACGCCCTCATAGGTGAAGGTCTGCACCAGCCGCTCGTTGAGCCGCAGTTCGTGGAAGGAGCCGTAGAAGGACGCGATCTTCTCATCGTCCCGCCACGCCGAGTAGCGGTAGCTGCCGCCGGTGCGCGCGTCCCACGTGTCGATCTGCGTGGTGACGCTCCTCGGACCCAGCCACTGAGCGACCAGCTCCGGATCGGTCCAGGCCCGGTACACCCGGTTGGGAGGTGCGTTGAAGTCGCGGACGATGCGGACTGTCGGCAAGTCGGGATCGGCCTCGATCCGGGTCTCGTGCGTCGTGGTTGTAGTCATGATGCTGCTCCTTGCTCGTGGTTGGTCGTGTCCTGGTCGTCGTCCATTGCCGCCAACACGGCGTCGAGGCTGCGGAACCGCTCCTCGGCCTGCTGGCGGTACCTCTCGATCCACCTGGTCATCAGGTCGAACATCTCTGTTTCGAGGTGGCGGGGCCGGCGCTGGGCGTCCCGGCTGCGGCTCACCAGCCCGGCATCCTCAAGTACCTTGAGGTGCTTGGAGACGGCCTGGATTGAGACGTCGTACGGTTCGGCCAGCTGGCCGACCGTCGCGTCACCGACCGAGAGCCGAGCCACGATGTCGCGCCGGGTCGGATCCGCGAGGGCCGCGAACACCCGGGAGAGCCGATCATCGGTCACCGCCACCTCCTGCCAGCAGTCTTCAACCGATTGGTTGTAGACGACTATATGTCACCTCGGCCTGTTGTCAACCATCCGGTTGAAAATGATTGGTGGGCCTGAGGTGCGATCGGTCAGAAGCCGCCAGCGTCGCTTGCGCCATACCGACCCCGATTCCGTTCGTCATGCCCGGTTCAGGCCAAGAGGCCATCTGCCATACCGTTGCTGCTCGGATGGATAGATCGTGCACCGTGGCACCGTGGTGTGCCGAAACCCGAATGGTTCAACCTGTGTTTGTGATCATACTTTTTATCGGGCATCTCTCGAAAAGCTTCAGAAGGGGACTGCTGGGTCATGCTACCCTAGATCAGCGATGGAAACGGGTTGCCGGATGGGTAGTTCGCCGCTATCCGATTGTCTTGTGTCACGAACTCGCGTCTTCCGGGAGGATTAAGATGCAGGCTGAGCTCACTCTCGACCAGATTGAACAGTACACCGAGCAGGGCATCTTGCTCCTCCCTAATCTTATGCGTGAAGAAGTTGGGGTGATCAGGGAGAACGTTGAACGTTCGGCTGTGGATGCCACGTTTGGGCGGATGCTTGAGAAAGACGGTCGTACTCTGGGGGGGCTGCGCGGGGTGCATCTTGAAAACGAGTTCTTCGCGCGGCTTGTCCGACACCCGAAAATACTCATCCCCGCCCAGGAGCTGCTGAATTCTGATGTCTATGTCTATCAATTCAAAATTAACATGAAGCGGGCATTTAAAGGGGATATGTGGCAATGGCATCAGGACTTCGGTTACTGGCACCACGAGGACGGCATGCCCGCTCCCCAAGCTTTGACTGTCGTCATATTAATTGATCGAGTGGACGAAACCAATGGACCACTTCTGCTGATACCGGGTTCGCACCGCTCGGGCTTGATACCGGTCGAACGGTCCGGGTCGGCCGCATCGGACACGCAGCGTTGGGCTACGGACTTCGCCGCAGGTGTCGATTATACTGTACCCAACGAGGTTGTTGCCGAATTGGCGCGCAAATATGGGATAACCGCCGCAATGGGGGAACCGGGGACAGTTTTGTTCTTCGCTCCGAATGTCGTCCACGGCTCTCCTCAAAACATGTCTCCGTTCGACCGTACGATGTTGTTCACGACGTACAACAGTGTCAACAACCGCCTTCGTGAGGTGAAGAATCCTCGACCGGATTTTCTCGTTACACGGAATGGTGATCCTATTTCTCCGCTGGACCATGAGTTGATCTAAGGAGGCGCTCGTCCGGTGCGTATCGGGCCAGGTGGGGTGCGCGACATACTCGCCGAGTAGTAGCCGAAGGGGACGCGCTGGCCTGTCAGGAGTTCAGCGGTCGATGGTGGTGGCCGCCGGATCGTCACCCGGCATAAGTCAGGCTCAGCCGAGTTCGCGGGTGTCGAAGGTGTTGCAGCTCGCAGGGTTGCCGGACTGGTAGCCGGTGAGGTACCACTTTTGGCGCTGCTCGGAGGTGCCGTGGGTGAACTGGCTCTCATTGATCCGACCGCTGAGTTCGGATTGAATGAAGTCGTCGCCGATGCGGGCGGCAGTGTCCAATGCCGCGGCGACGTCCTCGTCGGTCACGTTGGTAATCAGCGGCCGGCCGGATGATCCCGGGGTGGTGCTCGCGTTCTTCGCCCAGACGCCGGCGTAGCAGTCGGCCTGCAGCTCCAGCCGCACCGAGCCGGAGGTCGGTCCGGAATCGCCCGCCTGGACCCGACGTGATGTGGCGAGCAGGTTTTGCACATGGTGCCCGTACTCGTGCGCGATCACGTACGCCCGGGCGAACGGGCCGCCCTTTACGCCGAAGCGTTGCTCGAGTTCCCCGAAGAAGCGCAGGTCGATGTAGCTCTCGCGGTCGGCAGGGCAGTAAAATGGGCCGACGTCCGAGCTCGCGCTGCCGCAACCGCTTCTCACCCCGCCGTTGAAGAAGTTGATCCGGGGCTTGCGGTAGGACTGGCCGGAGCGGGCGAAGGCGTCGGTCCAGTAGGCGTCGAGGGAGTTAACGACAGCGACGACCTCGCAGTCGAGCGCGGTGTTCGCGTCTCGGCCGTACTGGCAACTCTCGCTGATCTGCGTGTCGTCGGCGCTCTGCCCTGCACCGATCCCAGGCAGGCCGTCGGGTAGCGGGCTATCCGGGCCGCCACCGAGCAGAGAGAGCGCAAAGTAGAGCAGCAGACCGATGATGCCGACGCCACCACCCACAGCGACCCCGCCGCCGAGGCCACCACCACTCCTGCCACCGCGCTGGTCGTCCACCTGGGACGTGTCAAGCTCGGCGTCCTCATCGAACCGCACGTTGCCTCCTGCGATTACTCGGCTCAGGCACCGACGTGCTCGATGCGAGTGGTGAATCATCCATGTGCACGTCGAGGCGGTCCGCGACCCTGGCCCCGGCCATGCCCAGACCGATCGTACCTACCAGGCGGGAAGGCGGCACTAACAACGGGATCATCCGCCCCCGGCAAGCCAGTTTCTTCCAAGGCGCTCGGCTCGATCAAGCGGGCGATCATCTAGGTTTGACCCCGAGATCTACAAACAACGCAATACCATCAAGCGCTGCGTCAACAAACACAAGAATTCCGAGCAGGTTCAACCAGTATTAATAATCAGCTTGAGTTCTCTGATCTTAATGTGAAGCCGCACTGCCACGATCCGCGTCGGGACCTGTTCTGGGCAGGCGTGTTCGGAGCCTCTCGGGTAATCTCACTGTAATTTTACGATAGGCATCACGAGTGGGTGTTGACCCGATGTCATGGGTGGGTTAAGAGTGGTAGGCGGACGCACTCTGAAGCGAGATCTACAGCTTCGGGCTGGAGCCGCGGATCGGTCCTTTGATCGACCACAGATGCGCCTTGCGACGGGGGAAATGTTCTGTCGACCGAAGCTGTGGTAGGTCGCGAATGCTGTGGTGCGCGTCCGTGTTCAATGTCAGTGGTCAACAACCGATGCATCAAGTCAAGGAGTCGGCGTGACATCATCGACCTCACGACAGTCCACCACCGACCGAGGTGAGGGGGGACCCAGAGCCAGCGTTACCAGGACGAGCGCGCTCTCGTTGACCTAACGGTCAACGAGCTGCAGCGGGACCTGCAGCGAGTGGAAGACCAGGCTCGCATGGCACAGCAAGATGCCCACCAGGCACGGAATGGGGCACAGCAGGCCAATCAGCGTGCTCAGCAGGCACAGACTGATGCGGGGCAGATCCGCATGAACGCCCGGCAGCTTCACCTGGGCGCGTCGCTCGTCGGCTAGAGCTGGCGCCGTCGAGGAAAGCGATGATTGCCAAGGAGTCACCCGTGCGGGTGGCCCCTTGGTGCTAGTGCTCGCGGTCTTCTACGATCCAGCCACCCGCACCGAGATGACCGTCAGGGAGAAACCGATCTAGATTGCCATTGCCGGTGGTGGTTACGGGAGGAAATTTGCGCTGCCCGTTTATACCGAGCTGGCGGAGTTCGAGCCGGTGGCCGTGTGGTCGCGACGGTTGGAGCGGGCTCGGGAGCTGGCTGGGAGGAAGACCGTGAAATACCTGCTCGCCAACTGGAAGATGCACACCACTGTTGAACAGGCGGTTGTCTTGGCCCAGGCAATTCAGGAGGGTCTTTGGGAGCGGGCCTCTCGCGGGCAGCAGCTGCCCAGGGTCATCGTCTGTCCTCCGTTCGTGTCGTTGGTGCCCGTGCACGCTGTGATCGATCAACAGCTGGTGCGTTTGGGCGCACAGAATTGCCACTGGGAGAGGGAAGGCCCTCATACTGGAGAGATCTCACCGGTGATGTTGGTCGACTCGGCACAGTATGTGTTGGTGGGGCACAGTGAACGGCGGGACGCCAGCGAGTCCGACGAGCAGATCGCCAGAAAGGTCGCGGCAGCCGCTGCGGTGGGTCTCACCCCCATCCTGTTCGTCGGTGAGGACAAGCCCGGAGTCGGTGCTCGCGCCCAGACCGAGCACCGGTTGAGACAGGGAATCTCCCGCGTCGACCTCGGCCAGCAGGCCGTGCTTGTCGTGTACGAGCCCGCCTGGGCCATCGGTGCCGACCGCGCGGCTGGCGCCGAGTACGTCCAGGAGATGGTCGTAGGTATCAAGGACTTGCTGGGCCGACTCGGAGCACGCAACCCGGAGGTCCTCTACGGCGGAACGGTGAACAAAAAGAACATCGAGCAGTTTACCCGACTCGACGTGCTCGACGGTGTGGGCGCGACCCGCGCCAGCCTTGATACCCGAGAGTTCTTCGCGATGATCGACCGGATGGCCGGCTTTGACTGACCGCAGCGGACCGCCGGTGGTGCTGGCGTCGCGATCCTCGCCGAGCCAAGGCACAGTGGCGGGGGCAGCGCGTGATCGGGTGCCCTTAGCTGCCGGCCGCACCCAGAGCGGCCAGCAGTACCAAGACCACGGTGGCTGTGGCGAACAGGCCGTGCGCGATAACGACTGGGACAGATAGGTGTCGCTCGGCTGGCTCCGTCTCCACTGGGCCGGAGCCGGTGCGGGTACTGGACCGGGAGGCTCCGGCGGTGACCGCTTGGCCCTGGTAGATCGGGATCCAGCGGGCCAGCATGATGAAGCCCAGCAGCGCGATCGGGATCAGTAGCACGAACGCTACCCAGGCCAGCCGGATCTGGTTGGTGAGGAGGTAGATGATCCAGACCACCAAACCGCCCGCGGCGAGCCCGAGGTGGGAGAACACGAGGCCGGCGGGGAACCGGGTGGCTCCGCTGCGTTGCTGGCGCAGCCCGCCCCGGGAGATCCACTGGCCCAACATGACGAAGCCGCCCAGCGCGGTGATCACCCAGGCGACCAATGCGGCGATGCCGATGACGGTGGGACTCATAACCGACTCTCCTTACGATAGCTGGGACTGCGCGGCGGTATTAATGCCCGCGGTTGGTCTGGCTACCGGGCGGCCGCTGGGTCGGGGAGCGGGAGTGGCGGTAGCCCGAAGCCTGGGTGGCTTCATCGGCCACCCGCACCCCGTAGCGGAAGGCGAGGGCGCCGCCCAAATAGCCCGCCACGGCCAGCGCGGCCAGGCAGGCAGCGGACAGCGCCAGCGGGCCCCACTCCACGCTGGTGGATAGGTCGCTGGTCCTTCGCCACAGGAAGCCGCCGAGGTACCCGGCGGTCACCGCGAGGTTGAGTCCGGCATGTGCCAGTCCGGTGCGAAACACCGGCGTGCCGGCAGGGATGGCCAGCAAGTCCAGAAACCCGACCAGCGCGGCAACCAATGCCCCGACCACGCCCAGTCCGATCAACCACAGTGAGCCCCGGGCCAAAAACGCCGGATCGTTGACCAGGTGTGAGGCGAGATCGAACACCAGACTCGCGACCCACGCCCCGATCGGCACGGTCACCAAGATCGGGTGCAGTGGATGCCCGTAGGGCCCGGCCAACACCGCGCTGACCGGCTGCTTGGCTTGCTGCAGATCGCTGGTCATCACCAGTCTCCCCGCCGATCCAATTTCTCCAGACAAGCTTGGCGCTATCTGAGACCCAGGTCAAGAGAGATGAGAAAGAACGCCCGCTGGGGATTTTCGACCAGAAGCGCCGCCGTTAAGGTGAGCTTATGGACCCCCCGACCACCTCACGTACCGGGTCTGATCACCTGCCTGCCACGGCCACGCTGCGCGCCGTGGCGGCGTTGAGTGATCAGCTGCGACGGCGGATGTATGGGTTCATCCGCCAGGCCCACCGCCCCGTCAGCCGGGAAGAGGCCGCCGAAAGTGTGGGGATCTCCCGCAAGCTGGCCGCCTTCCACCTGGACAAGCTCGTCGAGGTGGGGCTGCTGCGGGCCCGCTACGAGCCAGTCGGCGGGATCCGCAAGGTAGGCCGTACCCCGAAGGTCTACGAGCCCACCAACACCGAGGTGCACATCAGCATCCCGGCCAGGGAACATGACCTGTTGGCCGACATCCTCATCGACACCGTACTCACCGAAGATCACGACAAGGCCGGTCCCGAGGTCGCCCTCCAGATCGCCCGTCACCGCGGCGCCCAGCTTGGTGCCATTGAACGCCAACGGAGCCGGCCAGGGCGCTTGAGCGCCGAACGCGCGCTGACCCTGGCCACCGCGGTCCTTACCCGATACGGCTTTGAACCCGACCGGGCCACCACCACGCTGCTCCGGTTGCGCAACTGCCCCTTCCAACCCCTCGCCAGTAAGGCGCCGCAGCTGGTCTGCGGTATCAATCACGCCTTCCTCACTGGCTTTCTCGACACCCTCCAGGCGCCCACCCTCACCGCCGTACTAGTACCCCGCACCAACGAATGCTGCGTCGAACTCACCACCAGCTAAGTCCAGATGTCGGCGATGGAACCTCGTGTCTATGTAGCTGTTAGTCCAGATTTCCATCACTACAGTTCTTTGGTTTACCGGAAGGTGGTCGGTGCCGACGGGTGCGTTGTCTGCTTGTTGCTCGGCGGAGATCGTGTTGTTTGTTGGTGGAGCTCGTGGCGATGGCTAACAGGTTGGCCAGGGCGTGTTCGGTGGTGGTGGAGTCAGGGCACAGCGCGGCCAGGAGTTTGTCGAGATGGATTCCGTGATCGGCGTTAAGTAGGCGGATGATCTCAGGCAGGGTCGTGGGAACTGCTGGTGCATTGGGACCGTGGGTATCGTTGCGCAGCTCGCTGGCCAGTGTTTTGAGTGTGTTGGTGAGTTCGTGGGTGTTGCCGGTGAAGTGATGCAGGAGTGATGCGGTGAGGCGGTGGGCGCGTTGCTCTGCGGGGTTGGTGGCGGTGCGGGAGAGGTAGTCGGCGAGGTGGTGGTGTGCGGTGGCGATGTCGTGGGGGTCGGGGTGGAGGTACCGCAGGCGCAGCGAGGTGCGTTGGAGGCCGAGGGCGTCCATCGGGCGGTCACGGTTGTCTTCCAGGTCGGCGCGGGCGCTATAGACCTCAGCGAGCTGCGTGGCGTCACCGATGGTGTCGAAGATGTCTTGACAGGTGCGCAGGAGCTGGTCGGCGTCGGTGAGTCGACCAAGGCGGCGCAGGGGGAGGTAGTCGTTGAACTGGGTGCGGGCAATCTCATGGGGGCTGGTGCCGTGCCGTTGCTGGGTGTTGGCGATCTCGTGGTTGAGTCTGAGCGCGTCGTCCCAGCGTTGCAAGGCCATGGCGGACAGGCGGCCGATGTCGAGAATGCCCTCCTGGACGTTGCGGGGGTTGGCGCGGTCGTTGTGGGCGGGCTGGTCGGGCAGTTCAGCCATCCGGGCCAGTAAGGCGGGCAGGTCGAGGAGGACTTGTTCGTGGTGGCCGAGCATGTTGAGTATTTGCAGTCGTCGGCCCTGGTCGCTGAGTTGGGTCCAGAACCCGAACCCGGCCTGGTTGCTGTGCTCGATTTTCTGGTCGGCCAGGATGAGGGCTTCGCTGAGCCTGCCCTGGTCACGCAGCAATGTGATGAGGTCACCGGCGGTGGTGGAGGCAAGTTGGTATTCGCCCTCGGTCACGGCTTGGTGGTAGGCGCGGCGCAGTAGGGTTTCCGCTTCGCCGGGATCCACCTTCCGGTGCGCGGCGGCGAACACGACGAGGTCTTTGAGAGTGCCAGTGGCCTCGGCGATGCGCCGCAACAGGGAAATGACAGCAAGTGAGATGGCCGGGGAGTAGCTGTCCTGGATCAGGATTCGTTCGAGCAGGCAGCTGGCGGTGTTCCAGTCGTGTCGGCGCAGGAGGTAGCCGGCAGCTGCCAGCCCAGCCCGCACTATGAATTTGGCGCCGTTCCAGTCGTGTTGGTGGAGGAGGTAGCGGGCGGCTGCCAGGCCGGCTTTCGCTGTGAATTGGTTAGTGGTATTACTGGTGTGCTGCTGCTCGATCCCCCAGCCTCCGACGACGGTCCACCATTCAGCGAGTTGCGCGTCGACCGCAGCGGTGATCGGCTTCGGAGTTGCTGTGTGGACGGCCTGGGCGATGGCTGGGTGAATTCGGTAGTGTACGAGCCCCTTCGGGTCGGTGGGGTCATCGATCGGGTCGGTGGTAATCAGCGCAGCGGTGACCAGCGCAGCGACACACTCGGCAAGCGGTGGCGGTTCACCGGGTTGGTCTAGACGCCGCCACAGGGCAGCCCAGTTCACCTCGACGACGGTGGTGTTCCGGTCGCTTTCCTCGATCCGGCACAGTGCTTGTAGCAGCAGCCGTGCCGGGGCGGGCAGTGTCGCGGTGACAGTGATGGTCCAGACGGTGAAGCTCTGAAGTAACTGTTCGACGTCGAGTTTGGTGTGACCCTCGGTGAGAAACGCCGCCCGCGGCGCCTCGTCCATCGCTTCTTCGATCTCGGCGAGTTGAAAGGCTAGCCGGGGTGGTTGAGCTGCGGCTGCGTCGGCGAGTTCCAGCAGCGTGGGATGGCCCTGAGCCAGGGTGAGCACATCGCGGCCTAGCGCTGGGTTGGTAGCGTTGAGCCGAGCCTGGCCGGGCTCGGCCGGGGTATGGAGCAAGGCGTGTAGGTGGGGTAGTTCCCGGGCCAGAAGCAGGGACTCCTCCCGGGACAGGGTGGGTACTGGCTGGATGAGTACGGTGTCGGGGTTGAGCCCGGCTGGCACGACTCGGCTGGTCATGATTACCCGTGAGGGCACATGCTGGCTGATGAGTGCGCCGATCAGCACTGCCCAGCGACGGTCGCGCCACTGACCCTCGGGGGTGAGCAGGGCGTCGAGGTTGTCCAAGACCAGCAGCAGGCCCGTATCAGTGAGGCTGGGCAGGACATGCACCAGACGCTCCGGGGTGGCGATCTCCTCGACCATCGTGACCCCGTAATCGGAGAGTTGCGCCTCCAATGCCACCGCCAGCAGGCGCAGCGCATCATCGAACTGGTCCGGATCGGTAGGCGCGGACCAGAACGCTAATGCGGGAAAAGCGCGCTGGCGGCGGTAGGCGAGTTCCACTGCGCAGGTGGTCTTGCCCGCACCGGCGATCCCGTGGAACACCACCGCGGTCCGCCCGGAGGCCGGGGCCAACGCGGTACTGGCCGCAGCCATCACCTCGGCCCGGCCGACGAACCGCGTCGGCTCGGCCGGGAACCAGGCCATCGCCTCCACGGTGGGGTCGGGGATCGGCGTCCCGACCGGAGGAACCAAAGACAGCCCCAGGGCTGAGGCTCCGAAGATCGCTGCGGTGGCCACTGACATCGCCGGTCGGGCCGGAGAGGGCGCAGCTCTCGCTGTATCTGGCACGGCGGCCGCGACCGCTTGGTCCAGTGATTGGGCATTGCGGAATACCCGGTCATAGAGCGCTTCAGCGAAACCAAGCGTGAACTCATCACCCACCGGGTAGCGCATCGCGACTACCGTGCAGCCCAGCTGCGCCACCAGCGCCCGCGCTAGCTCGAGCGGGTTCGCCGCGGCTGTCAGCGCTGCTCGAGTCTCCAGCTCAGCAGCCGGGTCGTCCAACCCCAGCCAGCGCAGTGCCTGCGCGGTGGTCACCGCCGCGGACTGGCACGAGGAGAGCACTACCAGCTTGAGCCGCGGCCGCGCCGGGCGTAGCAACCCGATGAGTTCCGCAGTGGAGACCGGATCCACCGACCCGTCCGAGTTCTCCAGCAAAAACTCCCCAGCCCCATCGTGACCAGACAGATGCACCACATCCCAGCCCTGCTCAGAGCCAGCCAGGCCAGCCAGCACTGGTCGAGTCACCCCGTACTGCGCGAGTTCCAACTCCACCCGCTGCCGACCCCGGATCGCGAGGCTGCGCACCAACCGGGACAACTCATAGCGCTCCCGGCGTAACGCCACCACCGAACTCGCCGGAGGCAGGCTGAACACCGCCAGCATCCGCAACGCCTTACCCACCGGTACCTTCCCCAACCGGGGGGAGCCGAGAAAATCGTAAACCAGGACCACCTGACCCAGCGTGGCCAGCGGCACCCCGCCGATGTGGGCCAGCTCCAATGGCCGAAATGCCAGGAACTCCGCCCCGATCGGTACCACCACCCGCACGGTCACTGGCGCCGCTGTCGCAATGACCCGACCGATCCGCTCACCTAACACCACCGACCCGATCCACGCCCCCACTCGGCACACCAACTCTGCCTCGCTACCCGTCCGGCGGTCCGGATCCGCCCGCCACCGCACAAAGCGGTACAGATCCCCGAACGCCGCCGTCTCGTCTGCCCCCGGATCCAGCTCCACTTGGTGATCGGCCAGCAACACCCCCGAACGCTCATCAACCAACAACCACCGCCACCGGTAAGGCCCGGCCACATCGACCGCCCGCAACACCAACCCCACCCTCAACCTCCACATACAGGGACGCCTCAAGACATCACAAAGCGTTGAATCGCCCAGTTCACCCTGATGGGGAGTCTTCGCCTCGTGTCGGGCATCAACCCGGCAGCAGTCCACACCGAAGATGAGCCACGTCCGCCACGGTGATCTGTTGGTACTACAAGCCAAAGGAGAGTACCCCGAGAAAGGACCACGGCGATGCAACGTCCCCGAAATGCCCTAGTAGAACGACAACGTAGCCATAGCACGGAGAGCAACCCAACGTAGCCATAGCACGGAGAGCAACCAGGAGAGAGACTGTCCTGTATCAAGGAGCACCGGCCGGGCGCTACACCTACCCCGAAGCGAGTGGCGTGGCATCCCGACCGAACACGATGCACGTACGATTCAGCGACGTATGACGGCAACCTTCTACACCTTGCGAGATCGGCGAACGCAAACAGATCGACGCTTTGGTCAGGAACGGGTTACTAGATGTCACAGAACGGAGGGCTCGACGGCTCACCACCGAGCAGTTCGGCCGGTGATGACCAATGTCTACGTACTGTTCTGGCTGTGTAAGGCGGCGGTGCCGCTGCCCGACTCTACCATTATCACCGGTTCATCGTATCGGAACAACGGTGTGGAGCGGTCTTGCTAGTGTTGGTGTCGGCTAGGATCGGGCGGGGTGTCTCGGCAGTGATCGATGCGTGGGCCGCCTCTGGGGAGAGAATCCCGGAACGTAGCCAGTTCAAGGCAATCTTGGCGGAGAACCCTGCTGCAGTCCAATGTTCGGCCAGAGTGAGTGGGTGTTCCGGATATCCGATGGTCTCATCCCGGATGACCTCAGCTAGCAGAATCAGCTCAGCATCGTGGGAGACGTAGCCGAACCTGTGCATACTCCGGGTGCGCTGCGAATTGTCCGCCTCGGAGAAAAGTTGGAAACCGTGCTCCGTCAACAACGGATGGGCCAGTAACTCCGGGGCTGGCTCCGTGATGGGCACTCCTGAACTGATCCACACCGTCGGCCTAGGGTGGGTGGTGGGGCTAAACGGATGGAGCACGACGGTCCAGGTGCTGCCGACCGAGCAACTCCAGGACGCGGTCATAATCGCTGCTGGCTGCGCCGTGTCAACGAGCGACCGGCTGGGGTCTGTGGCGGCGGCGGAGGAGGAGGCAAAGCTCGCAGTGACATCGTCAGATTTAGGTATCAATCCGGATCCCGGCTGTGATTCGATAGGGTCGCTGGGGGGATTTCGCGAACCTAGTCATCGCTGCCTTCTTCTCCTGTGCGCACTGCCTTCGCTGACAGAGGAGGCCACTCGCTCGATGATCAGCTAAGTGTCCGGTCCAATGATGGCGTGGCTGTGGGTCGTGTTGCGGTCGATGTCCCGTCCCCTTAACGCGACCAAGCGGATGCTCTCATGGTCCACCGGTTCGACCTGCTAAGCGCACATGGGGTTGGGATGGATGTCAGGTGGATGGGCGGGGGCCAGTGCGCAGGGTCTCTTGACATGGACCCGTCTACCCGGGGGCGTCCTAGCCAAGTCGCGTAGGACACCCCCGGGTAGACAAGGGACTGACCGGCAATCTAGTGACGGTGGGTCAGATGTTGATCTCCTTAGGGGCACTGACCCCGGTGACCTCGATCTTGCGGGGCTTGGCCTTCTCTGCGACCGGGATACGTAGCGTCAGCACTCCGGCGTCGTAGCTAGCTTCGACGCGGTCAGTGTCAAGGGTGTCGCCGAGGAACAATTGCCGGCTGAACACTCCACGGGGCCGCTCGGCGACCTGTAGCTCGACATCCTCGGCATAGGCGGGGGCGCGCTCGGCTTTGACCGTAAGCACATTGTGTTCGACGTTGAGATCAATTGAGGTCGGGTCCACGCCGGGCAAGTCGAAGTGCACGACGAACCGCCCGCCGTCACGATAGGCGTCCATGGGCATCGCCGCTGGACGCGACCAGGTGCCGTTCTGGCTGAAAAGCTGGTGAGTAAGCCGGTCCAGCTCCCGGAACGGGTCGGTGCGCATCAGCATCGAGGGTCTCTCCTTTCTGAGCGTCGTCGCGATGCGATCGACACATGCTGTCTCGATGCCTGGATGCTACCACTAGCAGGTGTAGATGTAAAGCTAGGCCAGTTGGATGATTGTTCTTGACATCTAGAGACTCATGTCTCTACGGCAGTCAGCCTGAAAGCGCTGGTCAGCGGTGCTCAGCCCAGATTTGCGGTGGGCATGGGGCTCGTCCGCGCTTCCCCAGCTCCCAGGCTGGCTACCGCGTACCTACCGTGGTTCGAAGTCCAGCGCGACACCTTGCTGCTAGACACCATATGTTCAGCTACCCTAGGATCTGTCCTATATTCAGCATGGTGTTGTTTCCTTTGCCACGGAGGTGATGGTTGCGGACTGTGACGGGTGGCTACGGTGTGTTGTGCTCTTGTATCGCGATCATCCGGGCTGGTAGTTACCAGACCGCGTGGCGATCCCAGGGCTCACTGCCGCGCAAGAAGAGTGCGCCTCTGCCCCGCTTAGCGGCACCGGTAGGGCGCTGACGTATCAACGCTGGCGTAGACCGCCGCGGTGGCCAGCGCTCTTTCGCGAGGATCAAGTGACACAACCGCAGGGCATGCAGGACAAGCTCAACGACCGGGACTATCCCGCCTACACCATGGGCTTAGCAGCGGAGCTGCTTGGCGTGCAACCAGCCTTTCTCCGTAGCCTCGACGCCGCCGGGCTCTTGACTCCGGGTCGCTCGGCTGGCGGGCAGCGCCGCTACAGCCGCGCCGAGCTCGCACTGGCCATCAGGGTACGCGAACTGCTCGACCAGAATATGCCGCTGGCCGCCGCCACCCGTATCGTCAGTCTCGAACACCAACTCGCCGCAGCCCACCAGCGCATCGCCCACCTCGAGCAGGTCACCGGCCAATCCTGCAGCGACCCCAGCGAACGCTGAGAGTAGCACCATATTCCAGACCCACAATCATCAGCGTCAGCACCATTCGCTGGTGATTTCCTTCATGACTTCCGTGACGGTCGCGGTTGCCGGCCGCCGGATCGGGTAGGTATCCGGCATGAAGCGGATCGCGATGCAGGCACTGAGCGAGCGGCTGGCGGATTGGGGTGCTGACACGATCTTCGGGCTGTCTGGAGACGGCGTCAACGGTATCTTGAGAGACTGGTGCGCTGTTCACTGATCTGATCTGACCGAGTACAACCACATGCTCGTGAATCCGCAGCAAGTGCTCGGACTGGTAGATGGCAGATGGTGCTGGCTACCCCCTGCGCTGCGCACCGCCCTGGCCCGTGATGGTCCGGCGCTGGTGAGTGCTGCGGACCGGGCAAGCAGGCCGCGGCGCTTCACGCCCGTAGCAGTGGTGCAGCGCAATCCGATGCGCATATACCGAAGGTTGTTCTCGACGTCCGCAGGGCGAAACCGGTTGCTATGACATGCCTCCTGCGCATGGTATATCATAGGCTACGGAAACTGGTGTGAGTCGGGTTGGGGACGTCAAACTTGGAGGCAACGGTGAGTCAAGCGCAAAAGACGGACTTCGCTTCGTACGCTCAGCTGTCAGAATCAGAGCAGGAAGCGCTCGAGCAAGCACTCAGGTCGATTCCTGACGATATTCTGTCGACGGGTGACCGCAGCGCGATCGAGGCCAGGATCCGGAGGTGCCTGCAGGAGGCTGGAGTTCTCCAGACGGGGGAAGCGGGTGGGCCACTGGGTATTGCAGAAATTCCCCCGGTGGCCTTCGTCGGCCGAGCAGTCGGATGCCTTGCGTCTAGGTATGTGAACTTGCGGGGAATCAGTCACAACAAGCCTGCCGAAGAAGTGGCCGACTCGATCGCGCGGGCCCTCGGGGATTGTGTCCCAGGTGGTGCCGATGCGATTAAATCCGACCTCTTGAAATACCGGATCCAGGTCGCGGGAGCTCTTGCGGCCCTGGGTCTCCCCGCGCTGGGTGACGCACTGCGTGTAGTCGAGTCCGGTGGAGTGTACGAGAGGGGTTCCGCGTAATCGCCCTGCGGCAGCCTGTGCTGAGCCAAACGGGATGATTATCCTCCTTCGTTCGGGGAAATTGTTACACTGTGTCAACGGAATTTCCCTGAGTCGAAGGAGTGTCCATCATGCGATATCGCCCGATCGATCGTGAACCCGACGACCCGCGGCTGGGCCGCTTCATCCCTGACGACTGGGGCCATCTCGACGCCTACCCGCTCACTGCGGAGAGCCAGCCCCTTGAGCCGAGGCCGGTGGTGATCGGCGTGAACTGGTACGCGGAGCTGCGGCAGCCGGAGCGCGAGAGCAACGGCGAGTACTTCGTCGCCCGGGGCGGAGCTGGCTCACTCACCGCGCGCACGGGCGGGCACTGCGTGTGCTTGGAGCCCGGCGGGGAGCCCGACCGCGAGGAGTGGTGGGACTTCTACGACCAGGGGCGAGAAGGCGCGTGTGTCGGGTTCGGGTGGTCGCGCTGCATGAGCATTCTCAACGGCAAGCTCTACGCCGCTCGCTGGCTGTGGGACCGCAGCAAGGAGCGCGACCAATGGACGCAGACCAACCCAGGAGACAACGAGGGCACCTCGGTGCGCGCCGCTGGCGAGGTGCTGGTCGCGATGGGCCACGTCGATTGGAGCGACGAGTACGCCGACGATGATCACACCCAGCGGGCTGGCTACGCCACCCAGGCTGGCAACGGCATCACGACTTTCCGGTGGACCCAATCGGTTGACGAGGTCCACGTCGTGCTCCGCAACGACCGGGCCGACGAGCTCGGGGCCGTGCCGATCCTCAACTCGTGGGGCCGCAGCTACCCGCGGCGCGTCTGGCTTCCCGATGACGCGCTCGACCGGTTGATCCGGGAGGACGGCGAGATCGCGGTACCCACCGACCGCTGACGTGGGTGTCACCGGCGCGGTCGGTGGGCGGCTGCCACCGTGCAACCTTTCGGTGTTGCGGATCGTCCTTGGGGCACCAGTCACCGAACGGAGATCCCGATGAAGCGTGCCTTGTCCAGGGTGACGGTCCTCGCGCTGGTCGTCCCCGTGCTGGCCGGGTGCTCCGGCGGCAACCAGCCGGCGGCGCCTAGCGCTGGATCGACGGTCCAGGCCGGCATCACCGCCCGTGGCCTCGCAACGGTCACCGGGACCCCGGACACCGTGACCGTCGTGATCGGAGTGCAGACCCGGGGTCCGAGTGCCAAGGGCACCCTCGACGCCAACAGCGCGCAGGCGACCGCGTTGATCGACGCGCTGAAAGCCAAGGGAGTCACCGCAGCGGATCTGCGGACCAGCCAGTTGTCGATCAACCCGACGTACGATTCAGCAACCAGGCGGATCACCGGCTACGAGGTGACCAACCAGGTCACTGCCACCCTGCGGAACATCAGCGGCGCGGGTGAGCTCATCGACGCTGCCAGTGCGGCCGCCGGTGACGCTGTGCGGGTACAGCAACTCGGCTTCTCCATCGACGACGACAGCGCGTCACGGGCACAGGCCCGGGCGGACGCGGTGCGGCAGGCGACGGCCCAGGCCAAGCAATTGGCCGACGCGGCCGGAGTGACGCTGGGCCGGCTCCACTCGATCACCGAGGTGCCGGTCAACCCGCCGGGCCCGGTCTTCCGGGATTCCGCACCGGCGGCGGATGCTGCGGCCGTTCCCCTCGAGCCCGGTACCCAGAAGCTCACCGTCATGGTCGAGGTCGTCTACGACATCGACCAGTAACTCTCAGGCCGCTGAGCGCCTCCTCATCACGCGCGTCGGCGAGCGGACCGCGCCGGGTGACAGTAGCGCCCGGCATGGAGTAAGAATGGCGCCGTGAGTGAGCCGGTGAGCATCGAGACCAGGGTCAGCCGCAACACCAACGACATCGAGGCGCTCTACGGCTTGATCAATGTGTTTGAGGGTCGGACCAGGGTGAACTTCGCCAAGGTCAATCAGCGGTTCGATGACCTTGAAGGCAAGGTCGATGGTCTTGTCGGTCGGGTCGACGGCATCGAAGGCAAGGTCGATGGTCTCGTCAGCAGGGTCGACGGCATCGAAGGCAAGGTCGACGGCATCGCCGGCCAGCTTGGCGAGGTCTTGGAGTTGCTGCGCAAGCAGAACTGAGGTCGAGTCCCGTGCTCCGCTCGTCCAGCGTCAGCAGCCCGTTGAGCGCTCGATGTCCTGGTAGCACTGCCGCTGAGTGATACCTTCGTCACCCGGCGCAACATCGTCGAATTCCCAGGTGCAGGCGATTCGCAAGCCAGGCGGGCAGGAGCAGAGATGGCACGGGTCGGGTTGTTGTCGTTCTCCGATGGGCGCGACTTCGTTCACGCTGACATCAAGGCGTTCACCCGCGATGTCGAAGGAGGCATAGCGCAGGCGCTGGAGCAGGCGGGGCACGAGGTCATCCGTGCTTCGGAGCCGATCTGGACCAACACGCTGGCCACCACCGAGGCCCGCCGGGTCGCAGACGCGCGACCGGATCTCACCATCTTCAACTATGCGGTGTGGGCATTCCCGCATTTCACGATGCTCGCTGCGGCAGCCACCCCGGGTCCGCTGCTGCTGTTCTCCAACATCGACCCGCAGTTCCCCGGGATGGTCGGCATGCTGGCGGCCGGTGGGGGATTGGACCAGATCGGCCGGCCGCACACCCGGGTGTGGGGCGACATCGCCGACGACGCCGTGGCCGACCGCGTCACCGAGACGGTGCGGGCCGCCGCCGCCGTGTCTGCGCTGTCGGGCAGCACCTTCGGCCGGATCGGCGGCCGTCCGATGGGGATGTACACCGCGGTGGCTGACACCGATCAGTGGATGAGCACCTTCGGGGTGGACGTCGAGGAGATCGACCAGTGGGAGATCGTGCGGCGCAGTGCCGCCGTCGAGCAGTCCCGGGTGACCGCCGGCCGGCAGTGGCTGGAGCGCCACGCCGCCGGGGTGCACTACGACGGCAAGCAGTTGACGCCTGAGCTGCTCGAGCGCCAGATCCGCTCCTACCACGCGGTGCGGGAGCTGATTGACGAGTGGAACCTCGACTTCAGTGGGATCAAGGGTCAGCCCGAGCTGACCACGCATTTCACCACGATGGACGTCACCGAGGCGTTCCTTAACGATCCCTACGACTGGGAAGGCCCCAAGCCCACCCACGTGTGCGCCACCGAGTCCGACATGGACGGTGCGCTGACCATGCAGCTGCTCAAGGGCCTGTCCGACACGCCGGTGCTGTTCGCCGACGTGCGGCACTACCACGCTGACCGCGACATCTGGGACCTGTGCAACTCTGGGCAGCACGCCACCTGGTACGCCGCGCGCAGTGAGGATCCGGCGGAGAACCTGCGTTCGGTGAACTTCTACCCCGAGATCTTCTACTTTCCCGCCGGCGGCGCGTCGGTGTCGTTCTTCGCCGCGCCCGGTCCCGCTACCTTCGCTCGGCTGACCCGGCTTGGAGGCAGCTACCGGATGCACGTGGCCCGCGGCGCATTCGAGTCCTACGACGATGAGACCAACGAGGCGCTGGCTCGGCAGTCGACGTTCGAGTGGCCGCACGCGTTCGCTCGGCTGGAGGTGGAGGCTGGCGAGTTCCTGTCCAGTTTCGGGGCCAATCACATCCATGCGGTACCTGGCGAGCACGTCGCCGAGCTGCGCGCGGTGTGCCGGATGCTCGACATCGAGTGGGCCGGGCTCGGTGCGGTCCGGTGAGTTCGTTGCTGCTCGGTGTCGACATCGGCACCGCCAGTTCCAAAGGCGTGCTGGTGCGCACCGACGGCACCATCGTGGCGACCGCGACCCGAGCTCACGAGGTGTCCATGCCCCGCCCCGGCTGGGTGGAGCACGACGCGCAGGCGGTGTGGTGGGCGGACTTTGCGGCGATCAGCAAGGAGCTGACGGCGACCGCGCTCGAACCGGTCGCCGCAGTCGGCGTCAGTGGTATCGGTCCCTGCCTGCTCCCGGTGGACAGCGAGGATCGGCCCCTGCGGCCGGCGATCCTGTACGGCGTGGATACCCGCGCGCAGGTCGAGATCGATGAGCTGACCCAGACGTTGGGCGCCAAGACCATCCTGGACCGCTGCGGGTCGGTGCTTACCTCGCAAGCGGTCGGACCTAAGCTGGCCTGGCTGCGCGCCAACGAACCCGAGACCTGGGACGCGACCCGCCGATTCCTGATGGCCAGCAGCTTTATCGTGCGCCGGCTCACCGGCAGTTACGTCCTCGACCATCACTCGGCGAGCCAGTGCACCCCGATGTACGACCCGGTCGAGCACCGCTGGATCGAGCAGTGGACCGAGCTGATCGCCCCCGGGCTCGAGCTGCCGCGGCTGTGCTGGCCCACGGAGGTGGTCGGCGAGGTGCAGGCCGGTGCCGCCGAGCAGACCGGCATCCCGGCGGGCACGCCCGTGGTGGTGGGCACCATCGATGCCTGGGCCGAGGCCACCAGCGTCGGCGTGACCGCACCCGGTGACGCCATGTTGATGTACGGCACGACCATGTTCCTGGTCGAGGTGCTCGACCAGCCGCGCAGCAGCCCGAATCTGTGGGGCACCGTTGGCACGTTTCCCGGCACCCACAACCTCGCGGCCGGGATGGCGACCTCGGGCGCGGTCACCGACTGGATCCGCAAGCTGACCGGGGAATCTTCGTTCGACCCGCTCGTCGCGGAGGCCCAGCAGTCGCCGCCCGGTGCACACGGTTTGTTGATGTTGCCCTATTTTGCCGGCGAGCGGACGCCGCTGTTCGACCCGGACGCCCGCGGCGTGCTGGCT
>DATEMN010000521.1:0-2380 GCA_035275565.1 Pseudonocardiaceae bacterium | reverse complement strand
CTGCTCACCGCACCTGTGGAGGTGGTGAGGCCGTGGCTGGGGCGGACCTTCCACCTGGTTCCCGCCGGCCTTGAGGGAGCATCACTTGATCTCGACAGCGAGCTGTCCTGGCTGCTAGGCGAAGCCGCCTGACGAAACCACGTCACGTCGACGATGACAGCACGACATGGACTCCGCGAGCGCCTTCCAATCCTTGCGGTACGGCGGCTCCTTGGGCTGCATGTTGCCGCGCAGGAAGCGCCTATACCAGTTGAAACGGGTCGATGAAGCAGTCCGAGATCCGATGCGGGCTCGGTGTCGGCGGCGGCTGAATCCTGGCTCTGTCCCTCGTTGTGTGGAGGGTGACGCTGAGTTGCTGAACCAGCCCTCCGTGTCCCGGCGTTGAGAACAGGGGCTCATGCGCGGGCGCGCGGCGGTATCGAGAGTGCATCCGATGCTCTGTGTCTGCGCCGTCCGAGGCTCCGTCAGTCTCCGCACTCTCAGGCGGTATGAACGACGTGCGGATGCCGGTGACGAAGCTGTTGTTCCCGCTTGTTCCGGGCGTGGTGACCACGAAGGTCGTGAGAGCCGACGGAGTGCTGCGAATCGAGGCGCAGGCCACCGCCGCTGGGGCTCAATGTCCGGACTGCGGCCGCTGGTCGATGCGGAAGCACGGCTCCTATCTGCGGTTTCCTGCAGACCTTCCCATCGGTGATCAGCCGGTGATGATCGTGTTGCGGGTACGCCGGTTCGTATGTGGCAGCACGGACTGCGGCCGCCGCACATTCGTCGAGCAGATCGAGGGGCTGACACGGAGATCCGGCCGCTGGACCGAACGATTACGCACGGTGCTGAGCGTGATCGGCCTCGCCCTGGCCGGCCGCGCCGGCTCCCGTCTGGCCCACCGGCTGGGCATCACGGTCAGCAAGAACACCGTGCTCCGCATGGTCATGGAGGTGTCACTGCCAGCGATCACAACGCCGCGGGTGCTCGGCATCGACGAGTTCGCTCTGCGCAAGGGGCACATCTACGGAACGATCCTGGTCGACGTCAACACCCGTCGACCGGTCGACTTGCTGCCCGACCGGACCGTGCCCACCGTGACCGCGTGGCTGGCAGAGCACCCCGGCGTCCAAGTCATCTGCCGTGACCGCTCCATCGCCTTTGCCGAGGCCGGGCGGCTCGGAGCCCCCGACGCGATCCATGTCGCGGATCGTTGGCATATCTGGAAGAACCTGACCGAAGCGGTCGAGAAGACCGTCGTCCATCACCGGGCTCTGCTGCGCGAACAGCCGGCGGGACACCACTCGCTCCCCCTCCCCCTCCCTCTGGATCCCAGCAAGCTCACCACGGGTGAACCACCCGGCCCTCGCAGATCCGGGCGCCTCTCGGACCGCGTGCGAGAACAACACGCCGCCGTTCATGCCCTGCTGGCCGAAGGGCTCGGCCTGCGGGCCATCGCCCGTCGACTGCCCCTGGCCCGCAACACCGTGCGCCGACTGGCCCACGCGACAGAACCAGACGAGCTACTGGTCGGCCAGTGGACCGGCCTGACCAGCATTCTTGATCCCTACAAGCCCTATCTGCACCAGCGGTGGGCCCAAGGCAGCACGACCGGCACCCAACTGTTCGAGGAACTTCGTGGACTCCGTTATCCCGGATGCGCGACCGTGGTCCGCCGATACGTCCGCCAACTACGCGCCGCCTTCCCCCACGACCCACCCCGCACAAACCCCTCGGTGCGAGAAGTGACCAGCTGGATCACGCGCCACCCCGACCGCCTCGACACCGACCAGACGCAACGACTCAAGGAGATCCTCGACCGCTGCCCGGCACTCGCCCGAACCGCCCACCACGTCCGCTCGTTCGCCGAGTTGATGAACAACCGCGACGGCCAGCATCTCCAAGACTGGATCACCCAAGCTCGAGACGACGACCTACCTGCCTTGCAGACCTTCGTCACCGGCCTCGGCCAGGACCTCGAAGCCGTCGTCGCCGGCCTGAGCCTTCGCTACAACTCCGGCGTTGTCGAAGGACACAACAACCGCATCAAAATGCTTAAGCGGCAGATGTATGGCCGAGCTGGCCTTCAACTCCTTCGCCAACGAGTCCTACTGGCCTGAGCCCAGCGTCACCCTCCACACAACGAGGGACAGAGCCCGATTTCAGCCGACGCCGACAGGTAGGGGGCCGTACACGCACGTCGGCGCCTACGCCTCAGGTTTCATGCCATGCGGCATTTTCATTTCACAGGGACGTCTTCGTAGAGATCCGCGGAAATCACCCCGTCGTCGACGAGCCGCTGGATGTGCTCTGCGCTGTATCCGAGTTCGCCGAGCAACGCGGGTGCGGACTCACCCAGCCGCGGAGCGCGGCCTCGGGCGCGAGGAGCGCCATCGGC
>DATEMN010000520.1:0-3118 GCA_035275565.1 Pseudonocardiaceae bacterium | reverse complement strand
GACGCCGAGCTGCACCTCGTCGACACCGGCCATACCGGCGGGCCGGACATGGCCGAGCGTCTCAACGCGGCCACCGACCGCTTCGCGCAGCCCAGGATTGGCTAGCGCAGCACAGGCAGTGGGGAGTGCGTTGAGCGGCCGGTCGCGGCCTCGATCAATTCGACGGCGGGGGCAAGCTCGGCCAGCAACTGCACGGTGTCGCGCAGCGCCGGTGCCGGCACGACCGGTGGCTGGTCGAGGGCGCGCTGGACGTCGAGGAGGTGCACGGTCGCTTCCATCAATGCGATCCGTAGCGCCTCCACGAGCCTGATGAAGGCACCGGAGACGGGCCAAGGCACGACCGTGGTGGCTTCGGCTTGGCGCAGCCACTGGAGCGCGCGTGGGCCGTGCACGCTGAACTGGTCGACCAGTTCCCTTCTGGTATGCGCAGTGGCTTCCGAGACCGCCCCGTTTGCCACCGTCTCGGCCATGGTGTGCGCCGCCCCACCCGGGGCGTTGAACTGCCTGACGATCTCGACGGCCGTCAGGGGCTCTCCGATCGGGCCGTCTGGCACCGGCGGCGCAGTGCTCATCATCAGTGGGAACACGGAGTAATGCGCATACACGGCGGCCACGTCCCAGCCGGGGCACCGGGTTCCCGTCGACCACTGCTGCTCGGTCAGGTCGGCGCCGAGCTGAGCCCAGACCTGCCAGATCTGCTCCAGAGCGGCCAGCCTGACCAGGTAGACATCATCCATGCGTCAATAGTGCCGCTGTTTCAGCGCAGATCCTCGGCAAGGAGGTCCATGAGCAGGCCATCATGCCACCCGGTGCCGTCAGCGTCGCGCTCGTAGCGGCGCATCACACCCACCGGGCGAAAGCCCACCGCCGAGTAGCAGCGGATGGCTGGCTCGTTGTCGGCCGCCGGGTCGATCACCAGCCGGTGATGGCCCCGGTCGACCACCAGATGGCGAGCCAGCGTGCCCACGGCATCGCGACCAAGACCCCGCCCGTGCACGGCGGGGTCGAGGAAGATGTCGATTGAGGCGTGCCGGTAGGCGGGCTCCTCCTCTTCGCTGTACTGCACCATTCCGCTCACCGCCCCGTCCAGCAGGACGGCGAAGCGGGTGGCGGACGGGTCGTCGAAGGGCCACCGCGGCGATGCGGCCTCGTCACCCCAGCGCAGCCATACCTCCGGCGTGTGCAGGATCCGCCGCAGGTCCGGCACGTGCTCGGCGGTGACGGGCAGCAGCACGACGCGCTTTCCCCGCAGCTCAGGACCTGCAGTCACGTTGTTTCTCCATGGCGTTGTTGTACCGCGGTTGTACCGCGCGGACGGTCACGTGCGCAGACCCGGCACCGTGTCCGCCGCCCACTCTGGGGCGGTCAGGCATACGAGGTCACAGCCGGATGCTGCTGAGCTGCTCGGTTCGGGTCTCCGGGTCCGTGTGATCGAGGACGCCGACCTCGACGTCGACCCGGCCCTCGCGCAGCGCAGGGGTACCTTCAAGGGTCTCAGGCAGGAAACGCACGGTCACCCCGGGAGCGGCGCGGCCGATGTCGGTCAGCAGCCGAGCGGCTACTGCTGGGCGATCTTCACCCAGATCGGTCCGTAGCGCGGCATCGCCGGCCTGTTACAGCTGGATCCAGTTGCTCTGCTCGTCGCGGGTGTAGAAGCCGGTAAAGGGACTGTCTCAACGACGGACAGGTCGAGATCGTCCGCGGCGCGGGCGAGCGCGGTCCGCAGCTCGGCCTCGAAACGGGTGCAGTCCTCGGGGGCGTGTGTGGCGAGCGCCGCGCGGATCGCTGGACCGGACCTCTCGATCTCAACCGCCTTCACCGTCGCGGGCATAGGCTGAGTATCGCCCACCCGGCGGTGCCTCAGCGTCCGGGTGGTTCGGCGTGTCGGGGCAACCCTGTTCGGCGGATCAGAGCTTTTCGACCGTGACGGCGGTGCCGTAGGCGGCGATCTCGGTCCAGACGTCGCCCATCTCGGAGGCGTCGAAGCGCATCGCGAGGACCGCGTTGGCGCCCTTGGTCTCGGCCTCGGCGACCATGCGGGCGATCGCCTCGTGGCGGCTGTCGACGAGGTTCTTGGTCAGGGCCTTCAGCTCACCACCCGCGAGCGACTTGAAGACGGCGCCGATCTGGGAGGCGATGTTGCGCGAGCGGACGGTCAGCCCGAAGACCTCCCCGAAGACCTCGGTCACCTGGTAGCCGGGCAGGTCGTTGGTGGTGACGATGAGCACTGCTCATCTCCTTTTAGTTCGCTTAGTCCGTTTCTTCCTGTCGGGAATCTAGCATTTGCCAGGCTCCACCAGCTCGACCAGCACACCACCGGCGTCTTTGGGGTGCACGAAGTTGATCCGGGAACCCGCGGTGCCGCGGCGGGGTGTGTCGTAGAGCAGCCGCACGCCGATCGATCGCAGCGTCGCCATGGCCGACTCGATGTCGGTGACCCGGTAGGCCAGCTGCTGCAGCCCGGGACCGTTTCGGTTCAAGAACTTGGCGATGACCGACGTCGGACTCAGCGGCGCGAGCAGCTGCACCGCGGCACCGGTGCCCGGGTCGCCGGGGGCGCGCAGCATGCCCTCGCGTACCCCCTGCTCCTCGTTGACCTCCTCGTGGACCAACTCCAACCCGAACGCGGCCCGGTGGAACTCCACAGCCGCGTCGAAATCGGGCACCGCGATGCCCACGTGGTCGATCGCCGTGACGAAAGATGCGAGGTGAGCCATGAAATGCAGCGTAGAGCGGCCTTAGGTGTGCTCGTTGTCACCACGGTGTGGCCGTGGTGACAACGGTAAGGTCCGAAGAAAGTCCCCCGCACCCGTCCTGGTCACCCGCGCTATTACGCCGGAGGTAGCACCATGACCGTGTCCGTCATCGTGGCCGGAGCCCGCACCCCGATGGGGCGCCTGCTCGGCCAGCTCAAGGATTTCTCGGCCGCCCAGCTCGGTGGCTTCGCCATCAAGGCCGCTCTGGAACGTGCCGGAGTGGCGCCCGGGCAGGTGCAGTACGTGATCATGGGTCAGGTGTTGACGGCCGGCGCGGGCCAGATCCCGGCGCGGCAGGCCGCGGTGCACGCCGGCATCGGGATGGACGTGCCGGCGCTGACCGTCAACAAGGTGTGCCTGTC
>DATEMN010000519.1:0-8444 GCA_035275565.1 Pseudonocardiaceae bacterium | reverse complement strand
TCGAGCCCACTGAGCCGTCCTGCTGCCCTGGCAGCCCCCGTGATCGTGCGCTCGGCATGTCTTATCGAAAACCTTGCATACCTGATCAAGCGGTGACGGCGACTCGACACCAGGTGCATGATCGCACCTGTGCAGGTGTTGGTTGATGCGGACAACCTCGACGTACCCCGGCTGCGGCTGCTCGTCGTCGCACTGGAGACGGGGCCAACCGCCGACGTCATCGTGGCCGGTGCGCCCGCCGTGCTGAATGCGCTCGACTGGCCGTCAGCGGCTCAGGTGCTGCCGGCGAGCGGCTGGCAGGGAGCGGACCTGCTGCTGGCCCGCGCCTACCGGGCCGATGACCGGCCGCTGCTGCTGGCCACCGGGGACGGGGATTTTGCCCAACTGGCGCGACGCCATCCCGGCCCGGTCCTGCTGGTCGGTGGGATGTCAAGCCGCTCACGGGCGTTCACCGGTCCCCGGATCGTCACCACTGATCCGGCGTCCGACGGTGGCGCGCAGCTGAGGTCCTGGTTGGAGCAGTCCACCGAGCTGTGAGAGATTGCGCTGTGGGACTCGCTTCGTGCTCACGTCGTTCTCGGAGGAAATCGTGCCTACCCTGTTCAGTCGCATCATCCAGGGTGAGATCCCGGGTCGCTTCGTCTGGAACGACGAACGCTGCGTCGCCTTTCTCACCATCGCTCCGCTGCGGCCAGGCCACGCGCTGGTCGTCCCCCGCGACGAGGTCGACGAGTGGACCGACGCGGACGACGATCTGGTCGCCCAGCTCATGGTGGTGGCCAAGCAGATCGGCGCGGCTCAGAAGATCGCCTTCGACGCCCCGCGGGCCGGGATTCTGATCGCCGGGTTCGAGGTGCCCCACCTACACCTGCACGTGTTCCCCTCCTGGGGCATCGATGACTTCGACTTCGGCAGGGCCGACCGTGATCCAGACCCGGCCGAACTCGACGCGGCTGCGGACGCCCTCCGCACGGCGCTGCGGAAAGCCGGCCACAGCGATCGGATACCCAGCAACTAAAGCGGGCGGAAGCGACGCAGCCGCAGGCTGTTGGATACCACGAACACCGAGGAGAACGCCATCGCGGCTCCGGCGATCATGGGATTGAGCAAACCAGCTGCGGCCAGCGGAAGCGCGGCGACGTTGTAACCGAAAGCCCAGCACAGGTTCCCCTTGATGGTGCGCAGGGTGCGCCTGGACAACCGGATCGCATCGGCGACCACCCGTAGGTCGCCGCGGACGAGGGTGAGGTCACTGGCCTCGATCGCGGCGTCGGTGCCGGTGCCCATGGCCAACCCCAGATCGGCCTGGGCCAGCGCGGCGGCGTCGTTGATTCCATCGCCGACCATGGCCACGACCCGGCCTTGCCGCTGTAGCCGGCGCACCTCCTCGACCTTTCCCTCGGGCAACACTCCGGCGATCACCGTGTCGATTCCGACCTCGGCGGCCACCGCGCAGGCAACGGTCTCGTTGTCGCCGGTGATCAGCACCGGGGTCAGTCCCAGAGCCCGCAACCGGCACACCGCTTCGGCGCTGCTCGGCTTCACCGTGTCGGCCACCGCGAGCAGGCCCCGCACCCGGCCGTCCCAGGCCACTGCGACGACGGTGCGACCATCCCGCTCGGCCTGCTCCGATGCCGTCACCATCGGGGAGGGAATGTGCAGTGACCAGTGCCCGGCTAACCATGCGGGCCGACCCACCAGTACCGCAGCGCCCTCCACTACCCCCTGCACGCCCAGTCCCTGCCGTGAGCGGAAACCGGTCACGACGGGCAGGTCGCCCAGCCGCTCCCGACCGCTGGCGGCGATTGCGGTGGCGACCGGATGCTCGGAGGCGTCCTCCACGGCAGCGGCCCGGCGTAACACCTCGTCGGCGTTTTCGCCGACGGCGGACAGCACATCGATCAGGGCCATCGTGCCGGTGGTGATGGTGCCGGTTTTGTCCAGCAGCACGGTGTCCACCCGACGGGTGGACTCCAGCACCTCGGGTCCCTTGATCAGGATGCCCAGCTGCGCCCCGCGGCCGGTGCCGACCAGCAACGCAGTGGGTGTGGCCAACCCGAGGGCACATGGACAGGCGATGATCAGTACGGCGACCGCGGCGGTGAACGCGGTCGCCGTCGGGGCGCCGGTGACCAACCAGAAGTCGAGGGTAGCCAGCGCGAGCATGAGCACGACCGGCACTAACACCGCCGAGACCCGGTCAGCCAGCCGCTGCACCCGGGCCTTGCCGTTCTGCGCGTCCTCCACCAGCCGCGCCATTTGGGCCAGCCGGGTATCCGCACCGACTCGGGTGGCCCGCACCCGCAGCCGACCGGAGACGTTCACCGTCCCACCGCTCACCGCCGAGCCCGGGGTGACCTCGATCGGGACTGACTCGCCGGTCAGCACGCTCTCGTCGACGGCGGAGGACCCGTCCACCACCTGGCCGTCGGTGGCGATCTTCTCCCCCGGGCGGACCACGAACTCCTCGCCGGCCAGCAGCGCCTCGACCGGGACGCGCGTCTCCGACCCGTCCCGCAGCACTGAGACGTCCCAGGCACCGATGTCCAGCAACGCCCGAAGCGCCGCACCCGCACGCCTCTTGGCGCACGCCTCGAAGTAGCGACCGGCCAGCAGGAACATCGTGACACCGGCGGCGACCTCCAGATAGATCTGAGCGTCACCGGCACCACTGTGCACCGACAGGCTGAATTCGTGCCGCAGCCCCGGTGCGCCCGCCCTGCCGAAGATCATCGAGTAGCTGCTCCACAGGAACGCCGCCAGCACACCCATCGAGACCAGCGTGTCCATGGTGGCCGTACCGTGGCGCAGGTTGCGCCAGGCGGCGCGATGGAAAGGCCACGCCCCCCACACCGCCACCGGCGTGGCCAGCACCAGCGACAGCCACTGCCAGTTGGGGAATTGCAGTGCCGGCACCATCGCCATGGCGATCACCTGGACACCGAGCGCTGCACTGCCCACTAACCGCTCGCGCAGTGCGTATATCTCATCGGTCTCGCGGTGGCCCGCCTCGGTGCGGGCTGGCGCGCGCCCGGTCGGTCCAGTTCGGGTCGACCCGCTGCGGGCTAGCTCAGCGGTGTAGCCGGTGTGCTCCACGGTAGCCACCAGGTCCTCGGGTGTGACGCCGTTGGCGTAGCTGACCCGCGCCTTCTCGGTGGCGTAGTTGACGCTCGCGGTCACTCCGTCGAGCCGGTTGAGCTTGCGCTCAATGCGCGCCGCGCAGGACGCGCAAGTCATGCCACCGATCACCAACTCGATCTGGCGGGCCGGTTCGCCGGGTCCGGCCACGGGACCGGGGCTGCGGTAGTAGACGGTCGCCATGCTCACCTCGCCAGGACGGTGAACTCTGCGGTCCGCACCCGACCATGGTGCTGGAATTCCAGGAACATCCGATAGTACCCGGCGGTCGGCGCCTCGACGTCAAAGCCGAGCGTGGTGTCCCGGCGGGGACCCGCGACGGGACGCACCTGCAGGTAGGCCAGATCGCCCTCCCGCAGAATCACCAAACGCCCGGCATCATCGAGGTCGATGACCGGTACGTCGTCGCGAATCACGTGCATCCACAACTGCGACACCGAGCCGGCGACCAGGTCCCCCCTCCCGATCACGGTGTAATCATCGACCTTGGTGGTTGCCGAGATCTTCGGTATGGGGCCGGGCTCAACCAGACCCGGCACGTCGAGATCCACCCCGAGAGTGATCGGTGCGGTGGCGGCCGCCGGCAGGAACTCGGCGAAGGCGCGGTAGTTACCGGGCCGGTCGAGACGTAGCGGCACAATCCAGGTGCCGTCGGGGGTCATCACGGGGTGCAGGTGCTGGTAGCCGCTGATGTCCCGGCGCACGACGACGAGACTCATCCGCTGATCATGGTTTCGCGCGAAGTCGGTCACCGGCTTGCCGTCGACGGTGAAGACGGTGAATCGGAAATCACGGGTCTCCCCCGCAGTGAATCTCGTGGTCCTGGGACGCAGCACGTAACCCCGACCATCAACCGCCAGACCACCGGGCCCCGTGCCGGGCTCGTGGTCACCACCATTGCGTGGCCCGCTCTGACGCTGCGGCGCTGGTGCGGCGCCACCGACGATTGACTCTCCGAGGTTGATCGCGACACCGAAGATAGCGACCATGCCGGCGAGCAATGCCAGCAGCGTCACCGGGGTACGCATCTGCTCAATCCGAGACCTCCCGATGAACGCTCAGCGTGAAATCTCGTAGCCGGCCTCATTGATCGCAGCGTGCACAACAGCGTCGTCCAGCGCCACGTCACTGGTGACACTCACCCTGCCGGTCGCCAAGTCGACCTGAACATCAGTGACACCCTCGACGGCGCCGACCTCCTGAGTCACCGCTGAAACACAGTGCTGGCACACCATCCCCGTGACGGTGTACTCACTGATCGTGGCCGTGTCCCCCACGTCGTGACCTCCTTGAGCTCGTTGAAATCGGCTGCGTGGTGCGTCAGGAACGAATCAGCCGGGCGATGGTCAGGAAGTATCTCCCGCCCGCAACCTCGGCAGCACCTCGGCCCCGAGCCGGGAGATGTTGTCCCGGGTGCGTGCCGCGTCACCGGTGGTCTCGACCAACAGTAAGTGGTGGTGTACCCCAGTGCGTCGCGCGGAGTGGGCCAGCACCCGCACGCAGTCTTCGGGACTGCCGATCGGGTGCAGCCGGCACAAGAGATCGGTGTAGGCGTGCGGGTCACGCGGAGCGTGTGGCGCCCCGTCGGCGCGCCGATAGCCGGCGAGCCCGGGACCCAGCCAGCGGGGTAGTGCCGCACGCACTTCAGCGAGCGCTTCAGCACGGGTGTCTGCGACATGAGCCACTCCGGCGGCCAGGTGGCCGGGATCCAGCCCCCCGGTCAGCGTCGAATAGCGTGCCGTGAAGGCGGCCTTCTCCACGTCGTCGGCGTGCATACCCAACAGCATCGGAAGGTGCCGCGCGGCTGCCACTTCGAGCCCCCTCTGCGAGGTCACCGCGGTAACCACCGGTGGGTGGGGGCGGATCCTGGACGTCGGTACCAGCGGCCACGCGCCGGCCACGCGCCCGGTACGCAGCGTCTCGAGCAGGATATCCAGCGCCGCCGGGTAGCCGTGCTCCCAGCGACCGAGCCCGACACCGAATACGTCGAGGTCCACCCACGGTCCGCCGCGGCCGACGCCCAGCCGGAATCGACCGCCAGAGAGCTGGTCCAGCAGCGCGGCTTGCTCGGCAAGCGCCACGGGGTGCACGGTAGACAGCACGCTCACTGCGGTACCCACTGCGACTCGCCGGGTTGCTGCGAGCAGGTAGCCGGCGAGCGTCACCGCCGAGGGGCACACCCCGTAGGAGATGAAGTGGTGCTCGGCAACCCACACCTCGTCGAACCCGGCTTCGTCGGCGGCCACCGCAGCGGCGACGGTGCCGTCCAGCGCCGTGCCGTGGTCCTGGCCGGGATACTGTGGGGCCACGAGGAACGCTCCGAACCGCACCGCAGCCGACACCTCCGCTCTACCGGTACCGCGCCAGGAGCTATTCCGGGACGAGCACCACCCATACCGGACCGGGCGCAAAGGTCAACGGCGCTCCATCCGGGAGGGTGAACGTGGTGATCGCGTCGGGAGCCGGGCGCGACCAGTTCCCGTTGAACGCGAGGCCGTCCCGAAGCACGACCACGCTACCGGCGCCCACCGTCGAAGCGAATGGCGACGGCGCACCGGAGGCGTCGCGGATCGGGGTGTCTTGCACCGCCACTCGCTGCAGCACCACGGTGGCCGCACCGGGTCGCGGCCCAGAAGTCGAGGTGAGTGGCACGCCGTCCATGGATATCACCCACCGCGCCTCGATAGCGACCCACTGCACCCCGATATCGGTAGCCCGGTACCGGACGTTGGTTCCTGGTATCGGGCGGCCACCGGGTGGAGTGGGTCCGAAGCGGAACCCGATGTCCCGCGGCGGCTGACCTCCCCGGCGCAGCAGGTCGGTGTCGCCGTAGAGATTGTGCGGCATTGGCTTGCTCCGGTCTCGGCGATAGCTGCGCGGCTGCTCCTCTTCCGAGACGTCGAGTACCGGCGCTCGCCCCACCAACGCCCTGATTTCGGCGGCAGCTCCGGAGAACGCCAGCGCGGGCCGGCCAAAGTTGGCCAGCAGCTGCAGGTCAGTCAGTCGCGTACTACGCACCGGCCCCACTAGCGGCGGGAAACGGGACTGATACACCGCCAGCAGCCGGCTGATGCCTCCCTCCACCGGCTCGACATAGACCAGGTCGGCAAGGGCGAGCCCGGTCTGCGGGCGGGCCGGCACGGCATTGTCGATCTTGACGCTGAGTACCGGCGCGCCGAGATCGGTGGGCATACCGGTGAACGGCGATACTGGCGGCGGGCTGGGCAGACTCAGTGTCGGGCTGGGTGTCGGCATGGCTGGACCCGGCGAGACCGGCGGAGCGGCCAAGGAGGGTGGACTCTCCGGAGCGAGCCTGGCGTCGGACAGCAGTACGGCGGGCAGCGCGCCTAAGAACAGGGCCAGCGGCAGCGCACGCAGTACCCACCCTCGTGGGTTCACCACCATCACCCTCTCGCTGGCGCCTCGTGCAACGTTGGGTGATGCACTTCTTACCAGCCGTAATCGGCATAACTGAAATCCTGGCTTGCCGTACCGTCCATGACGGATGCACAATCCATTACTGAGAGTGATTTTAATCCCCCTGGATGTGGCACTCCGCATGGAGGATGACAAAGAGTCGCGAGCCGATTACGCTGGGGGATATCGCTCAACGTCACTGCCGGGGGCATCTAGTGAGTGTGAGCCACGGGCTTGATTGCGTCGAACCCCGACGCCCTTTGACAGCTCTACACCCGCGGCTGTGGAAGCTTTGGGCCGAACGCAGAGTCGTCGTTACCTACGTGCTCGCCGTGGACATCGTGGCAGTGGCGCTCATCGTCGGGGTGATCGCGATGGTACCAGTCCGCCCCGATGATCTGTTCCGGTTCGGCCTGCTGGTTGCGGGGGCGGTCGTCCATCAGGAGGCGGTTCGCCGGATCGAGATCCTGCGGGAGCGAGCAGTCGGTGGTGGTCTGCACCCGAACCTGAAGTCGTTATGGATCTTCGCGGCGATACTCGCTGTCCCATTGTCGCTGGTCTTCGCCGTGATCGTGGTGGTCTATCTGCACGCCTGGTACCGGACCAGGCCAGCCCGCCTATACCGCACATTATTCTCCGGCGCGACGATGGTGCTGGCGTCCGCCGCTGCTGCCACAGCCCTGCAACTAGCGGGTCTCCCCGGGTACCCGATCATCCCGCAAGGCATGGCTGGGCTCGGTGCCTTGATCGGCGCCGCAGCGGTGTGCTGGCTGGTCAATTTCGGGTTAGTGGTCGGTGCTGTGATGATGTCCGACCCGTTGCAGCCGGCCCGGCAGGCAGTGGGCAACCTCGGCGATCAGGTCGTCGTCGCGGCCTCGCTCGGGTTAGGCGTCGCATTCGCGGCCATGCTGGCCTGGCAGCCGTGGCTCATCGCGCCCCTCGTGGTCACCGCGATCGCGCTGCATCGCGCATTGTTGCTACCCCACTTCCAGCAGGCAGCCCGCACCGACAGCAAGACCGGTCTGCTCACTGCGGGGTTCTGGCACGAGGTCGCTGGCCGGGAGATCGAACGAGCCCGCCGGCTCACTGAGCCGCTCGGAGTGCTGATGCTCGACCTGGACCATTTCAAGTCGTTCAACGACCGGATGGGACATCTCGTCGGCGATCAGCTGCTGCGCGCCGTCGCCGACGAGCTTCGCGCCGAGACCCGACCCTACGACCTGGTCGGGCGGTTCGGCGGCGAGGAGTTCGTGATTCTGCTGCCTGGGGTGGGAACCGCTCAGATCGAGCATGTCGCAGACCGCATCCGGCTGCGGATCAGCCGGATGCGTGTCTCGGTCCACGGCCCACACGACCGGCCGGTCACGGTGGATGGCATCTCGGTGTCGATCGGGGCAGCGGTGTGCCCCGACGACGGCAGCGAGCTCGACCAACTACTATTGGCCGCAGATGGCGCCCTGCTCGCCGCCAAAGCAGCCGGCCGGGACCGGGTCCGCCTCGCAACCTCCGCTCACCGCGTTCTGGATGCAGACTGCTGCTGACAAGGCGTCCGTCCCTCCCGTTTATGCGACGCTCTCAGCTCTCAGGGGGATGGAGACGGAGTAGTCGAACTGCCATCACCGGGTGTGGTGGTGCTGCCGTCGGTGGGGCTGCGGCCATCGCTGGGCGCGGTGCTAGGTGTGGTGGTGCTGCCGACGTTGCTGGCATTGCCGGGTGCCGTACTGCCGGTGTGCGAAGTGGTGCCACTGCCGGTGTTGGGACCGGTGCCGTTGCCGGTGTTGGGACCGGTGCCGTTGCCGGTGTTGGGAGTGGCGCCACTGCCGGTGTTGGGTGTCGTGGTCGGGGCTGTGGTGGAGGTGGTGGGGGCTGTGCTGGGGGGCTTGCTAGGG
>DATEMN010000518.1:0-3597 GCA_035275565.1 Pseudonocardiaceae bacterium | reverse complement strand
CTCGCAGGGCTTGCAGAGGTGGTACATCGTGTCTCGACCGCGTCGGCGCCTGATCCGGAACTGCTCCGGCTCATCCACCTTGCTGCGTCCGCACGCAGTGCATCGAGTACCTGCCGGCTTCCCCGGGGTACGCTTCGTCATGTCGATCTCCTTCGCAGATCGGCCATGCCCCGGGAGTGTTTCCAGCACTCGCCGGGGTCTCCTGTATTCACGTGTGACTCCATTGTCCCAGCCGGGGACGGGAGTTGGGCTTGTTCGGGTGAGGCTCATCCGCTCGCCTCGCCCTTGATCGCTGCCTCTTCTGCGGCGTTCTTCGCCTTGGCTTCGCGGACCAACTCGGCGAGCTCGATGTCCTCGCGGGTGACTTCAGTGACTTGCAACTCGGTCCGGACGGGAGCGTCGAGGCCGTGGAGTTTGCGGAGGGACTCGGAGACGCGGCGGCGGGATTCTTCGATGGCGCGCCGGGTGTCTTCGATGCGGGTGAGCCGGCCGATGGCTTGGAGTGCGGGCCCGTCGTCGGGGAGCGGGGTGTCGCCGATGGATATGACGCGGCCGTTGTTGACGGTGATGTGCTCGCGTTCGAGGACGGCGAGGGCTGCGGCTTCGAGGCCGTCGAGGCGCTCTGCGCTTTGTGTGAGGCGGACGAGGCTGGCTTCGAGGCGTTCGGATTCGATGGCGCGCCAGGCTTCGACGCGGGGGTCGAGGCGGCGGGCGGCTTCGGCGTAGACGAGTTCTTTGGCGGTGGTGGCGCTGATGCGGTGGCCGCGGGTGGGTCCGTCGGGCGCCCGGGTGAGGGTGTCGATGGCGCCGAAGGAGAGGCCTTCGAGTTTGAGGTCGAAGACGAGGGCGGCGTACTCGGCGCCGATTGCCGGGTTTCTGCGTCTGCTTGGTGCTGATCCTCCAGCCATGCCCCACGCTCCCGTGTAGCCCCTGTTTCGTTAGCGCATCAGCGCCCAGACCTTTGAATCGTAGGCTACCTGGCTTGATATGGCCACGATCCCCTATCGGAAGCGCTAGAGCGGGCGCACCATGGAGGGCAGCTG
Source organism: Pseudonocardiaceae bacterium (assembly GCA_035275565.1). GTDB lineage: Bacteria > Actinomycetota > Actinomycetes > Mycobacteriales > Pseudonocardiaceae. The sequence continues at coordinate 2,554 of DATEMN010000518.1, read as the reverse complement.
GCCCCGCGCGGGTTCGTGAACCGGGCCACCGCCAACCCCGCCCGCCTCTACCGTGTCCCCCACTGAGCGAAGGGGGCCGCTATGGCCGGGGGTTGCAGGGATTGCCGCACGTGCACGATGCCGGGGATCAACCGGCTGGGGCAGGACGTCGGTGTCGGGTTCATGCATCTGATGACGGTCTGGATCAGCATGCTGGTGAAGCGGGGCGTGCTGCGGCACTGCCCGCAGTGCAAGCACCTCGACTCACGCCATCAGCGGCGGGCCGACGGCTCGTTCATGGACTGAGCCACCCAGTCAGGCGCCGACCGTCTCACCTGCTCCGCACGCGTTGCATGTGAACCCGGCGGGCGGACAGCCCTCGCACACTTCACAGGCCGGCGTGAGCAGCGCCATCGCATCGCAGCCGAAGAAGGCCGCGAAAGCCATCAGTTGATCGACGCTCACGTTGCGGAACTGATTCTCTGAGCGCCGGCCGACGCGGCCGGCCTCGATGAAGCCGATCACGTTTGCGGTGATGGGCAGGTCCGCGGCGGTCATGGCGGCTGCCAGGCCCTCCTGCGTCAGCCCCTTATGGGCGCGCCGGAGGGCTATGTTGCGGCCGACGATTCGGGCGTAGCGGGTGGTTCCTTCAGTGAGCCGGGTCTTGGTACCGCGGCGCTGGATCTCGTTGAGAGGCATGGCTTCCGTCCTGTCTCGCAATGTGCAAGTGGCCCACTCCGGCGGGGGATTCCAGAGTGGGCCACGATTCAGGGTGACACGGTCAGTCGGGCGGCACGCCGCTTGCGCATGCGTGCCTTGATCTGTTCTTGGGTGGGCTGCTCCCACCTGCGCCAGCCGACGGGCGGCTTCCACTGCTGGCAGTGGACGCGTTGGTCGATACCGCACCAGCGGCAGCCCATCGGGTTCGGGGTGTGCGCGGCCATCAGGCGGCCTTGCGCGGCCAGCGGAACCCGCGGTGGTCGTAGTGGAAGTCCGGGTCGTCGGCGTCGCGGTGGTCGGCAAAGTGCAGGCAGCGCGGTCGGCTCAGGTAGCCGCGGACCTTCTCCGGGTAGATCGCGTCGCACGTCTCCTCGTCGGGGTCGTCGTCCTGCTGGAACTCGTCGACGGCGGCCTGCCTGCCAGCCTTCTGGATGTCGGTGGGCTCGCGGTAGTTGTGTGGGTTGAGGAAGTCCACGTCACACTTGTGGCCGTCGGCGATCTGGTGGCAGGAGCGGCAGGCATCGACCGGGAGCGGCGCGAAGCGGGCCTTGTCGCCGCAGGGGTCTGCGATGACGCACCGGGTGCAGGTACAGACTCCGCCGGGGCGAGTGGCGTGCCGATTGGGGTTGATGTCGATGGCACCGGGCTCGTACCAGTGGGGTTCGGTGTACTGGCCGGGGATGAGCATGGCGACCATCCCCGCCCCGCCAGAGTTCTCGATCTTGTCGATGATCTGACGGAACCAGTCCAGGGCCTGACTGTCGTCGCCCTGCCAGCCATGGTTGATGGTGTAGCCGTTGATGACGAGTTTGCGGTGGAAGGGCTTGCCGCGGGCTGCGAGGACCTTGATGGCACGGCCTCGGTACGTGGTGCGGATCATGCTGTTGCTCCTGTCAGTCGTCGGCGTCGCTGTCGTCTTCATCCGCCCACCGGTCTTCCCAGTAGGCGTGATCAAGGGCGGCTTCTTCTGCTGGAGTGAGTTCCCACGCCGGGAGGGGTGCGGCCTGCTCGGTGGAGTCGGTCTATGCGGCCTCCGCGTAGTCGGCGGCGACGAGGTGGCGAGTGGCCTTGTACGTCTGGAGCGCGATGTACAGCGCCCGGTCCAGCGGGTTGTAGACGTTGACGTGCACGTAGCGGCCCGTCGTCCGGTGCTGCGCCCAGACGCGGATGGGGACGGCGCCGTCGTTCGCGGCGCGGTAGGCCTTGACGCAGTGCTTGCCGTACCAGCTGCGGTGTCCGTCCTTGAGGTCGTCGGCGCCGAGCCGGTCGAGGAGGTCGCCGGTGCGAATGAGGCGGCCTTGGTCGACGTGTACGGCGACGATGCCGGAGAGGGTGCGGTAGGCGAGAGCCTTGCCGGTGCCGAGTGCGGCGGTGATGGCCTGGCGGACGGTGCGGAGCCTGCGGTTCATCGGGTCCCCCTTGTTGCGACTGCGGGTGCGTGATCGCTACCGACTATCGATCATCACTAGCGGTGGCGATGACTCAAACCCTACGCCTGAGGCATGGCCACCGCAAGTGGGTTGCGATAGATTGGTGTCATGAATCCGACCCCGCCCACCCTCGAAGACGTCGCCGCAGCTGGAGCCCGCCGCACCAAGGACGCCGACCGCCTCAAGAAGTCCAGCGAAGACCTCAAGGAAGTCGTCCTCGCGGCCCTGAAGGACGGCAGCCACCGCCCCACCGATGTGGCTAAGGCGTCTGGCTGGACCAGCGCCCATGTCCGCAAGATGGCGCGAGAGGCAGGCATTGAGCCTGACGAGCGGTATCGGGAGCGAGCCGAGCGACTGAAGAAAGCGCAGGCCGAGGTGTGACAGATGACCTGGAAACCCTGCGCGCCGCGATCCGCGAGGAACTC
>DATEMN010000517.1:0-2406 GCA_035275565.1 Pseudonocardiaceae bacterium | reverse complement strand
AGCAGACCGAGCACCGACGCCACCAGCGACCTCCACAAGCCAGACGAGCGGATGAACCACGCCCATCTCTCCCGCCACGAACGGGAGTTCATGCCCACCCACCCGAACTAAACGATCACGTTCGGAAAGCGGATGGCGTCTGACACCTCTGCCCCGTAGTACGTGGCGATGGCTGTCCCACCCAGACCTCCGATGGCTGCAGTGGCGCCAATAACGGCGCCCATGGCAGCCCAAGGGATACGCCTCCACCATCGCAGTGGCCGCTCCGAGCGCTGCCGGCTGCGCGCCCGGTCTGGTCGCGTTCGTTGCCGTGTCAGTCTCAGCCGTGCCTGCCGCTGCCTCCCGCTCCCCTGCATGCGCCCTCCCGGTCTCTTCTGCTGATATGACGCGGCGACGGAGCCGTTGATGCGGGGGCCCGTTGGCATCCCCTCCCCAACCGGCTGGCCAGCTGGGGACCTGGGCGATTGTCGGGTCGGCTTGGACGCTCGACGCGGCCTTGAGTTCCTCGAGGGGGTAGCGGATCGCCGGGGTGCCGGCCGAGCGGGTCGGGGATTATGCCGGGTCGGCGACGGCGGGGCTCGCCGTGGATCGTGTCGGATGAACTGTGGGACCGTGCTGAACCGCTGCCGCCACAGCGTGAGCGCAGGCCACGCTACCCGGGCCATAATGCATTGCCTGACCTGGAAGCGCTGTGCGGGATCCACTACGTGCTGCACACCGGGGATCCAGGGATCGCATGACACCTACACCGTCCCAGTTCCACCAGGAAGCGTGAACGGCACCGTCGCGGCGACGCTCGAGTTCGTTGACCTTGCCCCACTCAGAGTGCGGTGGACTGCGGAATGCTCCGAAGTGACTGTGCCACCAGCAGTTTGTGAAGGTCGACCATGTCTTGTCGACCAGCGAGAAGCCGCCCTGATGGCCTGTGAGCAGCAGGTCGAGCTGCTTGATGTGTGAGGCGGCCTGGTGACCTTTCAGAAGGGTCAAGGCAGGTGGACGGGTATGGCAGGTAGGTTCACAGGCCGGGAACTGGCGGCAGTGATGGGCACTTCAGCTGGCGTCGAGATCGACTTCGTAGCCAGCCCCTTCGTCTGCTGCCTCGCCCAGGGACTCAGTCACCTCGAGATCGAGGAACAACTGCTCCGACTCGGCACCTTCAGCGCTGTCGGCGTAGGCAGCCAGCTCGGCCGGATTCGTGGTGACCAGGTAGTGCTCGGTCGGCGACGCCACAGCCTGGAACGCGACTCGCTCGGTCCCGGCGGAGAGAAGTCCCTGGCCGCGGTCGGCCGTGAGCACGAACTGCCGCTCGCCCTCGGACAGATCGAACGTCCGCGTGATCTCGTCGATGGCCTGTGGGGCCTGGCGCAGCAGGATTTGGGTGGCGGCGTTCGCCACGACCGCCTTGCCCAGGTCGGATCCGAGTACGTCAGAGGTGTCCTGGGTGGCCACTGTGAGCCCTGCCCAGCGCTTGCGGAATGACTTGGCCATGCGGAACAGGAACTCCGCCCCGGCTGGCTCCTTCATCAACAACCACGCCTCGTCCACGGTCACCAGCCGCGGTCGGCGCAGTGCCGGGTTGGACACCCGGCGCCAGATCGAATCCAGGGTCAACAGGGTTCCGATGGGCTTGAGTTCGTCGGCAAGGTCACGCAACGAGAACACGACCAGATGACCCTCCGGCCGGGTCGTGGTGGGGCCAGCGAACAGTCCGGAGTAGGCGCCGCGGGTGAAGGGATGCAGCCGGGCCGCCAACTCGGCTGCGGTCCGGTCTTTGGAGCGGTGCAGGGTGGCAGCAAGGTCGGTCAGTAGCGGGGCGGACCGGGTCCAAGTGCGCGGGTCGGATGTGATGCCCACTCGCTGGTATGTCGCGGTGATTGCCCGGTCCAGCATCGCCCGCTCGGTCGCGGTCAGCCCAGAACCGAGCAGGACGGCCAAGACCGTGTGTACGAACAACGCACGGTGGACCAAGGCGTCCTTGGAAGCGGAGCGGCGTCCGTCGGGACGGGTGTGGAGAGGTAGGTCGAAGGGGTTGAGGCGGACATCCTCGGCACCGAGATGGACGTAAGTGCCGCCGACTGCTCGTGCCAGGCGGGCGTACTCGTCCTCGGGGTCGATCACGTAGTTCTCGATGCCGCGGTAGAGCGAGCGCAGTAGCTCCAGCTTGACCAGGTAGGACTTGCCGGCGCCGGAGCGGGCGAGGACGACGGAGTTGTGGTTGTCCTGGGCCCACCGATCCCACCAGGCGACTCCGTTGGTGGCGGTGTTCAGCCCGTACAGCACCCCGCCTGTGGGGATGCCCTCACCGGGCAGCGGTGCGGGCAGGTCCGCCGAGGCGAGCGGGAACATGGCGGCGAGGGCGTCGGTGTCGAAGATCCGCCGCATCCGCAAGGAGTCGGATGCCAGGGG
>DATEMN010000516.1:0-2262 GCA_035275565.1 Pseudonocardiaceae bacterium | reverse complement strand
CGGTGGCGCTGGCCGTGGCGGTCGTCGGGCTCCTCGGCACGCTCGCGATGAACGCCCGGGCGCGGGAAGGGTGGGCGTTCACCTTCACCGGAGTCGCCATCGCGGCCACGGTGGCGGCGATCTTCCTGGCCCTGGCGCCGGACGTCATGCCGTCTTCGCTGAATGACGCGTGGAATCTGACAATCGACAACTCGGCCTCGGGTCCGTACACGCTGAAGATGATGACGTGGGTCGCGGTCATCGTGACGCCTCTGGTGCTGCTCTACCAAGGGTGGACCTACTGGGTGTTCCGCAAGCGGATCGGAACCCAACACATCCCCGCTGATGCCCACTGAGCCCACGTACGAGAATCCGGCACCCGTAGTCCGTCGGCGCGGTAGGGCCGCCTCGACCGGCTGGACGATCAATCAGGCCGGACCCCCAACGCCCTCGAAGCAGCGTCCCGCACCAATAAAGACGCCCCCTTCGGTGAACACTCGAGCAGGCATCCGCCGTACACAATATGCAGACCCAAGGGATGCAGTTCGGCCTCGGCCCGGCCAAGGGGCCGCAAAGGGACCACGAACGAAGTTACAGTTCGGCGAGGTGCGGGGCAACGAGATCGCGGGCTGCGGGATTCAACCGGTCGAGAAGCTGCCGCATGCGCGGAACTATCTCCTCCCGCAGGGTCCTTTCCAGGGCCCGGCCGCAGATTTCGTCACTCCCTTCGTACGGGAACGCCCACCGCTCGCGGAAAGTCGGGAACCCTTCGGGGGCCGGTGCGCGGCCTCCGGCGGCGGCATGACGCGGCCCGTCACCATGGCTCCTGAGTTGTTTGTCAGCTTCTTGGCGCCAGCGTACTGAGGAGTGATCCATTCCCAGTACGGGAGCGGCGCGATGTGCCAGTTGACTTCGAAGACGACCGTGCCAGGGTCCACGGCGTGCGTGTAGAAGTCGAACATGGTCTGGTCGCCGCTGTCCACGATCAGGCGGGCGGGTTCGGCAATGCCCGTGCCGAGACCGCGCCGATGTCGCTGCCGTTGGCCGTCGTCGTGCTGACCCCGGCCCCTGTTCGTCGTGTATCCGTTCCTGCAGAAGCACTTCAGGGACCGGTGTGCTCACCAGAGCCATCATGGGCTGATGGAGTCGGCCGCCTCTACGCCGGCGGCGTCGGGGTGTCGTGCGTGCGGTACATCGCCTGGACGTCCAGTTCCAGCTGGACCGTCGGGCCGACCACCGCGATGCCGCGGGCCAGCATGGAGCGCCAGTTCAATGTGTAGTCCTCGCGGTGCAGTTCCGTCTTGGCCAGGGCGGCGCAGCGCAGTTCCTCGCCGTAGCCGCCGTTGACCATGCCCAGGTAGGTGGTGTCCAGGGATATGGAGCGGCTGATGCCGTGCATGGTCAGGGTGCCCAGCAGGGTCCACTTGCTGCCGCCCCGGTAGGCGAAGCGGGTGCTCTGGAAGTCGATGTACGGGAAGTGCTCGACGTCGAGGAAGTCGGCGGAACGCAGGTGTGTGTCCCGGGTGTTGTTGCCGGTGGTGATGCTCGACGCGTCGATGCGCACATGGACGCGGGAGTCGGACACGTCCTGGGTGACCTGGATACCGCCCTCGAAGCGTTCGAAGCGGCCGTGCACATGGGCCATCCCGACATGCTTGGCGATGAACCGGATCGCCGTGTGCGGCGGGTCGAAGAGCCAGGTGCCGGGCACCGGGAGGTCGGCCTGCCGGCCCGGCTGGAGCCAGACCCGCTGGGAGGCCACGCCCGCGTCGGCGACCACCTCGACGGTCTCGCGGTGCGGCTCCAGCCCCTCAGCCACGACCATCAGGCTGTAACTGCCCGGCGGCAGCACGGCCATGAACAGTCCGTACGGGTCCGTGGTGCCGCGCGCCGCGACCTGGTGGCTGCGGCGCTCCGTGACCGTTACCTCGGCGGCGCGGAGGGGCTGGTTCACCGGGTCCAAGACCTCGCGGACGACGACGCCCGCGCCGGTCGGGATGGGAAGCGTGAGGCCCGTGGCGCCTCCGGGGGCACCGCTGAGTCGCCGCCGGAGCAGTCCGAGGGGCATGGTGTTCACCTTTCAGTTTTCATTGGTCTCGATGGTTCTCGTCGGTCAGAGCTTCGTTTGCGGCCGGTCGCCCTCGTACGCCGCTCGCAGGACGGCGAGGACGCTCGCCACGGTGACCGGCAGCGGGTTGGGATACGCCTGGCTGGCTGCCGCGCGGGCCGCTACCGACAGGTCGGCCTTTCTCAGGCCGAGTTCGGCCAGGGAGCGGGGTGCGC
>DATEMN010000515.1:0-5811 GCA_035275565.1 Pseudonocardiaceae bacterium | reverse complement strand
GGTGAACGCGGTCCACTCGGTCGCGGTGAACATCAGGGCTGGGCCGTGCGGGTCCTTGCTGTCCCGCACGGCCCAGCCGCCGCCTGCGAGGTCGGCAACCTCAACGCATTCACCACCCTGATCACTGCTGAAGCTGCTTGTGCGCCATCTTGCTGTTGCATTGCTAGCGCTCTCTTTCTCTCTCGTTGAGCGGTGAGACCGTTCTCTCTCCTTAGCAGTGAGACCGTGTCGTCTTCGCTAAGTGCAAGATCAGAGAGTTGCCGAAAGGTGGCGAGTCCGCGGTTGGACCTGCTAGCGCAGGTGCCTGTAGTCAGGGGAGCTTGACCGCCAGGACGTCGAGCATCGTGAAGTCGGGCGCTTGGGCGAAGAGGTCGGCGTTCTCCTGGAGCAGCTTGGGAATCCGGCCGTTGCACTTGCAGGGCCGGGGTTTTCAGGGGCGTGGCCTGGCAGGAACAGATCCGCATCGGCTCTTGGGAGTGGCACGTTCTCAAGGAGGACATCCGCTGGTTTAGTAGGACGGTTGACCTGCTCGCCATCACGTTGGCTGAGAGTTCATATGAACGGTAAGAGGGTCGCTGTGCACGGCCGGCTCTTGGAGGCGTGCCAGCACATTTGCTCCGCCGCGACGACAGTCTGGTCGCGCTCGCGACTCGGCCCGGCGTCTGGTGTGACGCCCGGGGGTGGAGGCAGCTGCACACCTCGATCGCTCTGGAGCTGCATAGCTGCCGGGGTGCGATCGGGGTCGGCGGGCATGCCGATCACCCGCGCCAGTTCTCCCGTTCTTACCGCCAGGCCGTCCATGCCCTGCAGGTGCGCACGAGCTTGCCCAACCCGTACGGGATCACCGTGTTCGACGAACTGGGTGTTTACCGATGGCTCACCGGGCCGGGCTCGTCACTCGAGATTGCCACCTTGATCGGGGAGTGGCTCGGGCCGTGGCTCGACTACGACAGCCGCCGCGGCACTGACCTGGTCGCCGCCCTGTCTGCCTTCCTCGAGCACAGCGGAAACTGCAACGACACCGCCGAAGCGCTGCACATCCATCGCAGCACCCTGCGCTACCGGCTCCACCGCATCCGCGACCTCACGGGTCATGACCTGACCGATCCGGAGACCCGCCTGCATGCTGCATAACCGGGGTTGGCGAACACGCCCAGTAGTTCGTTGCGGATCTGGTGCCAGACCATGCAGGGGAAAGTTGGGCGGCGCTGATCGACCAACCTGTACGTGCCAGGCCGTGCCTGCTGCCGGTATAGCCATCACAATTTCTCCCTTGCTTGGCGAGGTGACGCCGCCCAGCCGGCCGGTGTCACGGACCGGGGGCCAGCTGGAGGTACCGATGGGCGGAACAAAAGGCACAATGGGGATCGTGGACGACCAGACGTCACGGGACCGAATGCGAGCTGCGGACACCGATCGGCAGCGGGTCGCCGAAGAGTTGCGGTTGGCGCACAACGACGGTCGCCTGGACCTCGCCGAGTACGACGAGCGGGTCCAGCAGGCATGGGCAGCCCGGACCTACGGCGAGCTCGAGGCGCTCACCACCGACCTGCCTAGGGTTGCGCCACCGGCTGCCCCGGCGGCCCGCCATGAGGTGCCACAACCCCACCGGCATGGGCGTCGAGGGCGCGCCGCGGTCGCCACTTGGGCCAGCGCGAGCGTGATCAACCTGCTGATCTGGGCCATCGTGTCCCTGGCTACCTTGAGCTGGATTTACCCGTGGTGGGTTTGGGTCGCGGGCCCGTGGGGGGCAGTGCTGGTCGCAGGCTGGATAGGCGAGCGGGTGAGAGCCCCTCGACCTCCACGGTGATCGGGCGAGGGTCGGTGTGGGTCCCTCACTGAACTGGACGTACACTGTGTCATCGGCGCGAGTATCCGCGTCGGTTCTCAGCGTGTCTGCAGGTGTCTGCGCAGGTTTTCTGCTCAGCGGTGCGTCGAAGCACTTGGTGTGATGCCTCCCCACGTCTTGGAACTGGCCGGTGTCTGCGTCGCGGTACGGCCGCCACCCGGCGGCGCGGCGAAGTGAGCAGGAAACGCGGAGGACATGGGCAAAAAAGACGGGGCCATCGAGGTCGAAGGCAAGGTGGTCGAACCACTCCCCAACGCGATGTTCCGGGTCGAGTTGGAGAACGGTCACCGCGTTCTCGCGCACATCAGCGGTAAGATGCGCCAGCACTACATCCGCATCCTGCCCGAGGACCGGGTGGTCGTGGAGCTCTCGCCCTATGACCTGTCCCGTGGCCGCATCGTCTACCGCTACAAGTAGCGCACCAGGAGAGATGACGTGAAGGTGCAGCCGAGCGTCAAGAAGATCTGCGACAAGTGCAAGGTGATCCGCCGCCACGGCGTGGTGATGGTGATCTGCGAGAACCGGCGCCACAAGCAGCGTCAGGGCTGAGCAGTGCACGACGTCGCCGGTCCTACGGCGTAAGAAGATCTCCCCGCGCCAGCCGATCCAGACGGGATCGGTCCACCTCCGGACACCAGGCCGGGGCCCGCGAACGACGAGTTCGTCACGGGACGGCCGGGGAGCAGACCTGGGGACGACGAGACAGGAGACAACCGTCGCATGGCCCGACTCGTGGGCGTCGACCTCCCCCGCGACAAGCGGATGGAGATCGCACTGACCTATATCTACGGCATCGGCCGTACCCGTTCGCACGAGATCCTCAGCGCTACCGGGGTGAGCCCCGATCTGCGTTCCAAGGACCTGTCCGACGAGGATCTCGTCCGGCTGCGGGACTACATCGAGGACAACTACAAAGTCGAGGGTGACCTCCGTCGCGAGGTCCAGGCCGACATCCGTCGGAAGATCGAGATCGGCTGTTACGAGGGCCTGCGGTGGCGCCGCGGGTTGCCGGTGCGGGGTCAGCGAACCAAGACCAACGCCCGCACCCGTAAGGGTCCGAAGAAGACAGTCGCCGGCAAGAAGAAGGCCGGAAAGAAGTGACCCCCCAGACCTTGTACCCAGACTTTTGGATGTAGGAGTGCAACCGCATGCCACCCAAAGCACGATCAGGTGCGGGCACCAAGAAGGTGCGCCGCAAAGAGAAGAAGAACGTCGCGCATGGCCATGCGCACATCAAGTCGACGTTCAACAACACGATCGTCTCGATCACCGACCCCAGCGGCGCGGTGATCGCGTGGGCGTCGGCCGGACACGTCGGGTTCAAGGGCTCGCGTAAGTCCACCCCGTTCGCCGCGCAGATGGCCGCTGAGAACGCGGCTCGCAAGGCCGCTGAGCACGGTATGAAGAAGGTCGACGTCTTCGTGAAGGGCCCGGGTTCGGGCCGGGAGACGGCGATCCGGTCGTTGCAGGCCGCCGGTTTGGAAGTCGGCACCATCCAGGACGTGACGCCGCAGCCGCACAACGGTTGCCGGCCGCCGAAGCGGCGCCGGGTCTAGGGCGCGGGAGGGAATAGTCAGAGATGGCTCGGTACACCGGACCTATAACTCGTAAGTCCCGCCGGCTCAAGACCGATCTGGTCGGCGGCGATCAAGCATTCGAGCGTCGGCCGTACCCGCCCGGCCAGCACGGCCGGGCGCGGATCAAGGAGAGCGAGTACCTCCTGCAGATGCAGGAGAAGCAGAAGGCCCGCTTCACCTACGGCGTCATGGAAAAGCAGTTCCACCGGTATTACGAGGAGGCCAGCCGCCGGGTCGGCAAGACCGGTGACACGCTGTTGCAGATCCTGGAGTCCAGGCTGGACAACGTCATCTACCGGGCGGGCCTGGCCCGCACCCGTCGGCAGGCGCGTCAGCTGGTGACGCACGGGCATTTCCTGGTCAACGGCAAGAAGGTGGACGTCCCCAGCCTGCGGGTGTCCAAGTTCGACATCATCGACGTCAAGCCGAAGTCGCTGCCGACGCTGCCGTTCATGGTGGCCAGGGAGACCGTCGGAGACCGTCCCATACCGGCGTGGCTGCAAGTGGTCCCCACAACGCTGCGGGTGCTGGTGCACCGGCTGCCGGAGCGCGCCCAGATCGACGTGCCGCTGCAGGAGCAGCTGATCGTCGAGTTCTATTCCAAGTAACCCCGACCGACGGCGTCAAATAGTGGGCGCCAGAGGAGGAATATCACCATGTTGATCACTCAGCGACCCAACCTGAGCGAGGAGCCGGTCGTTGACACCCGCTCCCGGTTCGTCATCGAGCCGCTGGAGCCGGGCTTCGGCTACACCCTGGGAAATTCGCTACGTCGGACCTTGCTCTCGTCGATTCCGGGAGCGGCGGTCACCAGCATCCGTATTGACGGCGTGCTGCACGAGTTCACCACCGTTCCGGGCGTCAAGGAGGACGTCACCGACATCATCCTCAATCTCAAGGAGCTCGTGGTCAGCTCCGAGGAGGACGAGCCGGTGACGATGTACCTGCGCAAGCAGGGCCCGGGTGACGTCACGGCGGGGGACATCGTGCCGCCAGCCGGTGTCACCGTGTACAACCCCGATCTGCACATCGCCACCCTGAACGGGAAGGGCAAGCTGGAGATCGAACTGGTCGTCGAACGGGGCCGCGGCTACGTGCCTGCGGTACAGAACAAGGCGTCCGGTGCGGAGATCGGCCGGATTCCGGTGGACTCCATCTACTCGCCGGTGATGAAGGTGACCTACCGGGTCGAGGCCACCCGGGTCGAGCAGCGCACCGACTTCGACAAGCTGATCCTGGACGTCGAGACCAAACCGTCGTTGTCTCCCCGGGATGCGCTGGCCTCGGCCGGTCGCACCCTGGTGGAGCTGTTCGGGCTGGCCCGCGAGCTCAACGTGGACGCCGAGGGTATCGAGATCGGTCCGTCACCGGCCGAAGCGGACACCATCGCGGCGTTCGCGATGCCCATTGAGGACCTGGATCTCACCGTCCGGTCCTACAACTGCCTCAAGCGCGAAGGCATTCACACCGTGGGTGAGCTGGTCAGCCGCAGCGAGGCCGACCTGCTCGACATCCGCAACTTCGGGGCTAAGTCGATCGACGAGGTGAAGCTGAAGTTGGCCGGTCTCGGCCTGCAGCTCAAGGACAGCCCACCCGGGTTCGACCCCACAGCGGCGGCGGCCGAGTACTCGATCGACGGGTGGAGCGACGTCAGCGAGAACGGGGCTGACAACGGCACCGACTACGGCACCGACGACGGCCAAGACTACGCAGAAACCGAGCAGCTCTAACAGACCCGTGAGTGGCGATGCGAGTCATGACTCGCATCGCCACTCACGGGTCGACCGAAGGGAGCCATAATGCCAACGCCGACCAAGGGCGCTCGGCTCGGTGGGTCGCCCGCCCATGAGCGGCTGATGCTGGCCAACCTGGCGACATCACTGTTCACGCACGGCAAGATCACCACCACTGAGGCCAAGGCTAAGCGGCTACGTCCGTTCGCTGAGCGGTTGATCACCAAGGCGCGCAAGGCGGACCTGCACAACCGCCGCGAGATCATGCGGGTGATCCGCGACAAGGACGTGGTGCACAAGCTGGTCGCGGAGATCGGCCCGCATTTCGCGACCCGGCCGGGTGGCTACACCCGGATCGTCAAGGCGATACCACGCAAGGGCGACAACGCGCCGATGGCGATCATCGCGCTGGTCACCGAGCGCAGCGCCGCCGACGTGGAGGAAGTCAAGCGCCGGGCCTTTACAGGTCGCCCGGCGCAGGCACCGCCGCCCGAGGTCGCCGGGACCGAAGCGCCCACCCCGGAAGTGCCCAGTTCTGGGGAGTCCAGCCTTGGGGACGTCCCGAGTGAGCCGATTGCCATCGCCGACAACGCGCCCGCCAAAGCGCGCGACGAGGGCGAATCCTGACCCCGAGTACTGCACCGCAGGAGCC
>DATEMN010000514.1:0-6077 GCA_035275565.1 Pseudonocardiaceae bacterium | reverse complement strand
TCGCCGAAGAATAAGCGCCGTGAGTGGCGATGCGACCTATAGGTCGCATCGCCACTCACGGCGCTTATTCTTCGGCGATGGATGTGGTTCGTGAGTATCTTGTGCTTGGGCTGCGGTTCGACCGCCTGGTCGAGGGCTTCGTCGACGCCTACACCGGCGATCCGGCGTTGCGTCGCCAAGTCGACAACGAGCCGCGACCGGATCCGGCGGCGTTGGCTCGCCGCGCGGCCCACCTGCGAGCCGAAGTGCAGGCCGCCGGATTGCCCGAGCCGCGAGCCCGTTTCTTGGATGTTCACCTCGCCGCTCTGGAGTGCAGCGGGCAGGTGCTGGCTGGCCGGCCAGTCGGGTTCGTGGCCGAGGTACAGGCGTACTTCGACGTTCTTATCGAGCCTGGGGACCCGGACGTCTACCGTCAGGCGCACGCCGAGATCGATCGGTTGCTGCCGGGCACCGACTCACTGGCGCAGCGGTTGATCGCGCACCGGACCCGGGACGAGATTGCGCCGCAACGGCTGGAACCCGCCGTGCATGCCCTGTCCAGCGCCTTGCGGGACCGGGTCCGTGGCAAGGTCGGGCTGCCCCCTGAGGAGACCGTGCACTACGAGGTGGTCACCGACAAACCGTGGAGCGGGTTCAACTACTACCTCGGTGACTTCCGTTCCCGGGTGGCGATCAACGCCGATATCGGGCACCGGATGGCCAACTTGCCGCATCTGGTCGCGCACGAGTCCTACCCCGGCCACCACACCGAGCACTGCCGCAAGGAGGCTGGCCTGGTGCGGACGCAGCGCCACGCCGAGCAGACGATCTTTCTGGTGAACACCCCGCAGTGCCTGATGGCGGAGGGGTTGGCCGACCTCGGGCTGCATGCCGCGGTCGGCCCCGGGTGGGGGCCGTGGGCGGCGGAGATCCTCGGCGACCTGGGACTGCGGATGGACGGTGAGCTCGCCGAGCGTCTCGAGACGGCTGCGGCGGGCCTGCTCAGGGTCCGTCAGGACGCCGCGCTCATGCTGCACGATCAGGGCGCCGACCCGGCGGACGTGCTGGCCTACCTGCAACGGTGGCTGCTTGTCACCGAACCGCGCGCCAGGCAGATGTTGCGGTTTCTGTCCGATCCGTTGTGGCGCGCGTACACCACTACCTACGTGGAGGGCTACCGGCTGCTGCGCGCCTGGCTGGAGGCCCGCCCGTCGGCGCAATCACTGGACCGGCGCTACCTGCGGCTGCTCGACGAGCCGCTGGTCCCGTCGGTAGTACGCGCTGAGCTGGCCGGGTGAGACCACCCGTCGTGGGCCGAAAACGGTCGATTCACCTGCCTGGATGCCTGCCCATGACGGCCATGCACCGGTAGCGTGCGGAAGTGGCGGGACGTGCCGGAGGCGTCGCGCCACGGGAGGCCCTGGTCGTGGCTGCTGTCGATTGGGCGGATAAACCGCCCACGGCGCGCACGGGAGGGCCGGCACCTGGCCCTCGTGGTCGGTTCTGCTGACCCCGTCCGGGGTGCTGTGGGAGCGATCAACCAGAGGCCGGCCGGCCCACCGAGTAGCGGGTGCGGTGCCGCGCTCGCCAGGGAGTTGCCGTGCATGCCGCTCACTCGCCCCGCTCCACCGCCCCGGGTATCCGCACTTATGTGCTGGACACGTCGGTGCTGCTGTCCGATCCATGGGCGTTGCACCGGTTCGACGAGCATGAGGTGGTGCTTCCCCTCGTGGTCATCGGGGAATTGGAGGGCAAGCGGCATCACGCGGAACTCGGCTGGTTCGCTCGGGAGGCGCTGCGCCTGCTCGACGATCTGCGGGTGACCCACGGCCGGCTGGACGTTCCGGTCCCGATTGGCGAGTTCGGCGGCACCCTGCGCGTCGAGCTGAACCACGCCGACCCGACAGTGCTGCCGGCCGGGTTCCGTACCGAGACCAACGACTCCCGGATCCTGGCCTGCGCGCTGAACCTGGCGGCCGACGGTCACGACGTCACGCTGGTCACCAAGGACATGCCGCTGCGGGTAACGGCAGGCGCGGTGGGGTTGCCGGCCGACGAGTACCGCGCTCAGGATGTGGTGCCGTCGGGGTGGACCGGGATGAGCGATGTCGAGGTCGGGCCTTCAGTGCTGGAGGAGCTCTACAAGACGGGGATCGCCGATCTCACCGAGCACCCCGACGCCGCTGGGCTGCCCTGCCACACTGGTTTGCGGCTCCTCGCCGGGACGGCGACCGCGCTGGGCCGGATCACCGCGGACAAGCGCGCCCGGCTGGTCCGCGGTGATCGGGAGGCGTTCGGGCTGCGCGGGCGCTCCGCTGAGCAGCGGATCGCGCTGGACCTGCTGCTCGACCCCGCGGTAGGCATCGTGTCCCTCGGTGGCCGGGCCGGGACCGGCAAGTCGGCGCTTGCGCTATGCGCCGGTTTGGAGGCCGTGATGGAGCGCGGCGCGCACCGTCGGGTCGTCGTCTTCCGCCCCCTCTACGCCGTCGGCGGTCAGGACCTGGGTTACCTGCCGGGTAGCGAGAACGAGAAGATGCAACCCTGGGCGCAGGCGGTGTTCGACACCCTCGGGGCGGTCGCTTCGCAGGAGGTCATCGATGAGGTGATCGACCGTGGCATGCTCGAGGTGATGCCGTTGACCCACATCCGTGGGCGGTCCCTGCACGACAGCTTCGTGATCGTCGATGAGGCCCAGTCCCTGGAGCGCAATGTGTTGCTCACGGTGTTGTCCCGGCTGGGCACCGGATCCCGGGTGGTGCTCACCCACGATGTCGCGCAGCGTGACAACCTGCGGGTTGGTCGCCATGATGGGGTGGCCGCAGTGATCGAGAAACTCAAGGGGCACCCGCTGTTCGCCCACGTCACCCTCACCCGGTCGGAGCGCTCACCGATCGCAGCCCTGGTCACCGAGATGCTGGAGGATTACGCGCACTGACCCCCGGTTGGCCGCTCTTCAAGAGCTACCAACCCGCGTGCGGGCTGCCTTGAAGAGCGGCCAACCTCAGACCCCCGCCCGGCCTCCTCAGCCAGGACCAGCCAACCTCCGAACGCCCGGTCCAACGCCGCGAGCCGGTCAGCTTCCGGCTCCTCCGCGGCGGCCAACTCCCGGGCGTAGGCGCGCAGCAGGTCATGGAAGCGGTAACGCAGCGCACCGGCGGCATCGGGCCCGGCCACCTCGAGGAGCTGCATGTCGACCAGGGTGTCGACCAGCTCCTCGGCCTTGGCTTGCGGGATGTCGAGCAGCGCGGCGGTGATCCAGGGTGCGAAGTCGTGGACCTCGAGCAACCCGAGCCTGCGGAACGCACACCGGGCTGTCGGGTCCAGGTTTTCGTAGCTCAGCGCGAGACTGGCCCGCACGTCCAGATCTCCGGCCCGCAGGGTGTCCAGCCGGTGATCCTCGTCGGCCAGGTCAGCCTCGAGGCGCTCCAACCGCCAGTGCGGTCGGGCACCCAACCGCGCGCCGGCGATCCGGACGGCCAACGGCAGGAACCCGCAGAGCCGCACGATCTCCCGGGCAGCTCCCGGTTCCGCCGCCACTCGCAGCGGTCCGGCGACCCGGGCCAGCAGCTCGACGGCTTGGTCGGGCTCGAGGATGTCCAGATCGATCAGCCGGGTGCCGTTCAGGCCGGCCAGCCGGATCCGGCCAGTAACCAGCACCGCGCACTCGGGGGTGCCTGGCAGCAGCGGCCGCAGCTGAGCCTCGCCTGCTGCGTTGTCCAGCAGGATGAGCAGTCGCCGGTCGGCGAGCCGGCTGCGATACAAGGCGGCGCGTTCCTCGATGTCGTCGGGGATCGCGGTGCGGTCCACCCCGAGTGAACGCAGGAAACGGGCCAGCACATCCGCCGGTGCCAGCGGGTGACCCTGCGCCCCCCGCAGGTCCACGAACAGTTGCCCGTCGGGGTAGTGGACCCGTAGCCGGTGCGCGGCGTGCACGGCGAGGGTCGTCTTCCCCACCCCCGCCTTGCCGGTGATCGCGACCAGCATCGATTCGTATCGATCCGTGGCGGCCAAGTGCTGGATCGTGGCCAGCTGGACCTTGCGTCCGGTGAAGTCGGTGATGTCGGCGGGCAGCTGCGCCGGGGTGATCGCGTGCGTCGTCGAGGACTCCAGCCTCGGGGACTCCAGCAGCGGGTCACCGGTCAGGATTGCGTGCTCCAGACGTTGCAGCTCGTTGCCGGGCTCCAGCCCGAGCTGTTCGATCAGGGCGCTGCGGGTGCGGTGATAGACCTCCAGCGCCTCGGCTTGCCGGCCGGCCTGATAGAGCGCGGTCATCAGCAACCCCTGCAGCCGTTCCCGCATCGGGTGGCGGGTGGCCAGCTCAATGAGCTCCGGGATGATCGCAGTGGCATGGCCGCAGGCCAACTCGGCGGCATACAGCTGGGAAAGGCCGGTCAGCCGACGCTCGGCCAACCGGTCGGCCTCGGCGCGCAGCAGCGGCAGGTCGGTGACATCGCTGAAGGGCTCGCCGCGCCAGAGCCGCAGCGCGCTGCGCAGTAGGGCCACAGCACGCGCCGGCTGCCCGGCGTCGCTGCCCTCGGCAAGCGCGGACTCGAATCGCTCGGCGTCGAGCTCACCGGGGTGCACCTGCAGCGTGTACCCACCGTGCTCGAAGCGGATCCGTGCCGGATCGCCCAGGATGCAGCGCAGGCGATGCACGTGCAGCTGGAGTTTCTTCGCCGCGCGTGGGTCCCGTTGGCCGGCCCACAGCGCATCAACCAGGACGTCCACCCGCACCGGGGTGTTCGCCTGCGTGAGCAGCACCCCGAGCAGGGTACGAGGCATCGGCGCAGACAGCCGGGCCGACTGCCCGCCGTGTCGCACTCGCAGCGGCCCGAGCACCTCGAAGTCCATCCGTCACCCCCTCGCTGACTAGCACCGAGTGTAGCCATGTGGTGCCGGATAGTAACTGGACTATCCCTCGAATGGTTCCCACCGGCCACTCCTGTCCCGCCTGGTCACGCCGCGCACGCGGCGAACAACCATCAGTGGACGGCAGCAAGCGAATGGAAAGCGATTAGAAAGCGACGCGACCTAGCGTAGTCATCGCAACACAGCGGTCGCGTCCCAGGAGATCGGTCGGGCGGGGGACCTGGGATTCCAATCGAGAGAGGAACTACTAGATGTCTTGGACCTCCGCACGTGTGGCCGGTTCGGTGCTGGCGGCAGCCACGGCCACACTCGCCATGACTGTCCCCGCAAGCGCAGGAGAAGCGCCTGCACCACATCAGAAGAATCCCGGTGTGGGTGCATCCAATACCATAACCTGCGGCCTCAGCTATCCGGACAAGGACACGCACGGCTGGATAAACTTTCCAGCCAGCACCGTGACCTTGCGCAGTGGTCCCAGTAACAGCTGCATCCAGACCGGTCAGGGGATGCACGACCAGCGCGCCGACTACCTCTGCTACCTCCCCGGAGACGGTGGCACGTGGACTTTAGTGCGTAACACGTCCACCGGAGCTCAAGGCTGGGTTCGGGACGACCAACTGCCCTACTACGGCAGCGACGTGGTCTGCGACGACAACCCGCCGCCTGCGACTGTCAGGTCGTGACACGCTCAGGACGAAGGGCTGCCCCGCGCCTGTGATAGTGCGAGACAGCCCTTCCGGGACAGCCAGGTGGCCCAGGTGGCTACGTCGGGCGGCGGGTCATGTCCAAGACGTCTAGGGTTTCGTCGAGTTGGGTGGGGGTGAGGGTGCCGTTGTCGACGTGGCCGCGTTCCAGCACCACGTCGCGGATGGTGCGTCGTTCGAGGAGCGCCTGCTTGGCGATCGTGGCCGCCTCCTCATAGCCGAGGTGGCGGTTGAGCGGGGTCACGATCGCGGGGGAGGACTCGGCGTACTCGCGGCAGCGTTCGGCGTCGGCCTCGGTGTCCTTGATGACCTTGTCGGCGAGCAACCGCGCTGCGGCGGCGAGTAGCCGAGCTGACTCCAGCAGGTTGCGCGCCATCACCGGCATCATCACGTTGAGTTCCAGGTTGCCCTGCGAGCCGGCGAACGCCACGCAGGCGTCGTTGCCGATCACCTGTGCGGCGACCATCATGGTCGCCTCGCAGAGCACTGGGTTGACCTTGCCTGGCATGATCGATGAGCCGGGTT
>DATEMN010000513.1:0-11507 GCA_035275565.1 Pseudonocardiaceae bacterium | reverse complement strand
CCTCCTCCAGTAGCCCCGGCACCTTCTGACCGCCCTGCCAGCCACCGGTGTACTGGCCCCGGGCGGTGGTCTCGTCGAGCGGCTCGGTGGCGTGCGTCGCCTCGAGCACCTTGATCTTCTCGGCGCGCAGAGCCTTGGGATGGAAGGAGATCGGCTCCTCCATGGCGGTCAGCGCGAGCAGTTGCAGCAGGTGGTTCTGGATCACGTCGCGGGCCGCGCCGATGCCGTCGTAGTAGCCCGCCCGGCCGCCGAGGCCGATGTCCTCGGCCATGGTGATCTGCACGTGGTCGACGTAGTTGGCGTTCCAGATCGGCTCGAACAGCTGGTTCGCGAACCGCAGCGCCAGGATGTTCTGCACGGTCTCCTTGCCGAGGTAGTGGTCGATGCGGAACACCGACTCCTCGGGGAAGACGTCGTTGACGATCTCGTTAAGTTCCTGGGCGCTGTGCAGGTCGTGCCCGAACGGCTTCTCGATGACCACCCGGCGCCACTGGTGGCCGTCCTGCGCTGCCAGGCCGGTGCGGGCGAGCTGTTTGAGCACCACTGGGAACATCGCGGGCGGGATCGACAGGTAGAAGGCGTGGTTGCCGCTGGTGCCCCGGCTTTGATCGAGTTCTTCGACCACCGTGACGAGGTCGTCGAAGGCGGCATCGTCGTCGAAGCTGCCGGTCACAAACCGGATGCCCTCGGCTAGCCGGTCCCAGACCTCCTGGCGGAAGGGGGTCCGGGCATGTTCCCGGACCGAATCGTGGACCAGCTCGGCGAAGTTCTCGTCGGCCCAATCCCGGCGGGCGAACCCCACCAACGCGAAACCAGGCGGTAGCAGCCCGCGATTGGCCAGGTCGTAGATCGCCGGCATCAGTTTCTTGCGGGACAGGTCCCCGGTCACGCCGAAGATCACGACACCGCACGGGCCAGCGATTCGGGGCAGCCGCTTGTCCCGGGGGTCCAGCAGCGGGTTGACTGTCATGGCCGCAGCTCGTGTACCGCGTGCACGACCTGGATCAGCCCGGCCACCCGGTCGATCAGGTGTAGCCGGAGCACCGGGCGACCACGCGCGGCGAGCACCTCGGCGTCACCCAGCGCCTGGGCCCGTTGCAGGTCGCCGAGGGTGAACGCGGTGCCGGGCACCGGGATGTCCTCGACGACCTCACCGGTGAGCTGCAGGAACGCCCCGTTCTGGTAACCACCCTTGTGGTACTGGCCCGTGGAGTGCAGGAAGCGGGGACCCCAGCCGAAGGTGGTCTGCAGGTGAGTGCGGCGGGCGAGCTCGGATCGCAGTACCGTGGCGGACGCGTCGGCGATGCGGTCCAGGTACGCCTGCACCGCGAGGTAACCCCGCTGCGGGGTGGCGGCGACCAGCGCCGTCACGGCGTCGCGCAGGGTGGTGACACCGGCCGGTAACCAGTCGCCGACGGGGTGGACCGCGACGTCACCGTCGACGAACGCGGGCTCGGGCCTGGCGGTGTCGTCCAACTGGGCACGTGCCGCCGCCTTCGCGGCCTCCACGTCGGGCTGGTCGAACGGGTTGATCCCCAGCAGCCGGCCGACCACCGCGGTGGCGTGTTCCCAGAGCAGCAACTGCCCACCCAGGGTGCCGCTGACGGACACTGCGGCGGCTTGCACACCAGGGCCGATCGCGACCGGGATGGCGTCCGGCCCGCCATCGGCGAAACCGGCTGCGGCGGGGCCCTCCACCACGACCGGCAGCAGCCCGGTGCCGTCCTTGCCGGTGGACTCGGCGATGAGCTGCTCGGCCCAGTCACCGAAGCCGACGATCCCCGAGCCGGTGTCGGCGAGCACCACCTTGTCGGAACCGGCGGCATGCCCGGCGGCCAGCGCGGCGGCCAGTCGCAGCGCCGGGTTCACCGGGTCGTCGACGGCCAGTCGCGGGGCCAGTGGCGCCACGTCGTCCAGCAGGGTGGCGATGTCTGCTCCAGCCAGGCCGGCGGGGACCAGGCCGAAGGCGGTCAGCGCCGAGTAGCGCCCGCCCACGTCCGGATCGGCGGTGATCACCGCGCGGCAGCTTCCCTCAGCGGTCTGCTGCAGCGGTGATCCCGGGTCGGTGACCACCACCAGGTGCGCTGCCGGGTCCAGCCCGGCCATGGCGAACGCAGCGGCGAACACCCGACGGTGGCTGTCAGTCTCCACCGTGGATCCCGACTTGGACGACACCACCAGCACGGTGCGTTCCAGGTCCCCGGCCAGTGCGTCGGCCACCTGGCCGGGGTCGGTGGTGTCCAGCACGATCAGCGCCACCTTGTCGGTGCCGCAGATGACCTCCGGGGCCAGCGACGAGCCACCCATCCCGGCCAGCACGACCCGGTCGATGCCGTCGGAGTGCAGATCGGCCCGCAGCGCCTCGATGGTGGCCAGTAGCGGCCGAGAGGTCTGCGGCAGCGCCGTCCAGGCCAGCCGCCGGGCGGCTTCCGGCTGCGCCTGCGGACCCCACAGCGTCGGATCCTGACGGGACAGCGCGGACGCCACCCGTTCCGCGACGAGCTTGTCGACCAGTGCCCCTGCCTCGGTTGCCAGGCCGGGGGCGTGGATGTCGACGGTCAGCTGTGACATCAGCCCTCCGAATCCGATGCAGCCTTGGCCAGCTGCGCGGCCACCGTCTCGCCCAGTTCGGTCCAGGATGCGGCGAACTTCTCCACCCCTTCGCGCTCGAGCACCACGAACACGTCGTCGAAGTCGATCCCGACCTCGGTCAGCTCGTCGAAGGTGCGTTGGGCTTGCTCGGCGGTGCCCGACACCTGGTCACCGAGCACCTCGCCGTGGTCGGCCAGCGCGGTCAGGGTCTTCTCCGGCATTGTGTTCACCACCCCTGGTGCGATCAGTTCGGTGACGTACTTGGTGTCCGGGTAGGCCGGGTTCTTCACCCCGGTGGACGCCCACAGCGGCCGCTGCGGCCGTGCCCCGGCTTCCTCCAGGCGAGCCCATCGAGGTGTTCGGAACTCCTGCTGGTAGGCCGCGTAGGCGAGCCGGGCGTTGGCCACCGCGGCCTGCCCGCGTAGCGCCAGAGCTGGCTCGGTGCCGATCGATTCCAGCCGTTTGTCCACCTCGGTGTCCACCCGGGAGACGAAGAAGGAGGCAACCGACGCGATCGTCCTGAGGTCGTGCCCGTTGGCCCTGGCCTGCTCCAGGCCGGCGAAGAAGGCCGCGATCACCTCGCGGTAGCGCGGCACCGAGAACACCAGCGTGACGTTGACGCTGATCCCGTCTCCCAGCGCACCGGTGATCGCCGGCAGGCCTTCCGCCGTCGCCGGAATCTTGATCATGAGGTTGGGTCGGTCAACCACTTTCCACAGCTCACGGGCTTGGGAGAGGGTGGCGTCGGTGTCGTGCGCCAGCTGGGGACTGACCTCCAGCGACACCTGTCCGCCGATCCCACCGGTGGTCTCCCAGGTCCCGCTGAACACGTCGCAGGCCAGTTGCACGTCGGCCTGAGTGATCTCACGCACAGCCTCGTCGACCGAGGCGCCGCGGGCGGCGAGCTCGCGCACCTGCGCGGCGTAGTCCTCGGCATGGGTCACCGCACTAGCGAAGATCGTCGGGTTGCTGGTCACCCCGACGACGTGCCGGTTGCGGATCAGATCGGCCAGATTGCCTGAGTTGACCCGCTGTCGGGACAGGTCGTCCAACCAGATCGACACGCCCGCCTCGGACAGGGCCTGCAAGGTGTCTGTGCTGCCCATCGGGGGTTCTCCCGTTCGCCAGGGGTGTTTAGTCCGGTATGCGTCCCAGCGTACGGCGGGCCGCGTCGGTCACTGCCTCAGCGGTGAAGCCGAACTCCCGGTACAGGGTCTGCCAGTCGGCGGACGCGCCGAAATGCTCCAGCGAGACCACCTCGCCATGGTCACCGACGAAGCGGTGCCACGGTTGGGCGATGCCGGCCTCGACGGCGACCCGCGCCTTCACCATCGGCGGCAGCACCCGGTCGCGGTAAGCCTGGTCCTGGGCGTCGAACCACTCCACGCACGGCATCGACACCACCCGGGCTCCGATGCCCTCGGCCGCCAGCGTCTGCTGTGCTGCAACGGCGAACTGCACTTCGGAGCCGGTGGCGATGAGCAGCACGTCGGGCAGCCCGTCGCGGTCCTCGCCGGCGGTGTCGGTGAGGACGTAACCACCGCGGGCCACCCCCTCGGCGTCGGTGCCTTCCAGAACGGGCACGTTCTGCCGGGTCAGGGCCAGCCCGGTGGGCTGCTGGCCCTTCTTCAGCAGTGTCTTCCACGCCGCCGCGGTCTCGTTGGCGTCCGCGGGCCGGACCACGTCCAGGCCGGGGATGGCCCGCAGCGCGGCCAGGTGCTCGATCGGCTGGTGGGTCGGGCCGTCCTCGCCTAGCCCGATCGAGTCGTGCGTCCACACGTAGATGACCGGCAGCTCCATCAGCGCGGCCAGTCGTATCGCGGGGCGCATGTAGTCACTGAAGATCAGGAAGGTGCCGCCGTAGGGGCGGGTCGGTCCGTGCAGCACGATCCCGTTGAGAATCGAGCCCATGGCGTGCTCGCGCACCCCGAAGTGCAGCGTGCGCCCGTAGGGCTGGGCGGTCCACATCTTCGTGGAGGTCTTCTCCAGGCCGAACGAGTCGGCTCCCTTGATCGTGGTGTTGTTGCTCTCGGCGAGATCCGCCGAACCGCCCCACAGCTCCGGGAGCACCTCGCCAATCGCCGAGAGCACCTCCCCGGACGCCTTGCGGGTTGCGACGCCTTTCGGATCCGGCTCCCAGGTGGGCACCTTCTCGGCCCAGCCGGCGGGCAGTTCTCGGCGGACGAGGCGGTCGAACAGTGTGGCCCCGGATGGGTTGGCCTGCCGCCAGGTATCGAATTCGCGCTTCCACTGCGCATGCGCGGCCTGACCGCGGGTCACCACCTGCCGGGCGTGGTCGAGCACCGCAGGCTCCACGACGAAAGATTTCTGCGGGTCGAAGCCCAGGATCTCCTTGACCGCGGCCACCTCGTCGGCGCCCAGCGCGGAGCCGTGTGCGGCCCCGGTGTTCATCTTGTTCGGCGCCGGGTAGGCGATCACGGTGCGCAGCACGATCAGCGAGGGGCGACCGGTCTCAGCCTTGGCCGCCTCGAGCGCGTCCAGGATGGCGACGACGTCCTCACCGCCGTCGACGGTCTGCACGTGCCACCCGTAAGCCCTATAGCGCGCGGCGGTGTCCTCCGACAGCGCGATTGCGGTGTCATCCTCGATGGAGATCTCGTTGGCGTCGTAGATCACCACGAGGTTGCCGAGTTCCTGGGTGCCGGCCAGCGAGGACGCCTCAGAGGTCACGCCCTCCTGGATGTCTCCGTCGGAGGCGATGACGTAGATGTGGTGGTCGAAGGGGCTTTCGCCCAGGGCGGTGTCGGGATCGAACAGGCCGCGTTCCCGGCGGGCGGCCATGGCCATCCCGACCGCGGAGGCCAAGCCCTGGCCGAGCGGCCCGGTGGTGATCTCCACGCCGATGGTGTGCCCGTGCTCGGGGTGACCGGGGGTCTTGGAACCCCAGGTGCGCAGCTGTTCGATGTCCTGGAGTTCCAGCCCGTAACCGGACAGGAATAACTGAAGATACAGAGTCAGGCTGGAGTGGCCGCAGGACAGCACGAACCGGTCCCGGCCGGTCCAGTCCGGGTCGGTGGGATCGTGTCGCAGCACCCGCTGGAACAGTGCGTACGCCAGCGGGGCGAGGCTCATGGCGGTGCCCGGGTGCCCGCTGCCGCAGCGTTGCACAGCGTCGGCGGCAAGGACCCGGATGGTGTCCACCGCGCGGGTGTCCACATCGGTCCAGTCGTCGGGCACCCGAGGGGTGGTGAGCTGGGTCAGATCGTCGGTGACGGACACGCTCGTGCTCCTGACTGTGCTCGGTGCGGCGGCCGTGGCGCGGGCGGCCGGCACAGGCCGGCCTCTGACATCCCAGCCTAGCGAGAAGACGCCGCCTCGCGATCCGAACCGCGTGCATGCCCCCACCGGGGGTGACGTGCGCCACGCGATTACCATCGGAAGGCGAGTACGCCCGATCAGCGACGATGAGGAGCCGCGGTGAGTAATGCCGTCGAGGCTCCGGTGGCCCCTGGCGCCCGGCCCCGTGGCGGGGTGCTCCGTGGCTACCTCGCGCTGACCAAGCCCCGAGTGATCGAGCTGCTGCTGGTCACCACCATCCCGGCGATGTTGCTCGCCGCGCGGGGCGTGCCGTCCCCGTGGCTGGTCTTGGCCACCCTGTTGGGCGGCATCATGGCTGCGGGCAGTGCGAACGCGCTGAACTGCGTCGCCGACGCCGATATCGACGCCCAGATGCGACGGACCCGGGCCCGGCCGCTGGTCACCCACGAGGTACCAGTCCAGCATGCGCTGGTCTTCGGGATCGCACTGGGGGTGGCCTCGTTCGGTTGGCTGTGGGCCACCACCAATCTGCTCTCGGCGCTGCTGGCCGTCGCGACGATCCTGTTCTACGTCTTCGTCTACACATTGCTGCTCAAACGCCGCACCGCACAGAACATCATCTGGGGTGGCGCCGCCGGGTGCATGCCAGTGGTGATCGGCTGGTCGGCGGTCACCGGCACAGTGGGCTGGCCCGCGTTGGTGATGTTCGGGGTGATCTTCTTCTGGACGCCACCGCACACCTGGGCGTTAGCGATGAAGTTCCGCGAGGACTACCAGCGGGCGGGGGTGCCGATGCTGCCCGCCGTGGCCTCTGAGGTGTCGGTGGCCCGCCGCATCGTGGTGTTCAGCTGGCTGATGGTGGCCTGGAGCCTGCTGCTGGTCCCGGCCACGAGCGTGGTTTACGCTGCGGTGGCGGTACTGGCTGGTGGCTGGTTCGTGGTGATGGCACACCGGCTCCTCGCCGCGGTGCGGCGTGGTCTAACGGTCCATCCCATGCGGCTGTTCCACCTGTCCAACACCTACCTGGCGCTGGTGTTCGTGGCGATCGCTGTCGACTCAGTGCTCGGCTGGTCACCGCTGGGCTAGTTCGTTCGGAACCGGAGGCATTGGTGGGAAATGGGTTTCCGGATATCGATGACAAGGTTCCGCAACCGGCTCGCTTCTGGGACTACATGCTGGGTGGCAAGAACAATTATCCCATCGACCATCAAGTCGGCGAGGAAGTTCTGACGATCTTTCCCGATCTACGTGAGGCGGCTCGCGCTGATCGGGGATTCCTGTTCCGGGCGGTCAGGTACCTGGTGGCCGAGGCGGGAATCCGTCAGCTGCTGGACATCGGCACTGGACTGCCCACGGTGAACAACACCCACCAGGTCGCCCAGGCGACCGCGCCGGACTGCCGCATCGTCTACGTCGACAACGACCCGGCCGTGCTGGCTCATGCGCGTGCCCTGCTCACCAGCACGCCAGAGGGCGCTACCGACTACCTCGCAGCCGACGTCCGCGATTCCGACAGGATCCTGCACGACGCTGCCCAGACGCTCGACTTCACCCGGCCTGTTGTGCTCATGCTGTTGGGGATCATCAACTACATCATGGACGACGCCGAGGCGGACACTGTCGTCAAACGGTTCCTGGATGCCTTGCCTTCCGGAAGTTACCTGGCACTGTCCCACCCCACCCCGGAGATCCACGCTGAGGCGATCGAAGCGTCCATACAGCTCTACAACTCCAGCGGTGCGGCCCCGATCAGAACTCGCACTCGCCAGGAGCTCTTCCGCTTCTTCGACGGGCTGGAGCTGCTGGAGCCGGGCGTGGTCTCCTGTTCGCTGTGGCGCCCAGACCCCAGCCAGGTCGGAACCCCCGCCGAGGTAACCCAATACTGCGGCGTCGCCCGCAAACCCTAACCGGACTGCGCCCTCCGAAACCCCTCCAAAAGCGCGACATGGATGCTTATCGCTGTCTGGAGGGCACTTCGGACCGCGATATGGATGCTTATCGCGGTCGTGAAGCGTGGGGATCACCGGGCGGGGAGTCGTTCAGCGCGGTGCGCAACGCCCCGAAGAGGTCGATTTCTCGGCACAGTTGGAGGGAGTCCGCCCGCGGGGGCCGTGTCCAGGTGATCGGTCCGCGTGGCGTGACAGTGGGCGGTAGCATCAGGACGCCGGTGACCCGGTGCACCTGGCCGGGCCAGGGCAGCGGCACCCCGGATCTCTCGCCAGTGAGCACGATGTGGTGGTCGGGCGCATAGGGGTGGGCCAGCACCGCTGGAGCGCAGCTCCGGCGGACCAGAATCCTCGTGACCTGGATGCCGAGTGGGATCAAGATCGCTATAGCCGACACATCGCCGTGCAGGCGTAGCCGTACCTGATCACGGTGGTGGGTCACCGGCCAGTCCCATTCCTGGTAGGCGAACCCACCGGCCGCGAGCCCCGCAGTGTCTGCACGGTCCGCGTCTGGTTCACCGGCTGGAGCGGTGCCCAACGCCTGGTTGACGACGCATAGGGTACACGGCATGCCCTCGCCGGCGCCGACAATCTCGATGTCGCCGTGCATCAGAGTGGTGCCGCACAACGTGCTGACCGCGCCCGCCTGCTCGCCGGTGGGTAGCGGAATCACGTGCACGGTGCGGGCGGTCTCCCCGATGACGCCAGGGCGGTAGCGGACCAGCATCACCGGACGGGCTGCTGGTTGTGGCATCGGTGCAACCGGGCCAGTAGTCGGATGTACCCACGCGGCCACGGGGGCGTTACCGGTCAGGTCGGCCACGTCAGGCTCCAGTAAGTAGCAGTGACCGACCCGGACCCGGCGACGGGACAATGGGTGGGTCGTCAGCGACCACGGGCAGTACTGCGGTGGCCTCCGGATCAGCCGCATCGGGTAGCGGCGGAAGATTTACGCCCAGCTCGCCGGCCAGATGGGCTTGCAGCAAGTGGGTGGGTTGCCGCAACCAGTAGTGCGCTTTCTGATAGATCATGCACACCTGTCGTCGGTGCGCCAGCCATCCGGGGTGACATGATGAGCAACGGCCCCGATCGTCCACCGGATGAGCGATCAACAGTGCATGCAGCCTCGCGCAGGCTCCGAACTCCACCCGGTCGATACCGTGTAGGTCGTGCGCGGATCCCACCACGTCCAGCGGGGCGTCGCGCAGCGCCGCCCGCAACAGGCCGTGATTGGTGTGGTATGTGGCGCGGCTGCTGGCTTGGTCAATCGGCGCGATTACACGCGAATTCGATCTCCGGAACGGCGAAGTGGTGGTGTGCGGCATGACGGACAGCATTGACGTTCGCTCGCGGTGTCGGCCAGCGTCGGCGGCGAAGTCTGGCACCGCGCCGACAATGCACCGACACCGGGCGTGTCTGCCTACGATGATTGGCACCTGACATGATGGTCGAACGGTCCACGATCACGGCGGCACGGAGGGCGTTCGGCAAGCAGCTGGCTGGACTACGCACGGCCGAAGGTCTGACGCAGGCCGCTCTCGCGAAGCTCATCGATTGCTCACGCTCCACTGTGGCCAACATCGAGACTGGATATCAGTTTGCCAGTCCGGTTTTTTGTCGGAAGTGCGATGATGTGCTTTCGACCGGTGGCGTGCTGCGCGTCGCTCTTGACGAGTTGGAGGAACTGCAGCGCGAGTCGCATCGTCGGGCCGCCGCGTCTGCCGAGAATGATCGGAAGACGCAGATCGAAAAATTTCGCCAACAGAGACTTGTGGTCCCTGAAAGTCCTGTCAACGGCGCGGCCGCCCAGGCGATCAGGCAGGCGTTGGCCACCCTTGCCGACCACGCTTCCGGGAACTTCAACGGTGTCGAACCGGGCGGCTTGGAGACCTGCGTGCTCGATGCCTATCAACATCAAAGGGGTACTGCCGAGGCGCCGTGTATCGTTCTGATCGGAGGATTCGCCGGTTCGGGAAAAACCGAGTTCGCTCGGTTCCTGTCCTCGGCGACAGGATGGACTATCCTTGATAAGGACACCATCACGCGTGCGCTTGTGGAACGCTTGCTACTTGCTTGCGGTGGAGACGTGAATGATCGTCACAGCACCCTGTATATGGAGCACGTAAGACCGTTCGAGTATCGTTGCTTGATGGATGCCATGACAGAGAATCTCCGATGTGGCGTCTCTACGGTGGTCACCGGTCCGTTTGTGCGTGAGTTCGCGGACATGCAGTGGATGATGCGGGTCCGCAACCGGTGCGCCGCTTACCGGGCGCGACTCAGTGTTGTGTGGATGAACTGTGACGAGGAGTCGATGCATGACTACATCTCGTTCCGCGGTGCCGCCCGGGACGGTTGGAAACTCAACAACTGGCCAGATTACATCGACACTATCGACCTGGAGTTCGCGCCCCCGTTCGACCATTATTCTGTTGACAACCGGTTGAATGCTGCTGTGGCGCTTGCTGATCAGGCGCGTGAGATCGCGGCACGAGTGCAGGAATGAAAATTAACGCAGGCGGGAGATTCGAGTGAATCCACATATCGTGGTGCCGGCACTCACCATCCGAACACCTGAGGGTGGCCTTGACGGCCAGGGAACGGAGCGATACGCGAGGAGGGCGGCAAGTACGTGGGTTGACCGTTTTATTCTGTCGGGCACCACTGCGCGCGGCTACTCGATGACCGAGCAGGAACGCTTGTGTGTCCTGCGCGTGTGGCTCGGCCACACCGACCCAGCTCGGGTGCTTGCCTGTTGTTGGTCACGTGCCGACGTAGACAATGCTACCGCCCAGCGAGTCACACCGTTAGTCGTGATACCACACCTTCACAACGACAATGCAGCACTGTACTTCCTTGCGTCGCTCCCGGCCGGGTCGTTCATCTACAGTCATCCGGGAAACTCTCCCACGGTCTTTGACGCCCAGTTGTGCTCGAAAGCTCGTAGCAGCGATTGCCTCCCCATAGGCGCAAAGCTTTCGAAGGTATCCCATCGCGAGATCACGGACGTCCGAGCCCAAGCCGGATCATCTTTCATGATCTGGGACGGCTCATCGCTGGATATCGCCGGGAGTATCGCGGCAGGGGCCACCGGCGTCGTGACCACACCGCTCAGCCCTTTCACGCAACCGTTCCCGCCGCGAGACCTCGCGCAACTTCAACCTGCTCTCGATGAGGTGCAAGCACACCTAGACCGGCTCCCCTCCCGAGAGGCCCGGAGCAACCACCTGTCTGAACTGGCTGCCGAGGTGGTCGGCGAGTGCGGCGGGTGGGCTGAGCCCGAAAGCGATTAGCCCGATCGGGCTGCCGGCGGCCTGCTCGTGCACCTGAACCAGGTGCTGTTGGCAGGGCAGTCAAAACCGGTGCCGGATCCCGGTGAGCAGGTACCTGCCGGGCAGCGCGCGAGCCACCGGACGGCGATGCTCGCGACGACAGGGTGGCACACGATTGTCCGCGCTACCTTGCCGATCAGGTCCGGCAGCTGCTCTCCGACGAAGTTCACCCCACCGAAGTAGCGGAAGAATGCCTCCCGGGCGGCGAGGTCACCCGGGTCGTCGCCCGGACAGGAACGGGTGCCACCGAGAAGTTCTCGCTGATCGGCGGGGCAGTATCAGGAGCTTTCCGGTGGTGCGTCGTCCTTGCAGGTCCTCGTGGGCGCGGCCAGCCTCGGCCAGGGGGTACCGGCCGCCG
>DATEMN010000512.1:0-6427 GCA_035275565.1 Pseudonocardiaceae bacterium | reverse complement strand
CGGGCAGTGCGCTCGGTGCACCTGCCCGCACCACCTGAGCCAGGTCCGGCTGGCGGGCCCCAAGCGATGGTCGCGGAGTCGCTGGCGCCTGAATTCGCCTGGCGGTTCATGTCCGCCAACAACCGCAGCCTCGCCCGGTCGGTGCAGACCTTTGCGGATGTGGAGTCCTGCCTGGCGGCGATCCGCATCCTGCAGGAGAACCAACCGCGTGCCGTCGGGGAGACGGCACGAAACGGCAATGGGCAATGGGTGTGGCGGGTCCGCGTCACCGACGAGGTCGTCGCGATTACCACCCGTACCTACCATCGCCACGTCAGTGCTCGGCTCAGGTGTGCCTCGTTCTTGGCGCTGATCCCTGAGACGGCGGGCTCGACCCCGGTGCAGGTGATCTATCGGTGACCTCCATCGTGACTACACCGATCTCCGGGCCGGAGGTCCCACCGGAATCGGCGCGGAGGGTGAGATCCGCCTCCGGTGGTGCGGACCGGGTCTTTGGGCTCTCGCTTCGGAGCGCTGGCCTGCTGGTGCTGTTGATCATGGGTGGGACCGGGCTGTTCCTCTTCTTCAGGGGCTCGGATGCGCTCACCGAGGCTGGCCTGGGGTTCCTCACCACACAGGCGTGGGAACCCGAGGCGCACAACTTCGGGATCGCGGCGTTGCTCCCGCTCACGGTGCTCATCGCCGCGGTAGCGGTCCTCCTGGCCGTGCCGCTGGCCACCGGGGTGGCGCTGTACATCTCCGAGTACGCGCCCCGCCCGCTGCGCCCGCGTCTGATCAACCTGGTGGACCTGATGGCCGCGGTGCCGGGGGTGGTATTCGGGCTGTGGGGTGCCCACCTGCTTAACCCGCAGATCATTCCACTGGCCCGGTGGGTCTCGTCGACCGTCGGCTGGCTTCCTCTGCTGGGCGTCCACGACGCGGACACCGACAATCCGTTTGAGGATCTGACGATCTACAAGTCGTCCACGTTGGTCGCGGGGATCGTGGTGGCGCTGATCATCATGCCGACCATCTGCTCGGTGATGCGGGAGTCCTTCGCGCAGGCCCCGATCGGGGAACGGGAGGGCGCCTACGCGCTGGGCGCCACCAAGTGGGGGATGATCCGCAGCGTCGTGCTGCCGTTCGGCCGCGGCGGGATGATCGGCGCCACGATGCTCGGACTCGGCCGCGCGCTGGGCGAGGCGATTGCCGTGCTCATGGTCATCACTCCGGTGTTCCGGATCCAGCCGGAGATCCTGCGCAGCGGCACGAACTCGGTGGGGGCGCTGCTCGCGGCTCGGAACTCGACGTCTGGCCCGTTCGGGGTCTCGGCGTTGTTCGCCGCCGGACTGGCGCTGTTCGCTCTGACACTGGTGGTCAACTTCGGCGCGGCCGCAATCGTCGCGCGCACCCGTTCCGGCCAGCTGAGCGAGGCATGAGTGACGACGATGATCCCCCCGCGCACGGCCGGTCGCCCGGCGCTGGAACCGACGGGTGTCGCGGAGGTCCGCCGCTCGACGTCGGGTCGTGGCCTCGTCGATGTCATGGTCGTCATCGGGGTGGTCGCGGCTGCGCTCAGTCTGACGACTCTGCTGGTCACCCGGGTGATCCCGGCAGCCAACATGATCGGTTTCGTGGCGATCGCCTACCTGCTGTTTCTGGCCCTCTACGCAATGGTGGTGCTGTCCCGGGAGCACGACGGCGGCGCGGTCGCCGACCGGCTCGCCTCCGTCGCCATGCACAGCCTGGCCGTGCTCGCGTTGCTGGCGCTGCTGTTCGTCGTCGGCTTCACGTTCTGGCGAGGCCGCGAGGCGCTGCCGCACCTGAACTTCTTTACCCAGGACATGCGACTGGCCGGCTCGCTGGACCCGCTCACGGTCGGCGGCATCCTGCACGCGATGGTCGGTACCCTCCTCGAGACCACGATCGCGCTGCTGTTCACCGTGCCGCTGGGGCTGGCTTGCGCGGTGTACCTCAACGAGGCCCGCGGGGTACTACCGCGCTTCGTGCGCACGGTCGTGGAGGCGATGACCGCGTTGCCCTCCATCGTGGTGGGGCTGTTCGTCTTCGCGTCGTTCATCCTCACCTTCGGGCTGACCAGGTCCGGTCTGGCCGCCGGTCTGGCGATCTTCGTGATGATCCTGCCGATCGTCATCCGGGCCGCCGACGTGGTGCTCCGGTTAGTGCCCGGGTCGCTGCGGGAGGCCTCGTTCGCGATGGGCGCGACGAAATGGCGCACGGCGTGGCACGTCGTGCTGCCGACCGTGCGCTCCGGCCTGACCACTGCGGTGCTGCTCGGGACCGCGCGGGGGGTCGGTGAGGTGTCACCTGTGCTGATCACCGCGGGCGTCGCCTCCGCCGTCAACGTCGACCCCCTGACGGGCCCGATGATGTCGCTGCCGCTGGTCACCTACCTCTTCTCCCAATACTCGGAGCCCGCGATGATCGCCCGTGCTTTCGGCGCTGCCGTCGTGCTGCTGGCTCTGGTGCTCGTGCTGTTTGCGCTGGCCAGGGTGTTCGGTGGAGCGCAGCGGGCAGGTGCAGGTTATGTCCGCTGACAGCAGTTTCCGGCGGGGCCGGTGGCGGCGCATCACGGTGGTGCTGGCCGTCGCGGCGGTGCTGCCGTACGTGCTGGCGTCGAGCGCCGGCGCTGCGCAAAGCTACGTCCCGATCAGTGGTTCCGGCTCGACCTGGAGCTCGAATGCGCTGGACGAGTGGCGGAAAAACGTCGCCCGCAATTACGGCATCACAGTGAACTACGCGCCGAACGGTTCGACCACCGGCCGCAACGACTTCCGCAACGGTCAGGCCGACTTCGCCGTCTCGGAGATCCCGTACAGCCTGAGTGACGGTGGGGTGGTCGACCCCCCGCCGAATCGCGGATTCGGCTACATGCCGATCGTCGCGGGCGGCACGTCGTTCATGTACAACCTCAAGATCGGCAACAAGCGGGTGACGAACTTGCGGCTGTCCGGGGAGACCATCACCAAGATCTTCACCCAGAAGATCACCAGCTGGGACGCTCCGGAGATCAAGGCCGACAATCCTGGGCTGACCCTGCCCCCGCGCAAGATCGTGCCAGTGGTCTACTCCAACGGTTCGGGCACAGCTGCCCAGTTCACCGCCTGGATGGCCAGCCAGCACGGCGCCCTCTGGGACGACTACTGCCACCGTAACAACCGGCCGCTCACGCCCTGCGGGTTCACTTCCTTCTACCCTCTGGGCCCCGGTATGGAGGCTAAGCCGCAGTCTCAAGGCGTGTCCGGGTTCGTCGCTCAGGACTCCTCCGAGGGCGCGATCACCTTTGTGGAGTACTCCTACGCTCGCAACGCGGGTTTTCCGGTGGCGAAGGTGCTCAACCAGGCGAACTATTACGTCGAGCCCAAGGCCGGCAGCGTCGCCGTCGCGCTGCTCAATGCCAAGATTGCCCCGGACCTGACCCAGGATCTGAGCCAGGTCTACAGCAACCCCGACCCCCGGACGTATCCGCTGTCCAGCTACAGCTACATGGTCATCCCGAAGGACACCAGCCCGGGCAGCAACTTCAACGACAACAAGGGTCGCACTCTCTCCGAGTTCGCCGCGTACTTCCTGTGCGAGGGGCAGCAGCAGGCCGACATCCTGGGCTATTCGCCACTGCCGATCAACCTGGTGCAGGCCGGGGTCGACCAGATCAACCAGATCCCCGGCACGACGCGCAAGCTCAACCGCGACGACCTGAGCAGGTGTAACAACCCGACAGTCTCTCCGGACGGCGGGAACCGGGTGGCCAAGGAGGCGCCGCAGCCCAGCCCGTGCGACCTCAAAGGCGCACCGGAGCAGTGCACCAGCGGCACCGGCGGTGCCCAGACGCCGACGCCGCCCAGCGGTGGTGGCGGGGGTGGCACAGCTGGTTCCGGCGATGGTGGCGCAGGCGGTGGTGGGTCAAGCGGCGGTGGGTCAAGCGGGAGCGGCGGAGGATCAGGCGGCACCGGTGGGGCGGGCTCGGCCGCTGGTAGTGCGGACGGGAACGTGACGGGTCCAGTCGGCGGGTCGGCGGCGATCGACCCGGACACCGGGCAGGTGATCGGTGGCCCGGCGCTGGCGAGTGGTTCCGGCTCTACCAGCTCCTCCGCCGTGTCGGTGCCCGTCGACGTCGCTGACAACCGGCGGCAGACGGTGCTCGCGGTGCTCACCACCATCGTGCTGCTCGGGCTGGTCTTCGGGCCACCACTGACGGCGTACACGATGCGTCGCCGGGACGGGCCACAGTCATGAGCAGGCACCGCGCGCTTCGAGCCCTGATGGCGGCGGCGCTGGGCGCCGCCGCCATCAGCAGCCTGCTCGGCTCCTCACCGGCTGCCGCCGATCCAGCGCCGGTGGATTCGGCGGTCACGGTGTCCGGGAAGGGCGATTTCGCGGACCTCACCGTGACCGTCAGCCAGACCAAGAATCTGATCAATCAAGCGATCACCGTCTCCTGGACCGGCGGTAAGCCGACGGTGAACTCCACTGATTTCGTGATTAACTACCTGCAGATCATGCAGTGCTGGGGTGACGACCCGGCGGGACCGGACCGCACCCAGTGCCAGTTCGGTGGGTTGGCTGCCGCCTTGAGCGGGAACACCCCCGGCAGTTACGTGTTGAACCGGCAAGTCAATTACAGCACTCCGGTCGACCCGAAGGAGACACTGAAACAACCCGGGGCCACCTTCGTGCCGTTCTGGGCGGTGGGCATGCCCCGGCCGACCGGTCCCGCCGCAGGCAACACCAACGAGTTCTTCGACTCCCTGATCACCAACGAGATCCCGCTGGCCCGTACCAATGGTGATGGCACCGGTAAGGAGTTCTTCGAAGTCGAGACGGTGCGCCAGGCTGCGGGGCTGGGCTGCGGTGAGCCGGTCGGCACCGGTGGGTCCACCACCGGGCGCAGCTGCTGGTTGGTGATCGTGCCGCGCGGCAACAAGGAAGTGGACGGCTCGACACGCACCGGCCTGAGCAACGTTGAAACGCTGCGGTCCTCGCCCCTGAGCCAGTCGAACTGGGACAACCGGATCGTGGTTCCGCTGGAGTTCCAGCCGGTGAACCAGGCCTGCCCGATCGGGGCGCCGGAACGTCTGCTGGTCGGTCACGAGCTGGCGGCCGACGCGGTCGGCTCGTGGCAGCCAGTGTTGTGCGCCGGCGGCGGTGCCCTGTTCAGCTATACCCAGTTGACCGACGACATAGCCCGCAGTCAGGTGCAAGATGGCCGGTTGGCGCTGGTAACCAGCCCGATCCCACCAGACCAGGTGCCGGCGGATCATCCACTGGTCTACGCGCCAGTGGGGCTGTCCGGGCTGGCCTTCGCCTTCAACGTCGAACACCAGCCGCCCGGCGACGCGCCCCCCGCCGACCTGGCCCTCAACGGCCGGCGGTTCACCTCCATGAAACTCACCCCGCGGCTGGTGGCCAAGCTGCTCACCCAATCGTACTGGCGCTCGGTGGTGATCCAGCCGGACGAGGTGAAGCTCAACCCCAAGGGCCTGCTCGTCGACCCTGAGTTCCTCGACCTCAATCCCGAATACCAGGGGTTCACTGATCAAGCAGCACCGGTGCCGGACGCGCTGGTCCCGCTTAACGGCGCGGACGTCACCGCACTGCTGTGGAGCTGGGTCAAGGCCGACCCAGACGCCAGCGCGTTCCTTGCCGGCATCCCCGACGGGTTCGGGATGCGGGTCAACCCCCACAACAAGGACCTCGCCCTGCCGACGTCCACCTTCCCCCGCAACGATCAGAGCTGCAGCGAGAGCACGGTCGACGGCGTCATCCTGAGGATCTGCACACTCGATGGCCACCCGTTCGCCAACGACATGCACGACGCCGGCCGCTCGGCCGGCCGCGGTGACTCCCTGGCCAGGACGGTCGTGATTGACAACCGGTTACCGGTCTCGAAGAAGGTCGAGCGGCAACGCCCGGGTGCGCGGGCGCTGCTCGCGGTGGTCGACGCGGCGACGGCAGCCCGATATGGCCTGCCGACCGCGCAGCTGCGCAACGCCGCCGGGAAGTTCGTCGCCCCTACCACCGAGAGCCTGCTGGCCGGTGCGGCGGCCATGAAGCCCAGCGCGGTGGCGGGGGTGCGGGCGTCCGATCCCAATGCCGACGACCCGGCGGCCTACCCGCTGACCGCGTTGAGCTACGCGGTGGCCGCTCCCTCCATGATGGACTCGGCGGCCGGTAAGGATTACGCGGCGTTCCTGCGCCACGCGGGCGGCCCGGGCCAACAGCCGGGTCTCGCACCCGGCCAGCTCCCTTTCGGCATGGTGCCCCTGCCCGACCCGCTCAAGGCCCAGACCATCGACGCTGCCACCACCATCGAGACGCAGAACGGCACCGGCCCACCGGCCCCGTCGCCGACCCTCGTCGTACCCACCCGGAACCTGCCCGGCGACTCCACCACAGCAGCGGGCACCAGCGGTACCGCGACGAACTC
>DATEMN010000511.1:0-6007 GCA_035275565.1 Pseudonocardiaceae bacterium | reverse complement strand
TCCGACGCCTTCTCAGCGATCGCAATGATCGGCGCGTTCGGGTTGCCGAACACGGTCGGCATCACCGAGGCATCCACCACGCGCAGCGCCTCAATGCCTTTGACCTGCAGTTCGGCGTCCACCACGGTGCCCATCGAGCAGGAACCGGCCGGGTGATACGCGGTCTCGGAGTAGCGCCGGACGTGCGCGCGCAGGTCGGCCTCCGAATCGGACGCCGGCGGCTCGACGGCGTGGTCGGTAAACGGTTTCAGCGCGTGCTGCGCAGCGATCTCCAGGGAGATGCGCACCCCAGCCACGGCGGCCGCCAGGTCGGCCTCCTCGGCGAAGTAGTTGTGCCGGATCCGCGGCTTGACGGTCGGCTCGGCGGAGGCGAGCGAGACGCTGCCCCGGCTGCGCGCTTCCAGCACGTCGGCGCCGAAGGAGATGCCGTGCCCGGTCGGCGCGGCGAGCCCGCCATCGACGAACATCACCGGCGCGACGTGGAACTGCAGGTCCGGTACGAGCAAGCCGGATCGCGAGTGCGCGAAACCGCCCGCCTCCGGGATGTTCGAGCTGAGCGGACCGGTGCCGTGCTCGGCGTACTGCTGGACGTTCTGCGGTTCGTTAGCGGCCAGCAGGCTCACTGGCTGGGAGTGCGCGTACACCAGGAAGTCATGCGTATGGTCCTGCAGGTTCTGGCCGACCTCCGGCTGGTCGAGCACCACCGGGATGCCCAGCATCGCGAGCTCGTCAGCCGGGCCGATGCCCGACAGCAGCAGCAGCTGCGGTGAGTTGTACGCACCGGCGGCGAGAATCACCTCGCGCTGTGCCCTGATCTCGATCAGTTCGTCGAGCTGGCTGCCCACCACCCCAACCGCCCTGCCGTTCTCCACGAGCACCCGGTGGACATGCAGGTTGGTCCGCACCGTGAGGTGGGGCCTGGCCATCGACGGGTGCAGGTAGGCGACCGCAGAGCTGCAGCGCCTGCCGTCGCGCTGGGTCACCTGGTAGAAGCCAAAACCTTGGAGGTCACCGTCGTTGAAGTCGTCGTTGGCCTGGTAGCCAGCCTCGATGGCGGCATCGACGAACGCCCTGGCCATCGGGTTATTGGAGCGGCCGTCGGACACCGACAGCGGTCCACCGACACCATGGTAGGCCGAAGCCCCGCGTTCGTTGTCCTCGGAACGCTTGAAGTAGGGAAGGAGTTCGTCGAAGGTCCACCCGGGTTGATCCCAGGCGTCGTAATGCGCCCGGCTACCGCGGATGTATACCATCCCGTTCAGACAGCTCGTGCCGCCGAGGACCCGGCCACGTGGCAGATACATCCGCCGGCCGTCGCAGTACGGCTCGAGATGGGTGTCGTAGTCCCAGTCGACGTGGCTGCGGAACAGCTGCGGGCTGCCGACCGGGACGTGGATGTTCTCGGAGGTGTCGGCCGGCCCGGCTTCGATCACGCAGACGGTGACGTCGGGCTCCTCGCTCAACCGCGCAGCTAGCACACAACCTGCCGATCCGGCTCCGACGATCACGTAGTCGTACATCGAATCCTCCTTCGTGAGATCACCATCTCCAGGATGAGCCAAGCGCCGCGTCCAGAGTTCTCCGGAAATGCCGACACATTCCCGGGGGTGGCGAGCCCACACAGGCGGATCAGCTGTTCGCCGGCGACTGCGTTGCGCTGCGCTGCGAATTCGATGGCGCGTCGACCGCCGCGCGGCGCGCAGGCATGGCCAGTCCGGCGGCGGCGCCGACCAGTGCCATCAGCGCGGCGACGGCAAGTGCGTGCGCGAAGCCGTCGGAGAACGTCTGTGGAGAGGCGAAGCTGCCGGTGCCCTCGAAAACCGCAGTGACGATCGCGATGCCGAACACGCCGCCGAGCATCCGCAGTGCGGTGACTGCCCCGGACGCCTTGCCGATGTCCTGCGGCTGCACCGCGCCGACCACCGACTTCTGTGCCGCGGGCATGGCCAGGGAGGCACTGACCCCGGTGACCACCATGGGCAGTGCCATCTGCCAGAACGCCAGGTGCGGCGACGCGATCAGCGCTAGCCAGCCGACGCCGATCGCCTGGCCGAGCAGGCCGATGACCATGAACCGCCGCTCACCGAACCGGTTGATGTAGGCACCCGCGATCGGCGCAAAGATCATCAGCGTGGCGGTCCACGGGATGAGCTTGAGGCCGGATACCAGCGCACCGTTGCCCAGCGAGTTCTGCAGGTACTGCGCGAGCAGGAAAAGAATGCCGTAGACCGAGGCGTACAGGCAGAAGTTGGCCGTGTTCGCCGTCGAGAACGTGCGGTTGCGGAAGAAGCGCATGGACAGCATCGGTTCCGGCGCGCGCATCTCCCACAGGACGAACAGGGCCATCCCGAGCACCCCGGCAACCAACGTGATCAGAACTTCGGCGGTGTCCCAGCCGACCACGTTGCCACGCACCAGACCCCACACGATGCCCATCGTGCCGATCGTGGCCAGCGCGGCGCCGACGATGTCCAGTCGGTGCGGCTGGCCGTGCGTCTCAGGC
The DNA here is from genome assembly GCA_035275565.1 of Pseudonocardiaceae bacterium. Taxonomy (GTDB): domain Bacteria; phylum Actinomycetota; class Actinomycetes; order Mycobacteriales; family Pseudonocardiaceae. The sequence goes on along the minus strand of DATEMN010000511.1, from coordinate 3,504 downwards.
ATACGGCGCAGCACCAGCGCGATGGTGATCAGGCCGATCGGCACGTTGATCCAGAAGATCCACTGCCAGGCCAGACCTTGGGTGACCGCGCCACCGATCACCGGTCCGAGGAAGATCGCAAGCCCGGTGACACCGCTGAAGATGCCCAGTGCGCGGCCTCGATCCTGCGGTTCGAAGGCCACGCTGATCTGGGTGAGCGCCAGCGGCATGACGAGTGCGGCGCCGCAGCCCTGCACAGCACGCGCGGCGACCAGCGGACCGATACCGGTAGACAGGGCGCAGGCCACCGACATCAGGGTGAAGATGCCCAGACCGACGGTGAACATGCGCCGCCGGCCGAACCGATCGCCGATGGCGGATCCGGTCAGCAGCAGCACCGCGAAGGTGAGGCTGTAGGCGTTCACCGTCCACTCCAGCGCGGTGAGCGAAGCGTGTAGGTCGTTGCGGATCGCGGTCAGCGCGGTGGTCACTACCAGCACGTCCAGGATCACGATGAACGACCCCATCGACGCCAGGCCGAGTACCCAGCGCTGCGTTGCGGTCATTTGCCGCTTTCCGATTTCCGTCTGCGCCATCTCTCTCCTGTCCTGGACCGGGGCACACAGCGGGAGTTTCCTTATACTAGCATCTAGTCCTAAACAATGACTAACTACATCTTGAGTAGTACTTCTGCTGGTAGGATGAGGTTCGTGGCGACCAGACGGACGTACGGCGACAGCTGCGCCGCCGCGCACGCGCTCGATCTGGTCGGGGAGCGCTGGGCGCTGCTGGTCGTGCGCGAACTCCTGCTTGGCCCCAAGCGGTTCAGCGACCTCTGCAACGGCATGCCGGGAGTGAGCGCCAACGTGCTCGCCCAGCGGCTGCGCGAACTGGAAGACGTCGGGGTGTTGCGGCGCACGAAGCTGGGCCCGCCGGTCGGGTCGCAGGTTTACCAACTCACCGACTGGGGAATGGACCTCGAACCAGTGCTCACCCAGCTCGGCAAGTGGGGCGGTCGTTCCCCATTCCTCGACCGCTCAGCGCCGCGCAGTCTCGACTCGGTCATGCTGTCGCAGCGGGCCCGATTCGCCCCGTCCGTCGCCGGTGATCTGCGCGCGGACTACGCGGTGCTCATCGACGACGACCGATTCGCCGTGCACGTGGCGGACGGCAAGCTCGATGTCGAACGGGCGGAGGTCCACAACCCCGACGCGGTGATCGAGACTGACGCGCAGACCTTCCAGGACGTGCTCACCAAACAACTCGACCTTGGCGCCGCCAGCAACGACAGCCGGTTCAAAGTGCACGGAGACGTGGCGGCCGTGGAGCGGCTGTTCGACGCCATGCTGGTCCCGATGATCAATCAGAACTCTTGACGACTGCACGATTCGGTCCAGGTACATTGGGCTTGATCATCCGTATGTCGCGTTCGGAGCTGTTGTTGTCGGCGGGTATTCGCCGATCTTCGGGTGCAGCGAAGGTAGTCGTCCTGTCGATCGAGCAGTCGGCGTAAGCGAGTGCGTGGTGCTTGCATGATTTCGCGGCGGACCGCTCACGCTGTCATGGCTCGGTCAGCCGGGCATTGTCAACTTGTTCGCTCTGACGAGCGGTGGAGATCATTCAGTGCGTGGTTGAGGAGGGGCGGTCGGGGCCTTCGGGTGGTTCAGGCTGCGATGGTCAGTCTGGTGACTTCGTTCCAGGTACTGAAGCGGTTGGTCATCTCGCGCCGGTATTCCTGGGCGTGGAGCAGGTGACGACGGGTCTGGAAGTGTGGGGATATCCCACTGAACGCCGACAGGAACCGCTGTGCGCGACCGGGTGAGGTGAAGCGTTTCATCGCGCGTTCGCGCGCCCGGGTCGGTTGGTATGGGTTCTCCGCGCGGTTGTTCAGATACTTCGATCGGCGGTGCTCCACCCCGGGCATCAGCTGTTGGTGGGCCACGCTGTAGCTGGCTAGCTTGTCGGTGACCAGCACCCGAGGCGCATACTCCAGCCCCGTGAGCAGCTTGCGGAAGAACCTGGTCGCGGCCTTGGCGTCCCGCCGGGAGGTGACCAGGATGTCCAGCACGTTCCCATCCTGGTCAACAGCGCGCCACAGGTACTGCCGCTGACCGTTAATCGTGAGGAATACCTCGTCAAGATGCCACGTGTCCCCGGGGCGGGCCCGGCAGCGACGCAGCCCGTTGGCGTAGGTTTGCCCGAACTTTCGGCTCCACTGCCGCACCGTTTCGTGGGAGACCACGACCCCGCGCTGCAACATCATCTCCTCGACGTCGCGGAAGCTCAGCGGGAACCGGTAGTACAGCCAGACACAGTGACTGATGATCTCCACCGGAAACCGGAACCCCCTGTATGACGGTCCACCAGTGCCCACCAGCCCAGCCCCCTCAACGCTCTACCCAACCAATCCGCCGATCATCCCAGCCACCGCCGCCGCCCAAGTTGACGGTGCCTCAAACATGACTCCCTGAGGGAGGAAGACACCGAATTTTATAGACGAAGACACCGAATTTCATAGACATAGTGACTTACTTTTTCCTCTCCTGGCGGTGGATCAGTCCGTGTGCACAGAGCAGCTACGATAGGCCACGTCCCGTTCCTGGCTAGACAACGTCCAAGTCTCCCACACCCACCGGTCAGCAGGGCCTCGATCTCGCCGGGGAAGAGCAAGGCACTCCCGCTGAACGCAATGACGGCATCGGCGCTGATGAAGCGAATACTGTCGATCTCGATGATGCCGCGGAAGCCCATGAGCGGACCGGCGAAGCCGATCGCCATGCAGGTGCGGATCGCCTCCCTGTTCGGCAGGCGACAGCCCGAAAACGTCGCGATCGCCTCATCGGCGTAGAACGCGACAAAAGCGTCCGCGTCGTTGTCCGCCAAGGCCGTGTAGACCCCGTCAAGCACTCTACGCAGAGCACCGTCGTCCCAAACGAACGTGGCGTTACTGCTGGTCATGGCCTCCTCTCCTCGACGATACGAGCTAATCTCGGTTCCCGGCCAAGCGCCGCCGCCCAACCTGCAATGGAGACTCGTCGGTGTCGAGAAGGAATCGAGGTCCCATCACATTGCCTACGGCGAGTGCTAGCGCCAAAGGCCGCTAGTGGCTCGTCTCATCATCGACAGGGTAATCGATCTTCCGTGCTGACAGGGCCAAGCTGCTGCCGCGTGTCGAGTGTGGGTAGTGGCGGGTCGTCGACCAAGGGTGTTCGTCCACCGCTGTCGATGGAGGAGGGCCGGACACTGCAGCGGATCACCAGGACTGCGAAGGAGGCCGGTCATGGATCTGGCCGACATGCTATTCCAGTGACGCCGTAGCCTAGCGCAGCCGCCGCCGTGCTGCGGGCTACCCGGCGGAGGCGTAGGTTCCGGTCGCGAGCACTGGTCGAACGCCGCCTTCACGCCCTCGAGTATCTCCGCCTGGTTGGTGAACCGGTCACCAAAGCGATCGATCCGCCAGATGTCCAGGTCGACCAGGTCCCTCGAGCAGCCTCTCGTTGTTCCAGGCTCCTGCTGCTTATCACC
>DATEMN010000510.1:0-2430 GCA_035275565.1 Pseudonocardiaceae bacterium | reverse complement strand
AGATTCCTGCTGGTCGCGACCGCGGGCGGGTACGCCAAGCGGACCCCGATCGATGACTACCCGGTGCAGGGGCGCGGCGGCAAGGGCGTGCTTACCCTTCAGTACGACCGCCGGCGTGGCAAGCTGGTCGGAGCTCTGATCGTGGACATCGACGACGAGCTGTACGCCATTACCTCCACCGGCGGGGTCATCCGGACCACCGCCAAGGAAGTTCGCAAAGCCGGCCGGCAGACCAAAGGGGTACGCCTGATGAACCTCGGCGAAGGGGCCAGCCTGGTGGCCGTCGCACGCAACGCCGAAGAGGCCGATGATCCGGACGCCAGCGGTGCACCGACGAAGGGTGAGTCGTGACGAGGCCGGAAAACACCGATTCCCCCGCAGTACCGGTACGGCCGGTAAAACCCGCCGCTGAGGAGCTGGCCGTGCCGAGTAACGGTGCTCCCACCGGAACCGCACCTCCTCAGCAGCGCACCGCACCGGCCGACGAGGAGCACAAGACAGTGCGGATGCAGGTAGGGGACCTCCCCGAACATGTTCGCGGAACCGTCCGGGAGCCAGCGGCATCCACAGTGCGGATCGGGGGGTATACGCCACCCGAACGGGTCGCGCCCGCCTCGCCGGCTCAGGTGCGCCCGCCGGGCCGGGTCCCCCGGCGCACCAGCCTGCAGCTGCAGCGGCTCGAGCCGTGGTCGGTCCTCAAGCTCTCGCTGGTGCTGTCGGTCGCCGGGTTTCTCGCCTGGATGGTGGCCGTCGGGGTGCTGTACGGCGTGCTCGCCGGTATGGGCGTGTGGGATCAGCTCAACGGCACCTACTCCGACCTCACCTCGGTGAACAACCCCCAGGGTGGCGCGGCGCTGATCAGCGGTGGTCGGGTGTTCGGGGTGGCGTTGGTGATCGGGTTGGTGAACATCGTGCTGATGACGGCGCTGGCCACCATCGGGTCACTCATCTACAACATTGCGACGGACCTCGTCGGCGGCGTCGAGGTCACCCTGTCGGAACCGGACTGAGGTGGTCCCGCGGTTTGGGCACCCGCGGGGAGTGCGGTAACCTCGCCGGGGCGCCAGGGGGCCTATAGCTCAGTCGGTTAGAGCGCATCCCTGATAAGGATGAGGTCGCTGGTTCAAGTCCAGCTAGGCCCACTGAAGTGGTACCTGACTTAAGAAGCACACTGTGGCAGGAGGAGATCCATCGTGAAGAAGCTTATTCCGCTGGTGCTCGTCGCTCTGGTCGCTTTGCTCGTCGTGAAGCGTCAGCGCTCCGCGAAGGCGGAGGCCGACCTCTGGCGTGAGGCCACCACCCCGACCACCTGAGTCGTCACCGGGCGCGCCCGCCGCGTCCGGGAGCCGGGGACGTAGCTCAACTGGCAGAGCACCGCCTTTGCAAGGCGGGGGTTGAGGGTTCAAGTCCCTTCGTCTCCACCGCGTCTGGCCAGCGGAAACTGTAGCTTCGTTGATCAGTTAGCACGCGACGTGGCACCCTGCGTGGTGCGAATGTCGTATCGTGCTGCCATGACTGAGGCCACAGGTCCCCGTCGTGCTCGCGGTGGCGACGAGACGCTGCCCAGCGGCGCCCTGACAGTACGCGGCCCGGCTTACCCTCGTGCAGGTCAGCGCGGCTCTCACACGGGCTCGCCGCAAGGATATCCCGGGCAAGGCCCCCGCGATCCGCGACGCGTTGCGCACCGAGCACCGGGGCTAGGCCGAGATCGTGGCCAGCGCCTACGCGTCATCTGTCCGCGCGACGTTCGCGGCGTGATCCTTGGCGCCCGGGTGTTCGCAGAGTTCGGCGACGCGCCCGGCCGCTACACCAACGCGAAATCCCGCAAGAACTACGCTGGCACCACGGCGTCCGACACCTTACGACAGCGCTGTCAACTACTTGCATGATCAACCACCTATCTACTGGACACACAGCAGATTTACGACTCCCGTCACACGTGTGGTTCCCCGCGGGTTTACGCTGAACTCACGCGCGGCAGGAGCTGTCGGTGAATCTCAAGCAGGTGGCCCGCTTTATGGATCCGCTTGAGGATCGTCGGTTCGTTGCTCCAGGTGATGTAGTCCTCCCAGCCGTCGCGGGTGACGCTGATCTTCACGTGACGTCGTGCTGGGGTCGATCAGTCCCCCGCCCGAGACCGCGGGGTGTGGGGCCGATCCTGCCGCCCTCACGTGGGTAGCTCTCCAGCGGTTCCTGCGGAGTCGGCCACAACAAACATACAACCGATTGGTTGTATGTTTGTTGTGGCCGAGGAGAACGAGGACCGGGCGGATGCCCTGTTCCACGCGCTCGCCGACCGGACCCGGCGCGACATCATGCGTCGCGTGCTGGCCGGGCAGTACTCCGTCTCCGCGCTCGCGGCGAAGTACGACATGAGCTTCGCCGCGGTGCAAAAGCACGTCGCCGTGCTGGAGAAGGCCGGTCTGCTCA
>DATEMN010000509.1:0-4300 GCA_035275565.1 Pseudonocardiaceae bacterium | reverse complement strand
TCGGGTTGGACGAAGCGGTCGATGAACAGCTTGTAGAGCCGGTCACGGTCGAAAGAACCACACACCGGGCACGCATACCGACGATGGTTCAGAGTTTCGAAGTCGTCCAACGCGTACGCGAACCCGTGACCGGCAAGCGTCCGACCGATGCCGTTGGTGATACTCGCCAATCGCACCCAACTCATGCACAGATTGCATTGCGAGGGGCCAGCAAAGACGACCCGGCGTAGCCACTGGCCACCATTCAAGCGAAGCACCACCGTTGCCTCCCCACCAAACAGAGTTGAGACTACGACAGTATGCGGATCAGCCTCGCCGAGGTGACAATTCCTTCAACACGCTGTTGATCGCGTGCCGAGGTCAACGCCTCAGCCTCTCGCATCCGCCGGACCCAACATGCCTCTGGCGCGCCCGAACTCCGTGAACGGCGCGGCCAGGGCCGTCTTGAGTCGCGCGACCCGCTGCGGCCCCAACACTGCGCCCTCCACGGTCACCCTCAGCCAGATCGGGAGCCACCAGAGGAGGCTGACAGCTCGGATGAGCGGTGAGGCCTCCCGGTCAACGACCATTGACGTGAGCAGTCGCAACTGGTCCAACCAGTCTCGTCCGGTCGCCTTGTTGCGCACGGATTCGCTTGCTGCAGTGTGACTGCGGACGGACAGCTCGCCCGGCACGAAGCAGACGGTGGTTCTCACCATCAGCCGCAGCCAGAGGTCGAGATCCAGGAGCTGATAGATGTCATCCCGGAAACCGCCGGCATCGAGCGCGATCTGTCGGCGGAACATCACACACGTCGGCTCTCCGATCCAATTGTGGTGCAGGCCGCGCGCCACCATCTGCAGCACCAGAGCACGTCCGTCGTTCCGCGTGGTGAGACCCTTCAGATTGGCGTGAAGGGTCCCGTACCGCCGCACGAAGTCGACGTCCTCCGTCACGACCTTGCGGGGCGCAAACGCCATCCCGGCCCTCGCGCCGTCCAATTCCGCAACCAGTGACTTCAGGGCGCCCGGAAGCAACCAGTCGTCGGCGTGGACGAACTGGATGTAGGTGCCGCGCGCGAGCGCCAGACACCTGTTGTGGTTTCCGGCCAACCCAAGACGAGAGTCATTGATCACCAGCCGATCTCTTGGCCGTAGCAATCCGTTGACGATGTCGGCGCAGCCGTCCGCAGACGAATCGTCGACGACGAGAATCTCGAAGTCGACGCCGTCCTGCGCCAACGCGCTGCCGAGGCAGCGGGCCACCGTCGTCGCACTGTTGTACGTCGGTACACACACCGAAACACGCGGAATCCCAGCTGAACTGTCGCGATCAGCGGTGCTCACGATCCCCCTCGGAGTTAGCTGCGAAACAACCATAACGTCAGTTCCTCCGCTGCGACCGCAGTTTCACCTGCGCCCCGCCAGCCGCCTAGGAGACTGCTGAATTAAGGGGTTTGTGGGGCGGGTCGGCTCAGAGCGCTCTGTGGCGCGTGGGTTGAAGTCAGACTCTGGGGTCGACTGTTTCGAGGTCACCTCGCCGTAGTGAGCGTGGCGTTTAGCGCCCGGTGGGGCAAGACCCTGGTTTCAGGGTTTAGGCGATCGCCCAGCGAGCGTCGGTGCGGGTCAATCCCAGGGTGATCAGCCGTCGCAGGTTCAGCGCGGCGGCCCGGTGATGAAGCCAGTGATCATTTTTCGCGGTCCCGCGGTAGCGGACTTTGCGGTTGCCGCGGGTTAGCCACGCGATCGAGCGTTCGACCATGGGGCGGTGTTGGCGGTACTCGACTTGCCAACCGAGATCGCGGGCCTGGGCGCGGGCAGCCCGTTGCAGGGGCTCATATTCGGTCAAGGTGAGTTTGCGGCCACTCTTGGCGGTAGTGCACTGTGATGCTAAAAGGCATGTGCTGCAGCGCTTTCCGAAACACACGCCACCTTTGGGTGGTATCGACAACGTGTGGGTGGCCGGACATGTCACGGTGCGGGCTTCGAAATCGACGGCGAAGTCGTCGGTGCTGAATCCCCCAGGCACCGGGGTGCGCAGCGGGATCGGTTTGATCACCGCGACATGCTCGGCCTCAGCGAGCTTTGCGCGCATCTCACCGGTGCCGTAGGCCGAATCGCCGAGCACCCGCACCGGGGTGTCTTCACCGTCGAGTAGGGCCAGTCCGACGACGGCTTCGTGGTTGTCAGGACCGTTGGCTTTGGTCAGGGCACAGTCGGTGATGATCCCGGTGTCAGGTTCGACCGCGATATGGGCTTTGAACCCGTCCTGGCGGCGCGTCACCGTCTTGTGGGCGTGGCGGGCGTCGGGATCGACGGTGGAGATGACTCGGTCAGGGGCGACTTTCTGGGCGATTCGCCACTGCCCGTCGGTGCCATCAGAGCCCTCGATCGGTTCGACGTCCTGGCCGGCGATCAGCGCTAACAACGCCACCGCTTCGGCCGCACGCGGACCCAGGTTCTGGGCGGGCAGATACCCGAGCAGGCGGTGCGCGTCACCGACGAGGGCATCGACCAGTTGCTCGCGGGCGGTCTTGTCGTTCCAGGCGATCGCGGGTTTACCCGGATCGTCGTAGTCGTGGGCGGTGCAATGGGTCGCCACAACCGCTGCAGCGCCGGGGACCTCGCGGCGTACCCGGCGGATCGCAGCGATCAACTGGGTGACCGTGTCCTGGGTGGCGACCGCGTCATCGAGCACGGTGGAATCCAGCGCTCGGCGGGTCTTCTTGGCCAGTACCCCGGTCTGCGCGACGACGGCTTTGACCGCCTCGAAGATCCGGTTGGGCCGATCCGAGCCGGCCAGTCGCCGTCGCCAATAGGTCAACGTTGTCGAGTGAAACGCGCTCGAGGTGACTGGCAGCCCACAGGCGGCTTTCCAGCGCAGATCGAAGGTCACCGCGTCGACGGTCTCGTTATCGGACAGCCCGAGCAGGGCCTGCAAGGTGATCACCGAGGCCATCACCTCAGCCGGCACGCTCGGACGGCCCCGCCGCGACGGGAACAGATCGGCGAACATCGCCTCGGGAAACAGCTCATGGCGGTGGGCGGCCAGGAACGCAAACATGCTGTCGGGCTTCAACAGATGCCCAGCCACCGACTCGGCATCCAACAACTCACGCTGATCATCAGAGCGCCCCTGCATCACTCCATGATCTCGAGAACACCGCCACAAATCCGGTCACCGCGCCGGACTAATCGCGCCGGACTAATTCAGCAGTCTCCTAGTTCGTCAGCGCGATGTACTTGGTGTCGAGGTACTCCTCGATGCCCTCGGAGCCACCCTCGCGACCGAAACCGGACTCCTTGACACCACCGAACGGGGCCGCCGGATCGGAGATCACACCGCGGTTGACACCGACCATGCCCGCCTCGATCGCCTCCGCGACACGCAGCGCACGGTCGAGGCGCTGGGTGTAGATGTAGGCGGCGAGCCCGTACTCGGTGTCGTTGGCCGCGGCGATGCCCTCCTCCTCGGTGTCGAAGCCGATGATCGGGGCCACAGGTCCGAAGACCTCCTCCTTGAAGATGCGGGCCGACGCGGGCACGTCGGCGAGCACCGTCGCCGGGTAGAAGTGGCCCGGCCCCTCGGGTGCGACGCCGCCGACGGCGACGGTCGCGCCCTTGGACACCGCGTCCGACACCAAATCCTCGACCGTGGCGACCTGCTTGGCGTTGACCAGCGGGCCCAGCGTCGACGACGAGTCGAGCCCGTTGCCGACCGTGAACTCGCTCATCCTCTTGACGAGCTTCTCGGTGAACTCCGCCCGCACCGCGTTGGCCACGTGGAAGCGGTTGGACGCCGTGCACGCCTCGCCGCCGTTGCGCATCTTGGCCAGGATCGCCCCGTCGACTGCGGCGTCCACGTCGGCGTCGTCGAACACGATGAACGGTGCGTTGCCGCCCAGCTCCAGTGACAGCCGCAACAGCTTGTCGCTGCTCTGCTTGGCCAGCGCCTTGCCCACGCCGGTCGATCCGGTGAACGTCAGCTTGCGCAGCCGGCCGTCGTCGATCAGGGCCGTGGTCAGGTCGCCGGGCTTGGACGTCGGCAGGATCGACAGCACACCCTTGGGCAGGCCGGCCTCGTCCATCAGCTTGGCCAGCAGCAGCATCGTCAGCGGCGTCTCCTGGGCGGGCTTGATGATCATGGTGCAGCCGGCCGCCATCGCGGGGCCGATCTTGCGGGTGCCCATCGCGAGCGGGAAGTTCCAGGGCGTGATGAACAGGCACGGGCCGACCGGCTTCTTGATCGTGAGCAGTCGGCTGCCGCCCGCGGGCGCCTGCATCCAGCGGCCGTGGACACGCACCGCCTCCTCGGAGTACCA
>DATEMN010000508.1:0-19478 GCA_035275565.1 Pseudonocardiaceae bacterium | reverse complement strand
TTGGTAGCTCTTCAAGGCCACCTCCCCCGGGGGAGGTGGCCTTGAAGAGCTACCAACCAGCAACGCGAATGGCCTCGGCAGGCTTCCCGTGCTGGTCGACACCGAAGCTGTGACTACTTGTCGAGGGTGTTCGACCGCGGGTCACGGTTCGGTATCAGCCAGTAACAGATCCCGGTAAGCCGCCGATACAGCGAGTGACACGCGGCGCGAGCCGCTGTGGAGGACCAGGCCGGAGCCTTGATCCGGCACCTGACGAGACCAAGAACGGACCCATGACCCAGTCGGCCAGCCCGCAAGCAGATTGCCTGCCCCGGCGAAAGGGGCCGGGGCCTGGCCACCGCAGGTGTAGCGATCGAGTACGTGGGTATGTCGTTGGTGGCACAACCCAAGCAGACTGGTGCCACTACAGGTCGGGCAGCGGCTCGTCTTTCCATAGGTTGCGTAGCTGGGAGGCGTACTGTTTGAGGTCAACGGACGGGCAGCCGGCTCCGCCGTAGCCCAGATAGTTGCCGTTGGGGTCGCGTCGCCCGCCGTTCATCACGGCGGCGATGCCGTGGTGGGCGATCATGCTGCGGATCCCGGCGGTGATATTGGCCACTGGGTCGGTGATCGGGTGGCTCGCCAGGCTGGGCAGCACGCAGGCTTTGAAGGTACTGGGAATGGTCTGCATGAGGCCTTGCGAGGGGGTACCCCGCACGGCGTTGACATCCCAGTTGTTGATCGCGTTGGGATTGCCACCGGACTCGTGCATGATGATCGTCTTGACGTCGCTCGCGAGGGCCTGCGGCAGGCCCATCAGCCCGAGCGCTTTGCTGACCCAGCCATCCAGGCTGTGACTGTTGCCAGCCTGGTAAGGAGTGCCCAGGCGGTTTCGTAACACCTCCTGGTAGGCCGCCGCCCGGTCCGCCTTCTCGACGGCGCGGCGCAACGCGCCCACTGCGACGGCCTGATCATCACCCGAGGAGAGCTGCAGAATCTCGAGAATCTCGGGCTCCAGGGATGGGCCGGTCATCGCGGCTGGCGCGACCACGGTGGTGTTCTCAGTCACTTCTGCTGGGCTGGCCTGCATCGAATGACCGGCCACGGCCATCGCGCCAGCGGCAACAGCCGCCGTCACCGCCCGACCACGCAGCACCGGACCTGGCCGGGGCATGCGGTGCGCGCCGCGGAGTCCAGGTTCAAGAGCAGGGCTAGAGGCGACTTCGGGATGCGGCCGACGACCGCGGGGGGAGCGGTGACTCGCCAACTGTAGTTCCCTTTCGCGGCCGGGGATCTGGTACGCGGTCCGGTGCTCGACGAACGGCACCGGCTTGCGGCCGGATCGTGATCTGCGACCGGCGGAAAGTAACGGTAAGGCCACAGCCGCGGCAAACTCGTTAACCACACATGCGTGTCGCTTGCGCCCGGCGTTGCCGTTGGCGCGACGAGCGGTCGGGCACCGACTTGCCCGGCAATCCAGACGTCGCGTTAACCGACGACCAGCGGTGGGTTGCCGCTGACCCGTCAGGCGTCAGTCTGCCGAGCTCTCTCAGTCCGTCCGGTTCCTCGGGACCAGGGCTTGTAAGAGTCTCCCCGCCAGTGCAACGGGATGGGCTCCTCGCGTGCTCGGCCGCTTTCGTATGCCTCCCACGCGTGGAGGTGCGCCTCGTAGGCCCGGCGCTGCGCGTCCTCGCGCACCAGCTTCTCCTGCTCCGGCGTCGGGTGCCCCTCGGCGACCGCCAGCTCGGCAGCCGCCAGCTCAGCGTCGGCACTGTCTTGATCGACGGTTTCCCTGGCACCGGCGCTCGGGACCACCCGATGACGGTGCTGGTAGTAGGGGTTGTCCGTCGACAAACCGCCACTGAAGCGACCGTAGGAGCCGAGGAAGAGCAGTAGCATCCCGGCGACGATACTGAAGATCACATTCGAGAGCCGGAACGCCAGCAGGTTGAACTCGGTGTCCAGCACAGCGAGGTTGAACAGGCCGGAGAGCAGGAAGAGCAGACCTATGACCACCGTGATGGTGGAGGAGCTCCGGCCGCCACGCCACGCAGCGCCGATGAGTACCCCGCCGACGATGAGCGAGATCGTTGACAAAAGGCCGTTCGAGGCCAGACCGAGCAGAACCTTGCCGTGCACGGCAAGGAACTCCAACCGGTTAATAACACCAAGAACCCCGAAAATGCACAAACCGACACCGAACACCGCGGCTCCGATACGGTGCACGAGGTCTAGCCGGCGCCCTAACGGGATGCTGGACACCGTTCCTATGGTACGGGCTGAAGTCCTTCACGGTTAGAAGGAATTCTTATCTTGATCGCGGAAGCCCGGTCGGGACGAGTCGTCGATCTCTACTGTGGGAACATCGCCGGATGTGACGTTGGCTCCCACGGTGGCGCCGGTCGAGCCGTTGGTAATCGATATCCCCCGCCTCAGGCTCGGGCCGAAGAGCTTGTTCTTACGCATGTCGACGTTTGGCCAGCGGCGCAGGTACACCGCCTGCTCACCGTTGGTGGCACAGGTGTTGCCGAGGAAGGTGATCGACCGGGAGCCGGCGGGAGCGTCACCGTTGCCACCCTCGTCGCCGGTGGCGCTCAGGCAGTGCTCGTCGACATTCTGACAGGCGTTGCCCAAGATCACGACATCGAAGGTGGGGGGGCGGGCGGCGTCGAAAGTCTGGAAACAGTCGGGATGCGGGGGGGTCGGATAGCCGCTCGCGGAGATATCCCGGACCGTGTTGCTGGTGATCCGGTGACCGGTACCGAAAAAACGCACACCATCGGCGTCGCCCTCGTCGCCGACCCTTGTCGTACTGACGAGGTTGGCGCGCACGGTGATCCGCTGCCCGCTGATGGAGATGCCGACGGCGGCGGCATGCTGCACGGTATTGGACTCGATGGTGGAATCGATACATGAAGCGCAGACGATCCCGCCCCGCTGGGTGTCGCGAACCGTGTTCTTCTGCGCGACGATCCCGGTTCCCGCCAGGAGTAGTTCGCCACCGCCGACGATCGTGAAACCCTGGACCAACACGTGGTCGGCGATGATGTGGACTTGGTGGACGGTGGTCCGCCCATCCGAGACCAGGCGGATCGGCGCGTCGGCGGTACCGGATCTGGTCAAGGTCAGATCCGCGGCAGCGAGGTCGGCACCGGTGAAGCACAAAGTGTCGCCCGGCGACGCGGCACCCAGCGCCGCATGCACGTCATCACCCCGGGTGATGGTGCGGGTACAGCCGGTCTGCCCGTTGTCCGAGCCGGCGGAGGCGAGACCAGCGGTGAGTGCCGCCGACCCGAGCAGCACGATGGACCAGATCGACACCCTGGTCTTGAAGCGAATCTTCATCATAGCGAGGGTAACCCTCGGTAGCAGCGATTGTCACTGAGCGTGCAGGGCGCGTCGCGGTGTGCAACCCGGCGAGGAGTCCGGCCATGATGGCATCAGTCCAGGCGCCACCCTGGGGAAAGGAGAGCCGTGATGGCCGAGCACACCGGGGCGTGTGCCGGGGTCGATGTCGGGGGCACCTTCACCGATGTCGTCGTCCATGCCGCGGGTCACCGGCCCAGGGCGGTGAAGGTGCCGACCACCCCGGACAACCAAGCCGTCGGTGTTGCGCGAGGTCTCGAGCAGAGTCGACCAGGCACGGAGCTGCGGCTGCTGCCGCACGGCACCACGACGGCCACCAACGCGGTGCTGGAGCGCAAGATCGCCCGAACGGTGCTGGTGACCACGGACGGGTTCGCCGACGTGCTGCAGATCGCCCGGCAGGACCGGCCCGCACTCTACGACCTGACGGCCACCCGACCTGAGCCGCTGGTGCCGCATGACCGGGTCGTGACGGTCGTCGAACGGACCGGCCCGGACGGCAAGGCGGTTATCGCGTTGACCGACGAGGAGATCAAGCGGGTGGTGTGCGAGGTCGAGCGCCTGGAGCCGGAATCCGTCGCGGTGAGCCTGCTGTTCTGCTACGCCAACGACGACCACGAGCGGCGGCTCTGCGAGGCGCTGAAACGGCTGGACGTGCCGATCACCCGATCCAGCGCGCTGCTCCCGGAGTTCCGCGAGTTCGAGCGGGCGTCGACGTGCGTGCTCAACGCCGCGATCGAGCCCGTCATGCGCCGCTACCTGTCCCAGCTCACCGCGCGGGTGAACGGCCCGACGATCACCGTGATGACCTCGGGCGGGGGCACCGCCGGCATCGGCTTCGCGGCGTCCGCCCCGGTGCACACCCTGCTGTCCGGACCCGCGGCGGGGGTGGTCGCCGCGGGTGCGGTCGCGGCCGGCGCGGGCTTCACGGACGCGATCGCCTTCGACATGGGCGGCACGTCCACCGACGTGTGCCTGATCAGAGCCGGCCAACCAGAGGTGTCGACGTCCGCGCAGATCGCCGGGCTGCCGTTTCGCACCCCGGCGGTCGGGATCCACACGGTAGGTGCCGGTGGCGGGTCGATCGCCTGGGTTGACGCCGGGGGTGCGTTGCGGGTCGGCCCGCGGTCGGCCGGCGCCGATCCCGGTCCGGCCTGTTACGGGCGCGGTGGCACCGAGCCGACGGTGACCGACGCGCACTGCCTGCTCGGCCACCTCGATCCCGGTCGGGAGCTGGGCGGGGGTTTGCGGCTCGACGTCAACGCTGCCGCTCGTGCTGTCGGCACACTGCCGGAGTCCGCCGGTGGGGCGTCCGGGATCCTCACGGTGGTGCGGGCCACGATGGCTCGGGCGCTGCGCAAGGTCAGCACCGAGCGCGGCGTCGACCCGGCCGGGTTGGCGCTGGTCGCCTACGGTGGCGCCGGTCCCCTGCACGCCACCGCGCTGGCCCGCGAGCTGGGCTGCCGCGCCGTGGTGGTGCCGCCGGTCCCCGGAGTGCTCAGCGCGCTGGGCCTGCTGCTCGCGCCGGCCCGCTATGAGGCGTCACGGACGGTGATGGCACCGGCTGACGACGATCTCACGGAGGCATGGGCGGAACTGGAGGACCAAGCCCACCAGGAGCTGCGCCGCCAAGGGGTGGATGAGATCACGGTGTCCCGGGTCGCCGATGCCCGCTACGCCGGCCAATCCCACGAGCTGCGGATCGGCGTCAAGGCGGGCGCGGATCTCGCCGCGGTGCTGCATACCGCGCACCGGGAGGCGTACGGGTACGCGATGCCCGACGAGCGGGTGCTGGTCGTCACGCTGCGGGTGGTGGCCCGGGGGAACCCGATCCTGTCCCACCCACCCCGTGACTGGGACCAAGGGGAGGCTACTGCGGAGCGGTCCCGCGAGATCGGCATCGCCGACGCTACCGTCACGGCACGGGTGGTCCCCCGAGCCGGGCTGGCTGCCGGGGACGACGTCAGCGGACCAGCCCTGATCGAGCAATCCGACACCACCACGTTACTCGCTGCCGACGAGACCGCCGTGGTCGACGATGCCGGCAACCTGGTCGTGCACCTGCATGGCTGAGTTGTCCGCAGTCGAGCTGGAGGTGTTCCGGCACGCGCTGGCCGGGGTCGCCGACGAGATGGGTGTCGCCTTGCGGCGCGCGGCGTACTCCCCCAACATCAAGGAACGTGCCGACTGCTCGGCCGCGGTGTTCGACCCGGACGGGGAGATGGTCGCCCAGGCCGAGCACATACCGGTGCACCTGGGTTCCATGCCGGCCAGCGTCCGCGCGGTGCTCGATACCTTCGGTGCGCTGCGGCCCGGCCAGCAGGTCTGCGTCAACGACCCGTATCTGGGGGGAACCCACCTGCCGGATTTGACGATCGTCGCCGCCGTGGGCTCTGCGGACGGGTTACTCGGCTATGTGGCCAACCGCGCGCATCACGCCGACGTCGGCGGGGCGGCACCGGGGTCCATGCCGGCCACCGCCACCGACATCGCGATGGAGGGCATCCGGATCCCGCCCATCCTGATCGCCGACGGCGACGGGGAACGCGACGACGTGGTGCGGCTGATCGCCGCGAACTCGCGGACTCCTGCTGAGCGCCGGGGTGATCTGCGGGCGCAGTTCGCGGCCAACCACGTCGGTGCTCGGCGGCTGGGAGAGCTTGCCACCCGGATGGGCGCAGCACGGCTGCACGAGGCGATGGCAGCGGTCTGTGACTACTCCGACCGACGGGTCCGGGCGGCCGTGGCGGAGATCCCGGATGGCTGCTACCGCAACTCCGACGTCCTCGAGATTGGTGCCGGAGTCACGATCCGGGCCGCGGTGACCGTCGCCGGCGACGAGGTGTCAATCGATTTCGCCGGCACCGACCCCCAGATCCCGGTGAACTGCAACGCGGTGCTCGCGGTGACCCTCTCCTCGGCGATGTTCGTGTTCCGGATGCTGACCGACCCGGACGCGCCACCCAATGCCGGCTGCTACCGGTCGCTGCACGTGTGCGCCCCGGAAGGCTCCGTGGTGCACGCGAGGTTCCCCGCACCGACTGCCGCGGGCAACGTCGAGACCAGCCAGCGGATCGTCGACGTCCTGCTCGGCTGCTTCGCCCAAGCCATTCCCGACCGGGTGCCGGCGGCCAGTCAGGGCACGATGAACAACCTGCTCATCGGCTCCGGTAGTGACAGTGACAATAGTGGCTGCCGGGCGTTCAGCTACTACGAGACGTTGGGCGGCGGCGAGGGCGGCACCCCCGACCGCCCTGGCATGTCCGGGGTGCACACCGGGATGACCAACACCCAGAACACTCCCGCCGAGGCGATGGAGCTGGACTACCCGCTGCGAGTGTGGCGTTACGAGCTGCGGCCGTCCTCCGGTGGCGCCGGGGCGCATCCCGGCGGCGACGGCCTGATCCGGGAAGTCGAGGTGCTGACCGACTGCACGCTGACCGTGCAATCCGAACGTCGGGAGAACCCGCCGTGGGGGCTCGGCGGCGGGCACCCCGGGGCCGTGGGCCGCAACGTCCTGCGCCGCGCCGACGGGACCGAGGTGGAACTGCCCAGCAAGGGCACCTGGCCGCTACGCCGCGGTGACCGGATCCGCATCGAGACTCCCGGTGGCGGCGGCTGGGGCGCGCCAGTCGGATAAGCTGTTCCATGAGCGAGACGAGAGCCGCGCTGCTGGTCGGCGGCTCTGACTACGAAGATCTGAAGTTCCCGCAGCTGTCGATGTCACGAAGGAGATCAACGGCGTGACGAAAGCCAGCGAGAAATTTCCAAGCTTGCCGCCGCAAGGACATCGACTACGACGGCGCCTCCGGGCCGCTGGAGTTCACCGATCCCGGTGAGCCGCCCTCGACCACATACGCAATCAGCGAAATTCAAGCCAACGGCACCATGAAACCTCTCAGGAACGAGAAGATCGGCTTTTAACCAGCTAACGCCGAAGATCTGCCGTGCCTACATCCCCGAGGAATTCCGGCCAGACCGTGCCGGGCGCACCTCCGCTGACCCCCACGGCCCCGACCACGCGGCCGTCGAGCCGCAGCGGGATCCCGCCAGCGAAGATCACGATCCACCCCTGGTTGGACGCGTGGATCCCGTAGAACTGCCGGCCGGGCTGGGCGTTGTCGGCGAGATCCTTGGTGGCGATGTCGAACGCGCGGGACGTGAACGCCTGTGCAGCAACAGTGACGCGTTCTTATCGGCCCAACCGGCCGCGAGCTGCGTCTATCTCACGTAGAGTGTTCGCACTCCGACGAGACGTCACTTATGAGTGAATCATAAGGTACCCTGATAGGCTAGTTATGTGTCACTCTTTGCAGTTGAGCAGTACGTCCTTCATGGTCGGATAACAGGACAAGGTCATGACTGATCGGTTGCTCGGCTCGGTCTGCGTATTGAGGCGGGACCGGAAGCCGACACTGAAGAGTTGGCCGAGCTGGCTGTGGGACTGCGTGAATGGCTGCTCGAGCTGGACATCGAGTCCGTCGACCTGGTGACTGCAGGTCGGGCGCCGTCCGGTACACGCAGCGGTGAGATTTTCGTAGCGGGCGCGATGACCGTCATGCTCGCCCTGTCCTCGGGACTGCTCGCGGCGCTCACCGAGACGGTGAAGTCGTGGGTCTCACTCGGTGGCGGGCGCAGTGTGAAACTTGAGATCGACGGCGATGTACTGGAGGTCAATGGGATCACCCGGGCGGACCGGCATGCGCTGATCCGGTTATGGATCGACCGTCACACCGACCGGTGACGTCGGGATGAGCGCTACGAGAGCCGCGCTGCTGATCGGCTGCTCTGACTACGAGGACCCGAAGTTCCCACAGCTGCCGACGTCGGTCGAGGACGTCGATGCGTTAACACGCGTGCTCGGTGACCGGACGATTAGTGATTTCACGGTAGACACTCGGTTCAACGAGCCGCCGGGGGAGGTCAGCGAACGGATCGAGGCATTCTTCGTCGACCGCAAGCCCGATGATCTCTTACTGCTCTACTTCTCGTGCCACGGGGTCCTGGATTCCAGAGGGCGGCTGTACTTCGTCACAGCCAAAACGAAGAAGGATCTTCTGGACTCGACGGGAATCTCGGCGCGACGGGTGAAGGAGCAGATGGATCACAGCCGGTCCCAGCGCATCGTGTTGCTACTCGACTGCTGCTACAGTGGCGCATTCTCCGGAGGTCTCACGCGGAGGAGCGCCGGTGCCGAGGAGATCCTCGAGCAGCTCG
The DNA here is from genome assembly GCA_035275565.1 of Pseudonocardiaceae bacterium. Lineage (GTDB taxonomy): Bacteria > Actinomycetota > Actinomycetes > Mycobacteriales > Pseudonocardiaceae. Next base: position 10,916 of record DATEMN010000508.1, on the reverse strand, counting down.
GTGGTCGTGGCCGCGTGGTCATCACCGCTTCGGACAAGATGCAGTATGCCTACGAGTCAAAGTTCACCGATGCCGTGGTCCGAGGTTTGAAAACCGGGGCTGCCGATCTCGACGGCGACGGCCGGGTATCGGTATGCGAGTTGTATCAATACGTGTATGACCAGGTCCGCCAAGACACGCCGGATCAAACGCCGACGATGTCCGCGGACGGGATGCGCGGTCAGATCTATCTGGCGAAGAATCCTCAAGAAGAATCGCCGCTGCCGGCCGAGCTCGAACAACTCTTGACAAGCGAGATCGTCTGGGAGCGACTGTGGGCGGTCGACGGCTTACGGCGCCTGCTGGCCGGTGGTCAAGAAGGAGGGCAGAAGCGTAAGGCGAGACAAGTCCTGCTCCGCCTGCGTGACGACCGGACCGACCTGGGCATGCAGGCGGCTGCCAGCGAGGCGTTGCGCAGAGTTTCCCGGCGACCTGACGTGCCACATCCTCGACGCCGATTTGATCGTCGGCTGGTCGGGGTCGGTCTAACGCTTGCGGCAATGTTGGGTATTGGGATATCTGTGCCACTTGCAGTAGGTGATGATATGCCCGTCCCATGTTCGCCGAGCGTCAAGCCCGCCGACGGTGTGCTCTCGCTCGGAACGTTACTGACGAAGACCGGGGTATCGAATTACACGAGTCCACCTCTGAGTACTGGTGTGCACCTGGCGATGAAGGATATCAACGATGCTGGCGGCATCCCTGGCATGGTCGTGAAGCTCGATGAAGCCAATCAGCGCGACGAGGGTGACCCCTCCGCTGACATCGCTGAAACCGCCGGCCCGTCGACGGATGCGCTGCTGGATGGTGAAGTAGATGCGATCGTCGGTCCCATGACGTCGGCGGTGGCCCTCAAAGTGATCGACAAGGTCGTCTACGCGGGAGTGATCATGTTTTTGCCCACGAACGCGTCTCCATTGTTCACCACGCACCCCGACCGCGGGCTCTATTTCCGCATCATGCCGTCAACTGCGCTCGAGGGCTCCGTGCTCGGCAAGCTCGTAGTCGATGACGGCAACTCGACCGCGGTGGTGATGTCGCGCGATGACCCGTATGGCAACTACTTGCGGGAGGATACCGTAAAAGCGATCCAGGAATCCGGAGGGCGGATACTTGAATCTTTTCATTACAACCCGGACGCTCTGGACCACGGCAAAGATATCCAACGGGTCAAGGCCATGAACCCCGACGCGATCGTCCTGATTGGCTTTACGGAGCGCGCTCGGATGCTTGGCGATATGATCAAGGAGGGTATTGGCCCGAGAAGTAAACGGGTGTACGGATCTAACATGACCAACACCTTGACCGGGCAGGTTGATCCGCGAAATTCGGATGTCTTGATGGGCATGAGGGGGACCATGCTGGACGCTGGCGACGAGACATTCTTGAAGCGACTAACGGAGACCAATCCTGGATTGCGGGATCTGAACTACGCCGCGCAGGCTCACGACGCGGTGGTGATCACCGCGCTTGCGGCTGCAGTCGCCGGCACGGACGCGCCCGCCGCCATCGCGAAAGAGATCAACGGCGTGACGAAAATCGGCGAGAAATGCGCGAGTTTCGCCGCCTGTATGACGCTCGTGAAAGACCACAAGGACATCGACTACGATGGCCCCTCCGGGCCGCTGGAGTTCACCGATCCCGGTGAACCCAATTCGGCCACGTACGTGATCAGCGAGATTCAAGCCGACGGCACCGTAAAGGCCCTCAGAAGTGTGAGGGTGGGGCCGCCGGGCTAGTCAGCCCGACATCGTGACATCCCGCTGTGCGCATAGCAGCCGACAGGCACATCGGTTGTCGTAACGGGCACGGTGGTAGGGCTGCTCGTTGACAGCGCCGGTGAGTTGGCCCGGCGCGGGTCCTCAGGCTCATCCTCGTTGAGCGGTTAGGGCGAGGTCGACTGCGTGGTGTGGGGTAGTGGCAGGGGTGATCGGGTCTGGTAAGGGGCTGCTGTCATGGGCAAGGACGGTCCAGCCGCCGAGGGTGATCACGGGGATCCCGCCGCGCCGTTTGGCCAAGGCGATCTCGGACAGGGTGCCCCAGGAGCCGCCGATGGCGATCACGGCGTCGGCGGACCATACGATGACAGCGTTGCGAGCCTCACCCAGATTAGTGACGATCACCGCTGAGAGGTCTGGGCAGGCACCTTCGGCGGTGTCGTTAGGGCGGACGCCGATCACGAGGCCGTTCTCGGTGCGGGCACCGGCAGCGGCGGCGGCCATCACGCCGGTGCCGCCGCCGCAGATGACGACGGCACCAGCTCGGGCGAGTAGCCGTCCTACTTCATAGGCGTGGGTCCTGTCCTCGTCGGTGCAGTGGCGGAGTCCACACACAGCGACCTGTACGGGCATGCGCAAGTCCCTTTTCCCGTTCGAGGTGAGTCAGGTGGTTGAGCCCGGCTCCACTCCTGCCGGGGTGGGGGCGGGGTGGGTCCAGAACTCGGTGAGGTCATCGCGCAGCGCGGTCAGGGTGCTGGAGGCAAGGTCGGGCCGCTGGGTCAGCAGCATATTCAGGGAGCGGGCCCGATTGATCACCGACACGGTGCGGTACTCGGCCTGGGTGGAACGCAGCACCGGGGCGAGCTGCTCGCGGACCGCGTCTAGATCATCGCGGGCCAGGTGCGCGCTGGCGAGGTCGATGTGAGCAGCGGCGATGAACGCGATGTTGGGCCGGGGTTCGGCGGTAAACTCATCCACAGCGTTGAGAGCCCAGTCCACGGCGGCGTCCAGATGGTCGGTACCACCAAGTTCTCGGTGGGCTTCGTGGGCGTAATAAGCGGCCTTGCCGGTGGCAAAGCCGAACACGCCAGGTTCGTCGGGGGTGGGGTCGGTGGATGCTGTTGCGGCGAGTGCCAGGGCTCGGGTGACGTCGCTGGGTTGGTAGCGTGCGGCGTTGAATCCAGCGAGTGTAAACCCGCAACGGGGTGTGGCCGGCGCCGACGCATGATTGACGGGTACGAACACCATGGGGTGCGCACTCAAGGTCATTGAGAATCACATCGAAATCCCCCGGTGGTGGCGGTTGGGGGAGCCCGTCATGGCGAGCGGCCTCGTACGATCTTGGGTATGTCGTCTGAGCATGTCATCGTCGCGTCAACCATGGACAGTGCGGACGCTGCGCAGGCTCTCGCGGCCGGGGCGATCGAGGCCAAGCTGGGAGCGTGCGCGCAGATCGTCGGGCCGATCACTAGCGTATACCGCTGGGACGGAGAGGTGCAGACCGAGCAGGAGTGGCGAGTGGAGATCAAGACCACCGCTGATCGGGTTGCCGCGCTGACCGAGCACATCAAGGCCAACCACAGCTATGACGTGCCCGAGATCATCGCAATCCCGATCACCGGCGGCAGCGCCGAGTACCTGTCCTGGCTGGTGGACGAGACGCACGGCTAACGCTTGATACCAAGCCCCTAACCACAGCAACCGGCGCAGGAGCACACCAGATGATCTGGCTCAACGGCACGTCGGGGTAGGAAAGAGCAGCACCGCCGACGAGCTCTTGCGGCGCGTCCCCGGCTCGCGGCGCTACGATCCTGAAGAGGTCGGTTTTCTCCTGCACCGGCTCCTCCCCGAAGCCGCCGACGGTGACTTCCAAGACATCCCCGCATGGCGGCATCTGGTCGCCGAAACTGCAATCACGTTACACGCCCACACCGGCGGTCCGAGGTTTGGAGACCGGGGCGGCTGATCTCGACGGCGACGGCCAGGTGTCGGTCCATGAATTATACCGGTATGTGTACGACCAGGTCCGCCAGAACATGCCAGACCAAACACCGACGATGTCGGGAGAGGGGATGCGCGGCGAGCTCTACCTGGCCAAGAATCCCCAGGCTCTGTTGGCGCTGCCACCCGAACTCGAGCGAGTCTTGACAAGTGAGATAGCCTGGGAGCGATTGTGGGCGGTGAGCGGTCTATGACTTTTATTGGCAGGCGACCACCCGGGAGGGCTGAAGCGCACCGCGAGACAAGAGCTGGAACACCTATCGCCTGCATGGCGCTTGTGAAAGATCGCAAGAATATTAATTGCGACGGCCCCTCCGGGCCACTGGAATTCTCCGCTCCCGGTGAGCCCCAGTCGGCCACATACGTAATCAGCGAAATTCAAGCCAGCGGCACCATAAAACCCCTCACGAGTCGAGAGAATCGGCTCGTAAGCTCATCTGCCGCGGACCACTCGCAGCAGTGGTCAGGCCAGCCACCACGACAGCGTCAGCACAGTCATCGCCGCGACGGCTGCGAGCAGCACCAGCACGCGGGACAGCATTACCGCCGGGTCCGACTCTCCCGGACGCACACTCAGGTGATGGTGGAGGTGCAGATCAGTAGTGGCCATGAGCTTGACAGTAGAGAGCGGAGGGTTACCGCCCCGCCTACCCTCAGTTAGCGGCAGGTAAAATCTCGAGAAGGTGGCCGGCTGCCTCCTGGGCTTGGCCAGGAGGCAGCCAAACACAGCGTGGGACTGCAAGCGGATCGGCCAGTTCCACGACATCGCCGGCGGTCGAGCCCGGAGACACTGTTGCCGGCATGCTACAAACGGGTGACATTGACCGACTCATTCCCCACTGACTATGATTCAGATCACGGGTAGACAGACTTGTCTGTGTCTGCCTCCCGCCTGCCATCTGGCTGGTCTCCGGCAGCCACTCCCGCGGCGCAGGGCATCGCTTGCGGCCGGAAGGAGTTGTAGCGAGCGATCAATCACCGGTCCACTCAATGAAATTTAATCAGAGAGGAAGTCATGACCGACTACGATCCGAGGACTGCGACCGGAATTCCCACCGAACCTGTTGGCTCTCTTCCCCGTCCCTCCAAACTTCAGGCCCTGTATGCGGCGTATGACCAGGGACAGGCCAGCAAGGAAGAGCTGGAAGCCGAGCAGGACGCCGCGGTTCGCGATTCGATCGAGCGTGCTGAGGCCACCGGATCACCGATCATCTCCGACGGCGAGCAGCGTTGGTCGAGCTTCGCCACCTACCCCATCACCGACACCCTGGCCGGTACCGGCCTCGCCGACAATCTCGGCCCGGGTGGCCAGTTCTTCGCGATCTTCGCCGACGGCCATGGGCGGCAACTTCCCCGGCTCACCGGCGGGCCTTTGCGGTACAAGACCTACGCAGCCGATACACTGAAGAAATCCATCGGTTACGCAAAAGTGCCCATGAAGCAGGCCGTGATCGCGCCCTCCATGCTGGCTTTGCTGTATCCACTGAAAGACGAGGTGCCCGGCTATTCCCGCGAGCAATTCGAGGAAGACCTTGTCAACGAGTGCGAGAAGGACATCCGCCAAGCTTTCGCGGCCGGCGCCGCCCGGGTTTCCATCGACTTCACCGAGGGTCGTCTCGCCACCCGCGAAGATCCACGTAACCCGTGGACGGGTGCCGGCCTGCTGCCGCACTTCATCGAGCTGAACAACCGTGTACTTGCTCGTTTCTCGGCGGATGAGCGCACGAAGATCGGAATCCACACCTGCCCGGGCGGGGACCGGGACTCGGTCCACAGCGCCGACGTCCCCTACAACAACCTACTCCCGAGCATGTTCCAGATGAACGCTGGCTACTTCCTTATCCAGCTGGCAAGCGAGCGCGACAGGGACCCGGTCTACGAATCCATCGGGAAACACCTCCGTGACGACGCGGAGGGCGTGGCGCAGATGGCCTACATCGGAGTATGTGTCACCCAGAGCCCACGGCCGGAGAGCGCGCAGGAGGTCTGTGACGCGCTGGTAAGAGCGTCCAACTTCATGCCGAAGGAAAGAATCGGCTCCACCGACGACTGCGGATTCTCGCCATTCAGCATCGACGAGAAGCCGAACCATGGCTCGCCTGATTACGCCCGCGACATCGCTTTCCAAAAGATCAAGAACCGGGTCGAGGGAACCAAGATGGCCGCAGAGAAGCTCGGCGTCAGCTGAGTTCGCTGTGACCTAACGGTCCGGCCGCTCCTCACCCCGAACGGCCGGACCACCCACCCCCCAGGACGTGGGAGTAGTCGTCCGTCCTGGTCAGTGGTGGTGCCCGTGCTGTGTGCGCAGCCAGTCGACGTTATGCCGCCCGCTCCCGCTCTCCTGCCCGACGAGCGCACAGCGTCGAGCCATCCCGCCGACCGCGGCCTGACCCACCCGCACCGGGCCGCCAGCAGACATCCCGTCGACGAGGGGGACACCTGCAGGGAGTTCCCCTCGGCCATCATCAAGGCCACGTCCAACTCGACCGTCGCGACCATGCTGCCCTGCCGCGCTTCGACGATCGCCTTGGCGAGTCTCCAAGTCGTGCGCTCGCGGTCACGTGCCCGACGAGTCGCTGCAGATCGCTACGGCCGCGTCGGTCCCCCGCTGATCTCGGGCTGACCGTCCAGGTGACCACTGAGTAGGCGGCTATGGATGTCGTCAACAGATCAGACCTTCCGACTGGCGTAGCGCTTCAAGTGGTTGAAGATGATCCAGGCTCGCTGCTGGCAGTCGGCATTGAAAGCCATGGATGGGCTGTGGTCACCACCATCGAGCGCGTCGTGAAGAGCCGGCTTGGTGAAGTCGTGGCAACAGTAAGCCGAGAATCACAGCAGGCTATCGATACAGCCCTGCGAGCTTTATTGGAACTCTAACCCTCCCAGGGGACGGTACCGCCGAGTGCGCCAGCACTTCGGCGAGACCTCGACGGACGCTGGATATCCGTCGTGGCACTCAATTCGGTCTCGCCTGCTTCCCAGCGCACCACCGTAGAGCGCTCGACCCCGAGCAGCTCGGTGAGCGATTCCTGGGTGCAGCAGGTACCACCCACACCATGACCGTTAACTCACCCGGTGGGCAGGTCACGCGGACGTGCTCGGCCTTGGAGCGGCCGAGCACAATCCACGGTAATTTTCGGGCCTGCCTGCCTGTTGTCCTGTGTGGGTGCGGTAGATGCTGGTCGGTGGCATGGGCGAGTGGGTCAGTGGGTGAGCAGCAGGCTGTCGACAAGGCCCTCGGCGGAGGAGATGGAGTTGGTGGCCAGTAGGCACGGGACGACGCCGCCGAGGTAGGTGATCCCAGAAGTGACCTTGGTGGCGGTGTCGTCGGCGTGCCGTCCGGCGGTGACCGTGCCGGTGTACACGACGGTCTGGCCGACGGCGGTGGTCCCGGACCAGGTGATGGTGCTGGTGCCGCCGGTGGCGTCGTGCCAGGTGAGGGTTTCGGTTATCGCCGCGGTGGTGGCCGGGATGCAGCTGAGGGTCACGGTGCCGGTCGCGGTCGGGCCGATCGGGCAGGTGCTGTAGTCAAAGTTGCCGGTCACGGTCACCGACTGCGGGGTGGAGGTGACCGCGGGAGAGAAGCTCCGGCTGAAGGTGCCCAAGCATGCGGCGTCGATACTCGTCGCGCCCGCGGTGGATGCCGGGTAGATCATGGCGGTGAGGGCCAGGAGAAGGGCGGCGGCCAGCGTGACCGGCCATCGGGAGCGCTGGGGCTTGGGCTGGGTCTGCGGATCGGCGCTGGGCATGGTCATCGGTTCCTCGCTGGGGTGGTGGACTCGTCGAGCCACGCCGGGTGGGGTGCCTTGCCGGTGATGGGTGCCTTGTTCGCCCGGTAGCCGATCATCTCTACGGCTGCAGGAAGATCGGCTCCGGTGGTGGTCGTGGTGGTCCTGCAGGGGGCGTGATGGTGCGCCGGGGTTGGGTCACCGGCGCACCACTGCGTTGCCCTGGTTGGCGGGCGGCTGAGGGGTTAGCAGCCGCTGGTGGTGTCTCCTGCGTCGACGGTGCAGGTGTCGTTGCCCAGGCCGCCGTTGGCGGTGTCGCCGCCGGTGCCGTCTTGGACGTCGATGTTGTCGCTGCCTAGGCCGCCGCTCAGGGTGTCGGTGCCGTTGTGGTCGACGAGGGTGTCGTTGCCGTTTTGGCCGTCGAAGATGTCGTCGCCCGGCCCGCCGTCGATGGTGTCGTTGCCGTTGTCGAACAGATGCAGCAGCGACCCGATCAGGGTTTCGCCGTAGAGGTTTTGGTCGTCGCCGGCTTGGCCGTAGATGGTGTCGGCGCCATTGCCGCCCCGACGGCGTCGTCACCGGGCCCGGCGTAGATGGTGTCGTTGTTGTTGCCGTCGTCGATGGTGTCATTGCCACCGAGGCCGCAGATCACGTCGGCACCGTTGGTTCCGGTGAGGGTTTCGCCGCTGTTGGTGCCGGTGATGGTGCAGCCCAGCGCGTTGTTCACCGTGGTGTTCTCCGCGTCGGTGTTGTCGCTGTTGTCGGGGTCAGTTTCGGTGGCGTCCACGGTGGAGGTGGCGGTGATCGTGCCGGTCGCGGCGGGTGTCACCGTGATCGTCACCGTGGCTGAGCCTGACGCGGCGATCGACCCCAGCGAGCAGTCCACGTCCGGGGCGCTGATACTGCACGAGCCCTGGCTGGCGTTGGCGGAGACGATTCCCGCGGAGGCTCCCGACAGCGTGGTGTCGGCCGTGACCCCGGTGGCCCCGGACGGGCCGGCGTTGGCCACAGTCAGGGTGTAGGTGAGGTTGTCCCCGCCCAGTGACACCGGATCGGCCGAGTCCGCCACCGATACCGACACATCCGCACCCGGAGGCGGGGTCACCACCACATTGAGATCCAAATCGCCGGATGGGTCGGCCCCAATGCCGCTGGCTTGGATCCAGTACGTGGTCGACGAACTCGCCGTGAACTCCACCAGAGACCGGACAGCTCCGCCGCCGTCGTTGCAGGCGACCTCGGACAGGGATCCGAGGCTGGCGCCGGTGTAGACGGCCAGGACCGTGTCGTAGTTCGAGCCGATGGTGTCCACCGAGACCTCGGTGCCAACGCTGATCGTCAACCCGTACCAGACCGTATTCTCCACACTAAAAGGATCAATGCAGCTCGGGGACAGCGGCTCGCTGGCTTCGGTTGTCGCGTCGTCGGTGTTGAGGTTGTCGGTGAAGGAGCCGGTCTGGGCTTGGGCGCTGGCGAAGTTGTCGTTGGTCGGGGCCACTGCCCACGCTGGTGTCGCGCTCACCAGGGCCAATCCCACCGTTGCCGCCACCGCGGTGGCTGCGCCCAGTAATCGCCGAGACAGCAGAGGTGTCATCGTTTCTCCTTGCGAACAATCGTTCTGGTCTGCCCGCCGAGGGTCGGGCGGCAGACACTGCGGGTTACCGCGAGACACTGCGGGTTACCGCTTGGTCAGTTCACGTGCTGTTCCCGACGTAGACCACAGTGCGAACGATGTGCAGGAGCAGTGACGACACGTCGCCGGCGCGGCGCAGATCACGATCACCCGTGAGCGCGCCTCGCTAGCCAGAATTCACACGGGATTCACACCTGACGATGCTGCGTCCGGGCGATGAACAGCACAGATACGACAAACAAACAGCAAATAAAATATACCACCTATAACGGATAAACAGGGCGTTGTTGTTGTGTCGGTGCGCGGCAGCTAGCCGTGATCATCCTGACCATCGACGGGAGGACCACACCCGATCCGAACACCCGCCCAGCACGATCACCCCGAGACCCAGACCTCCTGAAGCAGAACCTCTCCACCCGTACTGACCTACGCGCCCTCGGCAGCAACCTCGCCGTCGACCTGAGCGCGTTGGGAGACCATCAGCGGGCCCACGACCTCGACGAGTGGATCAAATCTCAAGACCGGTCAGGACCTTAACTCTCCTGCCTTCTTTTCATCCTGACCGCCAATCTCGTCGCGACAATGAAAATCAGGTGGCCAAGACCATTGCGCAGCAACGACGAAGCCACCCTTTGATGGCGTGGGCACGACGTGAGCGATCCGTGAAACGATGAGGCGAGGTGGCCCTGACGCCACGTTCCGGTCGCTAGCACCAGGGCCGCAGCGTAGGCGCACAATGTGTGACAAGCGGGCAGTGCCTATGGAAACCGCGCAAGCCCGGGTGGGCACACGAGTAGGAACGACACGTCACGTGCCAAGCATGGCTTGGCCATTCCTGCGGTACTGCCTTTGCTCGTAAGTGCAGGGGGCATGTGCCGGCACGGTTTGATCCGTAAGGCTACGTGACAGCCTTCCTGCCTTCTCGTCTTCCTATGTCGGTTGCCCCCGGCTCACCTCGACCGGATCATCAGCCGCCGCGGCCGCCTCCGGGTCCGGGCAGTACTCCCCCAGATACCGAGCCAACTGGACAGCAGCCAACACGTAGATGTAGCGGGTCGTCTCCGGATAGTTCCCCGCCCGCTGAAAGTTCTGCAAGAGATCGCAAATTACAAGGATATAGATGCGTAGCGCACTGTCGAGCGTACGAGAACGCAGGCGATCCTCGCGATAAGCCTCGTTCCGGTATGTATGCAACCTCTTTAGTACGCGCACTTGCGCAGGCTGAAGTAACTCAGCCTCGCCGAGGAATGACACCTTTACGTCGAAAACCGCTTGATCTTACCGCGCCTCTTGGAGCTTGTCACCTTACGCTTAGCGTCTTTTATCCACCCTGGAACCTCTTTCGAGGATATATAGCCACGCTACACGGCTTCATCGTGTTGTCGAATCATCTGCCTAGTCGACTCTTCCAGGACGAGAAGATAACCTACCTCATGATACATCATCAACTCAACAGCGCTATCAAACAACAATAGGGCGAGCCTCCGGCGAGCGACCTGATCGCTGTGTGCGAGAATCAGCCCTTCGTCAATGTGCGCAGCAAGACGCTCGATACGCTCCATGGGGAGATTATCCGCCAAGACCTATGGCACCGCAAGCGAGTTTGCGGCTGGCGCAAAGACAAGACCTAACCTACTTAATCGTCCTGCATGTTCCGTTCTATTACCAACGTACGCATACTCTCAATTTCTTCTCCAAGTGCATCCCACGGAAACAACCCCGCCGCTGGCGGCCCCATGTTCGGTGTCGGCAACGGGTAGCGCTCTGGGTCGAAGATGAGCTGGACACCCCAAGAGC
>DATEMN010000507.1:0-2338 GCA_035275565.1 Pseudonocardiaceae bacterium | reverse complement strand
TGACGCCGCAATCGCCGCCTGCAGCGGGGTCGCGGCGGGCGGCCAGACTCCCGCGGGGCGGCCCTCAGTTTCACCTTCACCCGCCCGCCGGCCCGACGACGGGACTCGTCGCACTGCTTGGGCGGCACATTTTCGAGGAGTCGCGCGAGGAGCGCATGTGTTCGACCCCCGCTGCCGTGCCCGGCGGCACCGCGCCGCCCAAGCCGCCCAAGCCTCTGCCGATGTTTCAGCCACCCCGTCGACTGCAGCCGCCGCGGTGCGGGGGTGGTCGTCATCGCTGCTTGCGATGCGGCGCTCACCGCCGTACCGATGCCCCACACGCGTTCTAACACCACCACGGCAGAGGGTCCTCTACTCCCGACGCCCAACACTGCGCCAGGAGCCTGGAAACATGACATCAACCACAATGCAGCGGCCGAAGTCCAGGGCCGGTAGCGATTTCGCCGCCCTGAACCGGCGCGTCGTCGAGGCCGGTCTCCTCGACCGGCGCCCCGCCTACTACGCCGTGCGGATGAGCTTCGTGGCCACGATGCTCGTGGGCGGATGGACGGCGTTCTTCCTGATCGGCGCGTCTTGGTGGACGCTCGCGGTCGCGGTATTCCTCGGAATCGTGTTCTCCCAGGTGGCTTTGGTGGCGCACGACCTGGCGCACCGGCAGGTATTCCGCACGAAGAAGCCCAGTGAACGGACGGGGCGAATCGCGGCGAACATCGCCGTCGGGATGAGCTACGGCTGGTGGATGGACAAGCACACCCGCCACCACAACAACCCCAACCACGACGACCTCGACCCGGACGTGCAGCCCGAGGTGCTGATCTGGGCCACCGAATCCGCCTGGGGCCGGCGCGGGCTGAAGGGCTTCATCACCCGCCACCAGGCCGGACTGTTCTTCCCCCTCCTGACACTGCTCAGCATCGACCTACGGGTCTCCAGCATCAAGGCGCTGCGGCACCCGGGCATGAAGCGCCGCGGCCTCGAAGCCGGCCTGATGGGCCTACACCTCGTCACCTATGTCACCGCTCTGCTGGTGATGCTGTCCCCGCTGCAAGCTCTGGCGTTCTTCGTCGTGCATCACGCGGTGTTCGGCGTGTACCTGGGCATGACGTTCGCCCCGAACCACAAGGGGATGCCGCACCCGGACGGCGACGAGGACTACCTGCGCAAGCAGGTATTGACTTCCCGCAATGTCACTGGCGGCTGGCTGACCGACACCGCGTTGGGCGGCCTGAACTACCAGATCGAGCACCACTTGTTCCCGGCGATGCCGACCCCGAACCTGCGCAAGGCACAACCGATCGTCGAGGCCTACTGCAAGAAGATCGGTGTGGTCTACGAGCAGACCAGCCTGATCGAGTCGTACCGTCAAGCGCTGCACTACCTGCACGACGTCGGAGCTCCGCTACGCGCAACACGATAAGCTGCTGCAAGGCTGAGGCCAGGGACCGTCCACGGTGGCCTGACCGTCGCCGCCTTCAAGACCACGGTCATGCGGATTGGTCTTCGTGACTCCCACGACTGGCTCCGCAAATGCGTGCCTGACATCACGTGTGACAAGTACTACGCATCGGCCTGCCAGTGAAGCGCTTTGGGTGGATGGCTGAGCAGATGGCGGTTGACCAGCCAGAACGCTCCTCGACTTACGCCATTCGGTATCAGGCATCCGTCGATGTCTTGTCGCTTCAGAGCGGACTACGGCTTGGTGGGTGTGCGCTCTTGAGGACGGGGTAAACCAGGTCCGCCGACGGCGACGAAGCCAGCGGTGCGAACACATGGCAACTGATTGAGCTTCAGGAGACACCCACATGACTACCACCACCCGCGGGCAGAACAACACCAACGGCCTTGCGCGCACCCGTTCACGAGGTGAGGAGACCAAGCCCTCGTTCAAGACCAGCGAACTGGTCGTCTACGTGCTCGCTGTCATCGGCGTGCTGATCGCCTCCGCGGTGACCGGCGACGCCGGCACCGACAACGGCGGTGACATCTTCGCCGCCGACAAGGCCTGGTGGTTCATCACCCTGCTCACCGTCGGCTACCTGGTTAGCCGGGGCCTGGCGAAGGCCGGCAGCCGCAGCAGCGACACCGACCCGCGCACCGACTCGCACAACCACTAGTTCGACCAGCGGCCCCGGCGGGTCCGGCCAGTTTGCGCAACACGGCCGCCGCCGGGGTTCGCTGTGCCGCCGCACGATGAGGATCGGGCTGCCGGCAACGCGGTGCCCCGGCACCAACCCGGTCCACGACTAGCCACGAGCCGCGGCCGACCTGCGGGGAAAGCGACCGGGCGACGTCCCTGCCGCTGCGTGCGCCGCTCGAAAGCCCAGTGGGTGGAGAATCC
>DATEMN010000506.1:0-3893 GCA_035275565.1 Pseudonocardiaceae bacterium | reverse complement strand
CTTGGCCGACTACGAACTGCTGGTCCGGCTCTCCGAGGCGCCTTCCAGGCAGGCTCGGATGAGCACTCTGGCCGAGCAGGTCGCGTCGTCTAAAAGCCGGATCTCCCATCAGATCGGCCGGCTGGAGAAGGCCGGACTGGTGCGCCGCGAGGAGTGCCCCAGCGACGGGCGCGGGGTGATTGCTGTGCTTACCGGTCACGGTTTGCAGGTATTGCGTAGCGCGGCCCCCACCCATGTCCGAGGGGTCCGTAACCACCTGGTCGACTTGCTCTCCGACGATGAACGAATCGTGCTGGCCGAGGTGCTCGAGCGGATCATCAGCCACCTGCGGAGTCGGTGAGCTGACCCCTCCGGTTACCTTGCTCCCCTAATGGCGTAGTAGGTTCCCCCAACTAACCCGGGCGGGGTGCGCGCGGGCCTCACGGCGTCGAGTGGTGGAGTTCATGACAGATCCGGTAGCAGAGGTAGCAGCAGCCAATAAGACGGGGGTCGATCACGAACGCCTCGCCCCCCCGCCGCCCCGGCTGCGGGTGCCCGATCAGGTTCCGGTGCTCAACCCCGACACACCGATGCAGAAGGTCGTGTTACCCGGGCTCGTGGAGCTGACCCTGGGCAACGTGGTGGTACCCGACCGGTTCAACCCCCACCGGATCGCCGGTTTTGTGACCCGTTTGGAAGACGTGCCGGCAAGCTCGTCCTCCGAGCTTGCCCAGCGCTACGGGCTCGACCAGGTGGCCGGTTGGCCGGTCACCGACGACCTGTACATGCTGCGCTTCTACGCACACAGCCCACAGCTTTACGTTGCCCCCTTCGAGCGCAGCGTCTACCAGGTGGATCTGCTCGAGCTTCCCGCCGGCACAGAGCTGTGGCGAGTCGATGCTCAGGGCGACGAGCAGCGGGTGGGTGCCTATCTGAACCGGCAGGTCGGGTGGGTGAGCACCGCGCGACCAACGCTAGGCCCCGGGTGCTGGAACCGGCCACCGGTGCCGTTGCGGCCCACTGTGCGGCGCGGCTTGGTCGTGCACTACCGCGGGGGGGACTTTGATGCCGACTTCGGTCCCCGTCCTGGCGAGGTGACCCTGCACCCGCTGCCCGGCAAGCGCCCGCCGGAAGACTTCATCGAGCAGACCGGTGTCTACACGCTGACGGTGCCAGTCTGCGAGCTCGACTCGCTGGACATGGTGCGCTGGCACGGTGGGTGGAAGGGTTTACCGGTCGAACTGGTGGAGTCCGGGCCGGAGTACGCCGTGATCCACTACATCGGGGAGAACGGACCGCGAGCGGCTGACTTCGGCCTCGCGGAGGTCGACTACCGGGTATGGCGCGGAGCTGTGCCGCACAGCGAACTGGCCGACGTAGTCGAGCACCGGGTGGATCTGCGCTCCTTGTGAGTGGCGTTGGGTGCCAGGGCACCCAACGCCACTCACAAGCACGCGCTAGCGTGCACGAGGAAGCGTGGCAGAGCGGCCTAATGCACTCGCCTTGAAAGCGAGAGGTGGGCAACCACCCGGGGGTTCGAATCCCTCCGCTTCCGCCGATCTGACCAGGCAAGGTAGTCGTTGGCGAGATAAACTCGGTGGCCGTCCGGCATCTCGATGTAGCAGTCATGTAGCAACGGCTCCTCACTGGGCATCCCAGTCGATCTTGTCGAGAGCCTCGCGCATGGTGTCGAGGTTGGTGTGCGCGTAGATCCTCATCGTGACGTCCAGGTCGGCGTGTCGGGCGATGGCTTGAACGACATGCGGTGGGGTGCCCAGTTCAAGCAAGAGACTCACAACCGTGTGTCTGAGGTCATGCAGGCGGACTCCGGGCAGTCCGGCCTGTACCCGGATGCCTTCCCAGTGGGTGTTGAGGCTTCGGGGCTCGATGGGTGTGCCGATGCTGGTGGTGAAGACCAGATCGTGGTCGGTCCACAGCTCGCCGGCGTCGTGGCGCACCGTGGCCTGGTGCTCTTGGTGTTCGAGCAGCACTGCGCGGGTGATCTTGGGTAGGGGTACCACGGCGTCTGAGGCGTCCGTCTTCGTCTCATCGATGATCAATCGACCAGACACCCGTTGCACTGTCTGTGCGACTTGCAGGGTGTTTTTCGTGAAATCGACGTCGCTCCATCTGAGCCCGAGGAGCTCGCCACGACGGAGGCCAAGTGTCGCGGCGAGTACGTACACGGGGTAAAAGCGGGTTCCCTTGGCCACTGAGAGAATTCTCTTGACGTCGCTGACGGGGAGGCCCTTGCCGACCTTGTAGCGTGGGGTGGGGATCTGGACGAGTTTGGCGACATTGCGGGTGATGAGTTCCTCGCGTTCGGCGTTGCTGAGCGCGTTGCGCAAGACCGCGTGGATGTATTGTATTTGCCGACGCGAAGGCGTCCGGACGCAGCAGCGACCGGCGGAACAGCATCGCTTCGCTTCCTCACGGTTCTTGTCGTAGCCGTTGGTGCAACACAGGCACTTCTGTCGGCAGACTGCGATGAGGTGACGTACATCCGCGCCGGTGAGTTTGTCGAGTCTTTTTGTGCCCAGGACGGGGACGATGTGAAGCCGGACGGCGCTCTCGTACCCGCGCAATGTGGTTGCACGTTTGTGTGCTGCGATCTCGCGTAGCCAGTATTTGAGGTAGTCGCGAAGGTTTGTGCTCCGGTCCGGCACCAGTACACCGTTGGCTGAGTCGCCCTTGAGCTTGTCGAGTTTTTGTCGTACCTCATCGAAGCTGGCACCGTACACCGGTCGCCGTTTCCGTTGCCCGGTCGCTGTGTAGACGTAGGCGCTGCCCACCCAGCGGTTGTCCGACGATCGCTGATAGATGGAGCCCTCGCCGTTGGCGCGGCGGTGGCGTCCCTTCTCGTGCGGGTCCGTTGTCATTTCAGGCCACCTCCTCCATGAGTCGTTGAATGTACTCATCAATGGCAATGCGCGGGATTCGGCGCAGTCCGCCGATCCTGACCGAGCGAAGCTGGTTGGTACGGATCAAGTCGAAGATTTTCCATCGGCTGATCTTGAGTACTTGTGCGGCTTCCTCGACGGTGTAGACCACGACGTTCACAGTTCCCCTCTTTTCAATTTCCTGGGGTGGTGTCATGCGGCTCGGGCTGCGTCGCGGGCGGCTTGTCGTCGTTCGCGGGCTCGGGAGGCGGCGGAGAGGGCGAGTGCGGTGTCTCCGGTGAGGTAGCCGACTCCGGTGAATTCCCAGTGCGAGACGACGAGTGTGGTGTCCTCGTCGAGCAGTTCGCGGATCTGCTCGACGCCTGGTGTTACATAATTTACGTATGTGGCGGGCGCCAGGTCCGGCCTTACTACTTCCTCACGCCAGTACACTAGGAACTCTCCCAGCTTGGGCACACTCGTCGCCATTGGTCCTTGTCGCGCCTAGTGTTTGAGCTTCAACCACTTCTCGTGCACCTGCTCCCGAGTCTTTCCGTTGATGTACTTGCGTTGCTGCTGCCCGTTGGGCTTGGTGACCTATACGTAGGTGGCGTACCCGTTGCGGTAGGCGAACAGCGAGCCCTCACCGTTGGCTCTGGCGCGGCCTGTCATGATGCCGCCTCAGCGACGCGCTGGGCGACGTACTCGTCTACCCACTCCGGCAGGATTTGCGATGCCCGCCGTCTTTCAGTAAGCGAATCTGGCCGGTTGCTATCAGGAGTTTGGTCTTGGAAAGGCCGTAGGCCAATGGAACGGTGACCTCCGCCACGCTGTACCACTTCGGTCGCAGTCCGGAGCGTGAGCCCTCGAACTCGTCCACTGTGCGAATTCCCCTCTGAATCTCTGGCGTCGTTGGCATCAGGCGGCGTCTCGCGCTGCTTGGCGTCGTTCGCGTGCTCGTGTGCTGCGGAGACGGCAAGGGCTACGTCTCCAGTGGTGAGGTAGCCGAGTCCGGCGAACTCCACCGGTAGGTTG
>DATEMN010000505.1:0-6043 GCA_035275565.1 Pseudonocardiaceae bacterium | reverse complement strand
GGTAGCGGGGGATGCTGACCACCGCATCCCCCGCACAACTCCCCACCCCCTCTCGTCACCGTCAGTATCCGGGCAGTCGACCACGCGGCACCCGGTACAGAAATTCGGGCACGGAGGGGAGGTGGGACGCGGGTGTCCGGGCTCCGAAATCGGGGGCTCGAAGGGTCTACAAGAGGTCGACCAATCGCCTCCCTGGCTGGCATTTCGCCATCAAACCGCTGTATATTATGAGAACTCTGATCGACGTCTGTCTCTCAGGTGCCGTCATCTGCGACCCATTCCCGGGCAGCGGCAGTACACTCCTCACCGCGAAATACTTAGGCCGTATCGCAATTGGAGTGGAGATCGACGAGCGTTACTGCGAATTAGCGGCCCGGCGACTCGACCAGCGTGCACTGCTATTCGGTGCGTGAATTCACCGTAACCGAATACCGCGCCCACGTCCCCGATCGTCGCAGTCCAAGCCGAATCAAGCACCCAGCGCAGTCGAACCGTCGCGCACCACGCAAACGATCTCGAATCTTTCGGCAGCGACCTGCGGCGATCCGGATCGCCGACCATTTCCTTCTCCGCGAAAAATCATCGTGCGCGAGTTGGCTGCTCGACTCGGGTGGACCGACCGGCACCCTGCGCAGACCGGTAGCCCCGATGCTTCAAATTATCGCTGCATTCGGCATCGCGCGCACCGGCGTGTGCAGCTCAACTGGCGCATCCTGCACTTGGCCTACGACACCGCCGGTTACAACCTGGCCGAAGGCGTCGTTGCTGTGGCGGCTGGCGCCGGTCATACGCCGAAGACCGATACGAGCGCCGCTCCTGAACCTCGGTCCAAGTGCCCCGGTCGATGATCGCGGGCCAGTCCCCATCACCCACTTCCTGGCCCCGGAACACCCGAATGCCACTCACATGCCGCGAGGCCAGCACCGAGCGCACCGCATACGGCTGCCACGGCTTCCCGCTGACCGTGACCTCCCCACGCTCATTAAGTTCCCGAGCGATCTCCCCCGGACTCGCCCCCTCCAGGCACCGAGCATAAACCTCACGAACGATCACCGCCTCGGGCTCAATGATCGTCATCGCGTCCGCGGCGTACCCATACGGGCGCTGCCCCGACGAGTGCGGACGCCCCTCCCGGGCCCGATCCTCCAACGCATCCCGCAACCGCCGCGACGTGTCATCCGAGGACCGGCAGGCGTGCGCGACCTCGATCCGCAGAAAAAACCGATCATCCGCATCGGAGAGATCCCGGCGGTTCGCCTGCCCATGCAACGTAATATCATGCTCCTCGGACAGGGTGAGGAGTTCCTCTAAATCCCGGGGCTGGCGCATCAACCGATCCGGATGATACACAATCACATGCCGCAACTGCCCGGCCCGGATTGTCTCCAGCAACGCATTCCACCCCGGGCGGTTCCGATTCCGCTGCCACGCCGACCGGTTGTTATCCACAAACACCGCACCCGGAGCAATCACCAACCCCAACCGCTCCGCCACCGGCACTGTTGCATCGGCGGATCACCGTTAGCGGGCAGGCTGGGCTGATGCGTCGTCGTCTTGCCCGTGTGTCCGCGCCGAGGTCTGGCTTCGCCGGTTTCCGCTTCCCACCGGATGTGATCATGGTCGCGGTGCGATGGTACCTGCGCTACGGACTCTCCTACCGAGACGTAGAGGAACTGCTGGCGGAACGGGGTATCGAAGTTGACCATGTGACGGTGTATCGCTGGGTGCAGCGGTTCACTCCGCTGCTGATCGACGCGGCACGCCCCTGCCGGCATGCCCCCGGTGATCGGTGGTCCGTGGACGAGACGTACGTTAAAGTCGCCAGGCGCTGGGTCTATCTGTATCGGGCGATCGACCAGTTCGGCCAGGTCATTGACGTCCTGGTTTCGGAGAAGCGGGATCTCACGGCCACTCGCCGGTTCTTCACCCGCGCCCTGGAGCACGGCCCTAGACCGACCGAGGTGAGCACCGATCGGGCGCCGGCCTATCCGCGGGTGCTGGATGAGTTGCTGCCCGCTGCCTGCCACGTGAGGGAGCAGTACGCAAACAATGCCATCGAAGCCGATCACGGGCGTCTGAAGTCTCGGCTGCGGCCGATACGTGGTTCAAACGACTCCGCCCGGCGCGGGTGATCAGTGCTGGGCATGCGTTCGTGCAGAATCTCCGGCGCGACCACTACGACATCGCCACCCACATCATGCCAAACCGTCAGCTCCCGGCGGCGTTCGCCGAACTCGCCCTCACCATCTGATCCAGGGCACCAATCCGCGGCCAAATCTGACCACCCTCAGCCAACGCAACACCGCCCTACGCAGCGAGCCCGAGAACGTCTCGCGCCCGAGCACGGAACTGTTGTACCTCGGACACTGAAGTATAGGGCTGCAACCGGCGCTGCAAGTCACGCACGGCCTCGATGCATCGGGAGGAGTTCACCGACCCGGCCAGATCCACCACGTGAAGGCTCGTATGGGCTGCTGTTTCAACATCGTTGCGGTTGAGTGCGCTGACGGCGAGTGCCGCGTGGCTAAGCGCACCTCGTCGCGCGCGGCCTTGCTGTTTTGCCACGGCCGCGGATTCCCTCGCGAAACGCTCGATCTGATCAGGTTGTTTGAGGTCTCGGAACGATTGCGCCGCTTCCCCAAAGACGTATGGCAGGTCTATGAATCGGGCCCATTCGGGCTCGTTCTCTGGCACGACGTGCTGAAACGTGTCCTCCGCTTTCGCGACCGCCGCCGAAGCGCCCCGGGAATCGCCTAGTGCGGCGAGGGCACGAGATTCCAAGATGTGAAGGTCGGCCATACATGCGGGCGAATCGTTGACCGTGATACCGCTTCGCCCGGCGCGGGCGAGCATCAACGCCTCGTAGGGATGACCGAGAAGGTTGGCCTGATCAGACATTCCCGCCAATACATGCGCGCCGAGTACGGCATTTCCTGACGCGTTCGCGAGGCGAAGAGACTGAATCAAGTACCGTTGCGCGAGGCCATGCTGACCATCGTCGTAAGCCATCCATCCCACCAAGTAAGCTTGTTCAGCCGCAGCTTCATAAATCGCTCGCTGAACGGCTTCCTCGTGTTTCTCCTTGGTCAGGGGAAGCACATAGCTATTCATGTACTCGACCAGTGCAGTCCGCGCGTGGCCCCCTCCACGCATGACATCCATCTCCTGGAAAATCGCGAACATTTCACGGATGCCAGCAACCTGTCGCATACCCACTTTTCGTAGCCCACGGTCGCTGGTGGTCTCCCCCAAAGTCGAGATTAGCCAATCCCGACTCGGAGCAGCCAGCGCGGCGAGCACGAAAGGAGCCTTGATCACATTTCTCCGCTTCACGTCCGCTTTCCCGAGTTCAATGATCGTGTCAACGGTAGTGGACGTACTCGGTGAATACGTGAGCGCACGAGAAGCCAGAGACACGTCATCCGACATACCGAACTCTGCCGCGTTCACTGAGCGCCCGAGCTTCTCCGACAGCGCCTGCGCCACCAGTCCCGGAACGGGAGCCCGTGGTTTCTCCCCGCGTTTCACCCAGCGATGCACCGCCGTGTAGTCATAGCGCAGCGCCAAACCCTGCTCAGCGCCAAGATCGTTGACACGCCGGGCCAGGCCAGCCCACGAACAGCCCGCTCGACTATCCGCCTCCGTGATCAAGGAAGCGAGTGCGTCGTTGGCTTCGCTCACAGGACAACCCCTCCTCCATCCGCTACCCGCCAATGAACGCTACCCCCAGAGAGCGCCCCACCAGAGCACCACACACACGGTCACACAATTCACATGGGTGCTCACACGCTGTGACAGCGACACCAGATCCGGTTTTCTACCCCTGTACACACCAGTGGTCACGGCGGCACCAGCACCGTGACCACTGGTCAGCCACGCAAACAGCCTACGCCGTCGTCCTAACACAAAACGATCACCGCCAGACCCGCTGGTTCACCCGACACCGCAAAAAAGGAGGTGCCCGACTGTGACCACTCAGACCACCGCCGGGCGCCCCCGGCTTCAGCAGTTGCGACATGAGGCTGGCTGGACTCAGCAACAGTTGGCGGACAAACTGGCACACCTCGCCTGGGCCCACGGCCAGGGACACGCCGCAGTCAACGCCGACATGATCGCTAAATGGGAACGCGGAGTGAAGGGCATCAGCCCGCGCTACCGGGCGCTGCTGTGCCAGCTGTTCGGCATCACCGCCGACCAGCTCGGGTTCGCTCCGGCTCCCCAGACCGCGCCCAGCCGACCAGCCCGTGACGCTGAGTCGTTGGTGTCTTTGCTCGATGACGCCGCCAGCTTGCTCGACCAGCTCGGCGCCGCCGGAACCGCACTAGCCCCCCAGATGCTCTCCGCGTGGAAAGACACCGTCACCAGCCGCCGCACCATGCTCGGCCTACTCGACCCCGCCGCCACCGACCCCGCCGGCCATGCCCACGCCGCGACCGCCACGATCACTGACCTAGAGCAGCTCGCCAAGCGCTACCTGGCTCTGCACGCCAGCGCTGACCCTGCCGCGTTGCTGACACCAGTCGTTGCACATGTCCGGATGGCCCGTGCGGCCCTGAGCCGAGAACACACCGATGCGCAACGGCGCCAGCTACAGCGCAACCTCGCCACGGTCGCCACCCTCGCCGGTCGCCTGGCCTACGACGATCTCGGCGACGCTCTCTCCGGCCGCGCCTACTACAACCTCGCCCTGGATAACGCCCGAGAAGCCAGCGACCATTACGCCGCCGCCGTTATTCTGGGTTACACCGCACAACTTGCCCACGCCGAAGGCATGACCGCCGCCGCACGGGATCACCTTGCCGCCGCTCTCATCCACGCCGAACATGCGCCCGCCATCCACCCTTGGCTCGCGACCATCCAGGCCACTCTCGCCGCCGATTCCGGTGACCACACCGCCGCCGCAGACGCCCTCCGCCGCGCCGAACCCCCGGCGAACCGACCGGCCATGCAGCCGTACCTACTGCTCGACTACGGCCCCGCTGACCTGTCCGCGGTGACCGGCCATACCCTCCTCCAAGCCGGTCACCTCACCGCAGCCCGGGCCGCACTCGCCGCCGCGCTCGACCAACTCCCACCCACCCTCCGCCGTGAGCGCATCCTCATCCTGATCGATCTCGCCATAACCGAGCTGCGCGCGGGCCATCTCCCCGACGCCTGCCGCCATGCCCTCAGCGCCGCTGACCTCCTCCACCGCACCCCTTACACCACCGGCACCACCCGCCTGCGCACCTTCCGTACCGCCGCAGCCCGCCCCATCGACCCCCGCGCTCTCCGCGCCCTCGATAACCTCCTCGCCGCCTAACAAAAACGCCTGCCGAATCATCAGCCGCGTCACAGGTACAAGCTGGATCGAGGATGTCAAGGCTAGCTGGTGGCCGAGCGGCCGGGCTCGGCGCTCACCGCGCCGGGCCGGCAAGCAGGCGGGATCGAGTTCTAAGCGCACGGTGTCCCAGGGGTCGGGCCGGCCCTCCGCGCCTTCGACGAACACCTCGCCCACCTCGCCGCCTGGCCGAACTTCGCTGCCGTCGGCGATCGGCGACGATCGGGCAACTTGCGAGAGCTCGTTCACCCAGGAATCGGTACGAAGACTGCTCAGCTCGAAGTCAATGGTGTTCGGGCGGGTAGCCAAGCTGCGGTCTGTGCTGGTTGTTCAGACCGGTCGGGACTAGAAGCAGACTAGCTCGGGACTAGTTCGCGGACCCCCTCGGATCAGCTGTTGCGCCGTTTAATTGGCGTGCGGGTCACACGGCCCGCCACGACCGATTCGGAGGAACAACCACAATGCAGTGGGGAAATCAGGACCGAGAGCGGGTGTGGCTGTGCTGCACGATGGGGGTCTCGGCTGATGACATCGCCGAGGAGACCGACCGGCTGTGCGCGGTCTGCGTCGCTCGCGATATCCGGGTCATTCGCAACTGCCGTTTCTCGTAGCGGGTCGGAGATGCCCGGCCCGGCGGTTAAGCGCCTGCCAGCAATCCGCCGAGCCGGGTCTCCCCAACACCCACAAAGAGCACTCGAGGAGATCGGAATGGTACAGGTCCAT
>DATEMN010000504.1:0-15969 GCA_035275565.1 Pseudonocardiaceae bacterium | reverse complement strand
CGAACACCCCGATGATGGTAAGCTCCGTCTATCCACAGCGCTCCTCAGACTTCTGGCGGTTATCAGGAACGACCGGGGTCGGCACCATATGGCCCGCGACGCGCTACCGCCCGTCTTGGAACGGCATCACCAAAATCGGCCGGTGGTTCGTCGATGGGTACATGAAACGGTACGGCTCGTTCCCACCAGACACCGCACTCACCCACTTCACCGACGTCACCATCATCGCTGCGGCTGTCGACGCTGCGCGCTCCGACAGCCGGGAAGACGTTCTGGATGCGCTGGAGGCCATGCAGTTCGATACCTGGCGCGGACCAGTTTCCTTCGAAAGAGGCCCCGCGCACTGGCACCACACCGCCCCGGAGCTCATCTTGCTGCAGTACCAGCACTTCGAGCAGAATTTCGACGACTCGGCGATCATCTACCCCCGGCATCTGGCCTCCGCCGAATACCAACCGCCGTCGGCGCGATAGCGTCTCCCACCGCGGACACCCGCCCCCTGAAGCAGCCTTGTCGACCTGTTCGATGGAACTCATCCGAGCACTGGCTGGTCGGTGTCGACGCAGACCAGGCTCCATGGTTGATCAAGCGTGCGGGTCATGACCAGGGTGGCGCGGCGGGTGCCGCGGAGCTTGAGACGACTGTGCAACGCCACGACGTCGCCGGCGAGGCCCCGGCGGCGGATGTCGACAGCACCTATATCCAGCGCGCGCAGCCGGGCGGCGAGCTGCTTCTCCTTCCACGGGGCCGACTCGATCACCCGCAGGGTTCGGGCGAACGGGGTGTGCACCGGATGGTCGGCAGACAGGAAGGCGATCTGCTTGTCGATCTTCCAACATCCGGTGGCCCGGGCCAGCTCCTCGACCAACCCGGCTCGGGTCACCGCCGGGTTGGGGTCGAGCAGGAACCCCCCGGGCGGGCGGACGGCCACCGGTGCACCGTCGCTGGGCGTCAGGGTGTGTCCGCCGGGCAGGATCGTGGCCCGCCGAGCCGCCGTGGCCAGCGCGGGCGACCAGGCGAGCGCCTCTTTCAGGTCACGCCCGTCGGCGAGGAACTCCAGCTCCCAGCCCGGTGGCACGGCATCCCGGTCCAGTCCCGGTGCCAGCTTGACCCCCACCGCGGGCACGGATGCGGCCAAGCCCAGGCACCAGCCCAACGGCGGCTCGCTCTGACCGGTACGCAACCGCCGCCCGCCACTGCGCCGGGCCGGGTCGACGAACACCCCGTCAATCCCGGCTAGGTCCACCGACCGCACATCAGCGCGCACCGCATCCACCCCGGCGGTGACCCCATACACTTGCGCATTGAGCACCGCCATCCGCAGATGCACCTCGTCGAGGTCCACGGCCAGCGTCTCGCCCTGGCCAGCGATCGAGATGAGGTCACCCCCGATCCCGGTGCACAGATCGGCGAGACGACCAAGGCCCGCGAATCGGGGCGCGCGATAGCGAGACACCAACTCGGCGGATGCCTGCTCCAGGCCGGGGCGAGTGAACAGCATCCGGCCGGCTCGGGAGAACTTGCTCTCCGCCGCTCGACGCAGCTCATGCTGAGTCAGCGCCGCCGCCACCAGTTCCGGTGCGAACTGCGTACGCAACGCGGAGCCCAGCCGGATCGAATCCGCCACCGCCGGCTCCTCGCGGGACAGCCGCTCCAGCAGCGCACTCCCCTGCCCTGACAGCAACGCCTCAAGACTTTCGACGGTCACGGATGTCTCGCATAACCGAGGTGCTCGAGCGCGATATGTCTCCATACGGGCTCGATCGAGGGGAAGATCATTCCGGTTTGGGGGTGCGGCCGAGGAGCTCACCGGCCATCTCCTGAGGGGACTGACCGCCGTTGCACACGCGGCGCACCGCGTCGGCGATCGGTACCTCGACACCGCACCGCGCGGCCAGTTCCTGGATCGATGAGCAGGACTTCACACCTTCGGCCACCTGACCGCGGGTGGCCTGCTGGGCCTGCTCTAGGGTATCCCCCAGGCCGAGCAGGTAGCCAAAGGAGCGGTTGCGGGACAATGGTGAGGCGCAGGTGGCCACCAGGTCACCCAGACCGGCCAGGCCCGCGAAGGTCGTCGGATCAGCACCCAGCGCCGCACCCAGCCGTCCCATCTCGGTCAATCCCCGCGTGATCAACGTCGCGAGAGTGTTGTCCCCGTATCCCAATCCCGCAGCCATGCCGCAAGCCAGCGCGATGACGTTCTTGCACGCGCCGCCGAGCTCGCAGCCGATCACGTCGGTGTTGGTGTATGGCCGGAAATAACCGGTCACGCAGGCATGCTGCACCGCGACGGCACGATCGTGGTCGATGCAGGCGATCACGCTCGCGGTGGGCTGCTCGGCGGCGATCTCGCGGGCCAGGTTAGGCCCGGACACCACCACCACCTGATCAAGGGTCACCGCAGTAACCTCTATCACGACCTCGCTCATCCTCTTGAGGCTGCCGAGTTCGACGCCCTTGGCCAGGCTCACCAAGGTGGCCTTCGGGGGAATCGATTTGTGCCAATCATCCAAATTGCCACGCAACGTCTGGCTGGGTACTGCGAACACCACCGCGTCCACCCCCTCCAGCGCCTTCTCAGCATGCTCAGTGGCCTGCAAGGAGGACGGCAGCCGGACCCCGGGCAGGTAGTCCGGGTTGGCCTGCCGGTGCGTGACGGCGTCAGCCACCTCAGCCCGGCGTGCCCAGAGCACAACGTCGCGGCCGGCGTCGGCGAGCACCTTGGCAAAGGTGGTGCCCCAGGTACCCGCACCCATCACCGCGATTCGCTGCACCGGCACGGTCATGACGCTGTCGCGTGCCACGCCATCCTCCTCGTTCTGACCCAACCCGAGTCTTCCCTGCCGCCGGATCGGAGGTCCAGCGAGAGGATAGGCGCATGCCGGTAGACCTGCTCGTTCCAGTGAAACAGCTGGCCAAAGCCAAGACCCGGCTGCGAGGCAAGACCAACGGCGCCCCCGAGGAGCACGCCCGGTTGGTTCTCGCACTGGTCCGGGACACCCTCACAGCAGCAACTGGCGCCGCTGTGGTGCGCCGAGTCGTGGCGATCTGCTCCGACGAGGCGGTGTGCCGCGCGCTGGCGGCAGACGGGGTGGAGACGATTCCCGACGAGCCGGCCGCCGGCCTGAACCCGGCCCTGCGCTACGGGGAGGCGGTGCTGCGCCAGGCGGATCCATCCGCGACGATCGGGGCGCTGCAGGCCGACCTGCCGGCACTACGTCCAGAGGAGCTGGATTGCGCGGTCCGCATCGGCCTGGCAACCGGCGGCAGGGTCTTCTGCACCGATCGGGCGGGCACCGGAACGACACTGCTGCTGGCCTCGCCGGGGCAATCCCTGAAGCCCTGCTTCGGATCCGGCTCGGCGGCCTCGCATCGGGCCACCAGGGCTCGCGAGCTCACGGGTCACTGGCCGGGGCTGCGGTGCGACGTCGACACCGCGGCCGATCTGGCCGTGGCGCGCGACCTGGGCCTCGGCCGGTTCACCGCGCTACTCGTGAGTGCCACTGGTTAGCTCGGCGGACCGGCGCCGGTTACGGAACAATGGGTGAGTGAGCACACACGATGAGGACACCAGTCCCAACAATTCATCACGTGGTGCCACGGTAACAGTACTGCCCGCCCCGACGGCAGCGACTCCGCTGCCTTCGGTCACCGACCTCCCCGATGACCGCTATCTCAACCGGGAGCTGTCCTGGCTGGACTTCAACGCCCGGGTGCTCGCGCTCGCCGAGGACGCCAGCCAGCCGCTGCTGGAGCGGGCGAAATTCCTGGCGATCTTCGCCTCGAATCAGGACGAGTTCTACATGGTCCGGGTCGCCGGGCTCAAGCGTCGTGACGAGGCCGGGCTGTCGGTGCGCAGCGCGGACGGGCTGTCCCCCCGCGAGCAGCTAGCCCGGATCGCGATGCGCAGCCGGGAACTCGCCGAGCTGCACGCCCGGGTCTTCCTCGACGGGGTGGCACCGCAGCTCGCGGAGCATGGCATCACGTTCGTCACCTGGTCCGACCTGGACGATGCGCAGCGGATACAGCTGTCGGGCTACTTTTCCGACCAGATCTTCCCAGTGCTCACCCCGTTGGCGGTGGATCCGGCGCACCCGTTTCCCTACATCTCCGGTTTGTCCCTGAACCTAGCCGTGATGGTGCGTGATCCCGACAGTCGCATCGAACGATTCGCCCGGGTCAAGGTGCCCAACAACGTGCCACGCCTGGTCCACGTGGATCGCGACCGCAGCGAGCGCGGATCGCCACGCGCCACGTTCCTCCCGCTGGAGGAACTGATCGGAGCCCATCTCACTGAGCTGTTCGCCGGCATGGACGTGGTGGACTGGCACATCTTCCGGATCACCCGCAACGCCGATTTCGAGGTCGACGAGGATCGCGACGAGGACCTGCTCAAGGCGCTGGAGCGGGAGCTGGCGCGACGCCGCTTCGGTCCACCGGTGCGCTTGGAAGTGGCCGACACGATGAGCGAGCGCGTGCTGAAGGTGCTGCTGCGCGAGCTCGACGTCGACCCGCACGACGTGGTCGAGGTGCCCGGCCTGCTCGACCTGTCGTGTCTCTGGCAGGTCTACGCGCTGCCCGCCCCGGAGCTGAAGGATGAGCCGTTCATCCCCGCGACGCACCCGGCCTTCGGCGAAGGTGAGACGCCCAAGGACGTGTTCGCCACCCTGTGCGACGGCGACGTGCTGGTGCACCACCCCTACGACTCGTTCGCCACGAGCGTGCAGCGTTTCATCGAGCAGGCCGCGGTCGATCCGCACGTGCTGGCGATCAAGCAGACGCTCTACCGGACCTCCGGGGACTCCCCCATCGTTGACGCGCTGATCGATGCGGCCGAAGCGGGTAAGCAGGTTGTCGCGCTGGTGGAGCTCAAGGCGCGCTTCGACGAGCAGGCCAACATCAAGTGGGCCAGGGCGCTGGAACGCGCCGGGGTACACGTGGCCTACGGGCTGGTGGGGCTCAAGACGCACTGCAAGACCTCGCTGGTGGTCCGCCAGGAGGGCTCGACGATCCGCCGGTACTGCCACATCGGCACCGGCAACTACCACCCCAAAACCGCCGGTCTCTACGAGGACATCGGACTGTTCACCGCCGAGCCAGCGGTCGGGGCCGACCTTACCGATCTGTTCAACACTCTGACCGGATACGCGCGACAGACTGTCTACCGCAGCTTGCTGGTAGCGCCCTACGGCATTCGGCGCGGCCTCCTGGAGGGGATCGAGGGCGAGATCTCCCGCGCCCGGGCGGGCCGCCCAGCGGGGATCCGGATCAAGGTCAACTCACTGGTGGACGAGCAGGTGCTCGATGCGCTGTATCGGGCAGCTCTGGCGGGTGTCCCCGTCGACCTGGTGGTCCGCGGCATCTGCGCCCTGATCCCCGGACATCCGGGACTGTCGGAGAACATCCGGGTGCGCTCGATCCTGGGTCGCTTCCTCGAGCACTCGCGGGTCTTTCACTTCGTGGGTGCCGGCGAGCACTGGATCGGCAGCGCCGACATCATGCACCGCAACCTGGACCGCCGGGTGGAGGTGCTGGTGCGGGTGGCGGATCCGGAGGTGGCCAGCGAACTGGATGCGATGCTCGACTCCGCTCTGGATCCGGCGACGCGATGCTGGGTATTGAAATCGGACGGTTCGTGGAGTGCCTCCCCCACCGACGGATCTACCGTCCGCGACCATCAGGTGCAGGAGATCCTTCGCCACCGCAGGGGGAATGAATTGTGCCAGGACTGATCGCCGCGGGCGCTGTCGTGTGGCAGCGGTCACCCTCCGGGGACGTCGAGGTAGCGCTGGTGCACCGGCCCCGCTATGACGACTGGTCGCTGCCCAAGGGCAAGCCGCACGACGGGGAGGTGTTGCCGCTCACCGCGGTCCGCGAGGTGGCCGAGGAGACCGGACACACCGTCGCGCTCGGCCCCAGGCTGGGGCGCACCCGTTATCTGGTGCGCTGGGGCCAGAAAGTGGCGCACTACTGGGCAGCGCGTCCCATCGGCGGAAACTTTCATCCCACCGAGGAGGTGGACGAGCTGCGCTGGCTGCCCTTGGCGAAGGCGACCGAGCTGCTCACCCATCGGCACGACCGGACGCTGTTGGCCCGCCTCAACGGCGCGACCGCCATCACCCACACCGTGTTGCTGGTCCGGCACGCCGAGGCGGGTGAGCGATGGACCTCTCAGGGCGACGATGACCTACGTCCGCTGACTACCGCGGGCCAGCGACAGGCCGAAGCCCTGCGGGCGCTGCTGCCACTGTTCGGAGCGCAGCGGGTGTATTCCGCACCACCGGTGCGGTGCCGCCAGAGCGTCGAAGGCCTGGCCGCAGATCTGGGGGTGTCGTTCGTTGAGGAACCACTGCTGTCCGAGCAGGGCTACCTGGCCGATCCAGCGGGTAGCCTCAGCAGGCTGATTGAGATCGCGACCGCGCCTGGAGGCACGGCCGTGGTGTGTAGCCAAGGCGGGGTCATTCCCGAACTGATCAGCACGCTCGCCGGCAAGGCTGGGCTCGACCTGCCCGATGTGCCCAGCCGTAAAGGTAGCTGGTGGGGGCTGTTCTTCACCAGCGCGTCACCGGCACTACCCGTCCTGCTGAACGCCGATTACTACGACGACCCGCTGAGCTGAGACCAGGGACATCACTTCTTAGTGACGGGCTTCTTGACGGCCTTTTTTGCCGCGACTTTCGTGGTGTTCTTGGAATCTCTCTTTGCCGCCTTCGATGCCTTAGTCGCCGCCTTAACGGCGACTTTGTCCGCGATCGTGGTCACCGGTGGAGGTGATGGGGTGGCCGTGTTCGGACTCGCGGCCAATGGACTCACCACAGTCGTGGTGGTCGACGGGCCACCCGTCATGGGGTGGGATGCGGCGGAAGCACCCGGACGCCCCGCAGTTCCCCCGTTGGCGCCTGCACCCACTCGCGGCAGTTTGCGCGCCCCACTGACCACCTCGCGGAACAGGGTGCCTGGTCGGAAGGCGGGCACAGTGGTCTTCTTGACCTTCACCGACTGCCCAGTACGGGGGTTGCGCGCCATCCGCGCCGCCCGCGACCGCTTCTCGAAGACCCCGAAACCGGTGATGGTGACCTTGTCGCCACCCTTCACCGCACGGACCACCACATCGACCAGACCGGCCACCGCGGCGGCGGCGATCTTCTTGTCACCAAGGCGCTCCGCGAGGGCGTCGATCAGCTGAGTCTTGTTCACTTCCGCCTCCCACCGCACGATCCCGGCCACGTGATCGCGGCCCATCGTGGGTCACCGTATGGCGGATAACGCCCGAACACCATGCGCCACACTGAAAATCCGCTCAGGTGAGGTCATGCCACCCGGCCCGGCCACGAGCTCCGGTCGACGATCAACCCTTGGCGACCGAGCTGGTGGTCGGCAACCACGACGGACGCTGCGCCTCGAACGCGTCGATCTCCTCGGCGTGGCTCAGGCTCAGTGCGATGTCGTCCAATCCTTCCAGCAGCCGCCAACGGGTGTAGCCGTCGATGGTGAAACCCACCGTGAGGTCCTTGGCCTGCACAGTCTGCTCCCGGAGATCGACGGTGACCTCGGTGCCTGGCTCGGTCTCCAACAGCTTCCACAGCAATTCGACGTCTTCCGGGGTGCACTGGGCCGCGAGCAGACCTTGCTTACCCGCGTTGCCCCGGAAGATGTCACCGAACCGCGGCGAGATAACTACCCGGAACCCGTAGTTCATCAACGCCCAGACCGCGTGCTCTCGCGACGACCCGGTGCCGAAATCCGGCCCCGCGACCAGCACGCTGCCACCACGGTATGCCTCGTGGTTGAGCACGAAGTCCTCGTGAGCGCGCCACGCCGCGAACAAGCCGTCCTCGAAACCGGTGCGGCTGATCCGTTTGAGGTACACCGCAGGGATGATCTGATCGGTGTCCACATCAGACCGCCGCAGTGGCACCCCAACCCCAGTGTGGCGGGTGAACGCTTCCATTTAGTGCTCCCTTCGGTCGCTCGTGAGTGGCATTCGGTGCTATAACACTGTTTCCCACTCACGGCTCCAGGTCGGCGGGGGCTGACAGAGTGCCGCGGACGGCGGTGGCGGCCGCCACCAGTGGAGAGACGAGGTGGGTGCGGCCACCCTTGCCCTGGCGGCCTTCGAAGTTACGGTTGGACGTCGACGCGCAACGCTCGCCGACCGCGAGCTGATCGGGGTTCATCCCTAGGCACATCGAACAGCCCGCTGAGCGCCACTGGGCGCCAGCCGCGGTGAACACCTCGTGCAGGCCCTCGGCCTCGGCCTGGGCGCGTACCCGCATCGAGCCAGGAACGACGAGCATCCGCACCCCGTCGCGCACCCTGCGGCCGGCGAGCACCCCAGCTGCCGCCCGCAGGTCCTCGATCCGCCCGTTGGTGCAGGATCCGAGAAACACCGTGTCCACTGCGATCTCACGCAGCAGGGTACCGGGCTTGAGATCCATATAGGACAGTGCCTTGCGCACCGCGAGCCGTTCGCCGTCGTCGGTGATCTGGTCGGGATCGGGCACCCGGCCAGACAGCGGCAGGCCCTGGCCGGGGTTGGTGCCCCAGGTCACGAACGGGGTCAGGGCGTCGGCGTCGATGTACACCTCGGCGTCGAAAACGGCGTCATCATCGGTGTGCAGCGAGTTCCAGTACCGCACCGCCGCTTCCCACTGCGGGCCTGTAGGCACGTGCGGCCGGCCGGCCAGGTAGTCGAAGGTGGTGGCGTCCGGCGCGATCATTCCGGCCCGCGCACCCGCCTCGATCGACATGTTGCAGACCGTCATCCGAGCTTCCATAGACAGCTGCTCGATCACGTTCCCGCGATACTCCAGCACATACCCCTGGCCGCCGCCGGTGCCGATCTTGGCGATCACTGCCAGAATGATGTCCTTGCTGGTGACACCTGCAGGCAGGGACCCATCGCGGCTGTGCACAACCACGGCCATGGTCTTGAACGGGCGCAGCGGCAAGGTCTGAGTGGCCAGGACGTGCTCAACCTCCGAGGTGCCGATGCCGAACGCCAGCGCACCGAAGGCACCATGGGTGGAGGTATGGGAGTCACCACAGACCACGGTCATCCCCGGCTGGGTGAGCCCCAGCTGGGGTCCCACGACGTGCACGATGCCCTGCTCGGCGTCGCCCATCGGGTACAACCGCACGCCGAACTCCGTGCAGTTGCGGCGCAGGGTCTCCACCTGAGTGCGGGACACCTCGTCGGCGATCGGCAACTCGATGTCCGTGGTGGGCACGTTGTGGTCCTCAGTGGCGAGCGTCAGATCCGGCCGACGGACCGGCCGACCCCCCAGCCGCAGACCATCGAACGCCTGCGGGCTGGTGACCTCGTGCACCAGGTGCAGGTCGATGTACAGCAGGTCAGGTGCTGCGCTGTCACCTCGGTGCACCACGTGGGTGTCCCAGACCTTCTCCGCGAGTGTGCGTCCCATGTCTGAGTTCCTTCGCTGGACGTGCTGGACTTCTCATATACCGAGAAGTTAATATCGACTCGTGGGACAGCATAGCGGTATCGGTGTGCTGGACAAGGCCATGACAGTGCTGCGTACAGTCGCCGCGAGCCCGTGCGGCCTCGCTGAACTGTGTGCCC
This sequence comes from Pseudonocardiaceae bacterium, assembly GCA_035275565.1. Classification (GTDB taxonomy): domain Bacteria; phylum Actinomycetota; class Actinomycetes; order Mycobacteriales; family Pseudonocardiaceae. The sequence goes on along the minus strand of DATEMN010000504.1, from coordinate 6,386 downwards.
GCACGGGGTTACCTCGGGCCACCGCCCACCGGCTGGCAGTGGGGCTGGAAGTGCACCGGCTACTGCGCCGCGACAGCGACGGACGGTGGCGTCCCGGGCCCGCCCTGCACGAGCTGGGCAACGGCGCACTCGACCCGTTGCTCGATGCCGCCGCGATGGTGCTGCCCCGGCTGCGTGACCTCACCGGAGAGAGCGTCCAGCTCTACCGCCGGGACGGGATGGTCCGGGTCTGCGTAGCCGCCGCTGAGCCCCCCAGCGGCCTGCGCGACACCGTCCCGGTGGGCGCCCGGCTGCCGATGACAGCTGGATCGGGCGCGAAGGTATTGGCCGCGTGGGCCGACCCGGCCACCCAACGCGCCGTGCTCAGCGAGGCCGTGTTCGGCGAGCGGATCCTGATGGAGGTACGCCGTCGAGGCTGGGCGCAGAGCGTGGCCGAACGCGAGTCCGGGGTGGCCAGCGTGTCCGCCCCGGTGCGCGATGCGGCTGGCAACGTGATGGCCGCGGTGTCAGTGTCCGGCCCGGTGGAGCGGATCGGCCGACGGCCGGGTGCTCGCTGGGCCGCTGACCTGCTGGCCGCCGCCGAGGCCCTGCACAATCGGCTGTGACGGCCTGAGCGTTGGCCCAGGTAAAACGGTGTAGCCCCGACGGGATTTGAACCCGCGCTACCGCCTTGAGAGGGCGGCGTCCTAGGCCGCTAGACGACGGGGCCGCGAGAACGCGATGATGGACTCGCTGGGGTACCAGGACTCGAACCTAGACTAACTGAACCAGAATCAGTCGTGCTGCCAATTACACCATACCCCACTGGCTGCCCGAATCCGGACCCCTCAGCCCGAACCAGCACCAGGGGAGATCGTAGTAGACCCACCTAGCCGGGCTCCACTGGGCTTCCGATGACTCATCGAGCGAGTCGGGTGACCAGCGCGGGAAGCTCAGCCAGCTGCGCGATCACGGAGATCCCCGGGCTCTGCGGGAGCGCGCCGCAACCGGAGCGGTCCAGCCATACCCCGTGTAGCCCGGCGTCGCGCGCGCCCTCGGCATCGGTGTCGAGCCGGTCGCCGACGTGCACCGCCTGGGCGGGAAGCACGCCGAGGGCACGGCACGCCCATCGGAAGATCGCCTGGTGTGGCTTGGCCACGCCGAGCTCACCGGAGATCAACACCGCATCGAAAGCGGACTCCAGTCCCAGCGCACCGAGCTTGGCGCGCTGGTGGTCACCGGCCGCGTTGGTGATCGCGGCCAGCCGCAAGCCAAGGTTTCGCAGCGCCCGCAGGCACGGCAGCGCGTCATCGAAAAGCCGCCAGGCTCGCCGCATGGCAGCCGCCCTACGCTCCTCGCGCCGGACCACCTCACCATCGGAGAGGAACTCCCCCCGAGAGGCGAAGAAGTCTCGGGTGCGCTGCTGACGCATGGTGTCGAAGTCGACTTCCCCAGCAAGGTAGCGCAGGTAGTGCCAGTCGGTCAGCGCGCACCAATCGGCCCATGCTTCGTCGGTACCGAGCAGCTCATGCAGCCCGGCGCGGGTGGACGCCTCGTAGTCAACCAGGGTCGCGTCCACGTCGAAGCAGACGGCAGCGACCGGCAGCGTGATTGACGGTGCGGGGCGTGGGACGGGGCTCAGATGGGACGCAAAAGTCACTCGGTGCACGTTAGATCGTCGAACGCCGCACCGACTCTGCTGACCCGGTGAACTTCGCTACCCACCGCTTCAGTGACTTTCCGCGACCATGATGCACAGCGGTAAGTAACCAATACGGCAAGCGATTCCGATCCAGCAGTTCTCCGGGCCGCCGCCTTGACCGTCAGGCCGATCAGATGCACCATGGATCATATTCAACATTTGTTGAAATAGGGCCGATAGACGTGTAGTGGTTCCGGATCTCCCGGATGGACGGGAGCCCGGAAGGTGTGGCCGGCCGCTTCGGGCCCGGGCAGGTTCTCATCAACCGCGGCGACTACTTCCAGATCGCTATCCGACCGGCACCCTCGTCGGCGAACCCGGGGTTGGTAGCCAAAAAGAGCAGCCACGAGGAGGGTTGGCGGTACTTGAAGGGCTACCTACCCGGTGGGGAGGTGGACTGTCACTGCGAGCCCGCCACCGGGGATCGGTTCGGCGTGCACCGTGCCACCGTGCGCGGTGACCACGGCGTGCACGATCGAAAGGCCTAAGCCTGCCCCGTCGTGAGAGGTTCGTGCCACCCCGCCGCGGTGGAAAGGCTCGAACAACGCGGCCACCTCACCGGGCACCACCACCTCTCCTGAGTTGCTGACCTGCAGGGTCGCCCACGGCCCCGCCCGATCCGTGCAGACTTCCACCCAGCCGCCGCCGACGTTATGACGCACCGCGTTCTCCACCAGGTTGCCGACCACTCGCTCCAACAACGGGGGGTCACCGACGGTCAGCGCCGGCGCTATCCGGGTGGCCACTCGCAAGCTCCGGCTGCCGGCCTCGGGCGCGATGATCCGCAGCGCGGCCGAGGCCAGGGCGGCGAGGTCAGCCGGCTCCCGCGCGCGAAGCGTGCTGCCCTCGGTCCGGGCCAGCACCAGCAACCCGTCCACCAGTTGCTGGGCGCGCAACGTGGCGTCACGGATCACCGTAGCCATCCGACGCAGCTCGGCCTCGTCTGCGGCAGGATCGGCGAGGGTGACCTCCACCTCGGTGCGCAGGACTGCCAACGGTGTGCGGAGTTCGTGGCTGGCGTTCGCGACGAAGCGGCGTTGCGCCTGGAAGGCGGCCTGCAACCGGTCGAGCATCGCATCAAAGGTGTCGGCGAGCTCGGCCACCTCGTCGCGGGGGCCGGGCAGCCGCAGCCGCTCGTCCAACGATTCGGCGGATAACCGACGCGCAGTGGCCGTCACTTCATGCAACGGACGGAGCACCTGGCCGGTGATCACCCAGGCGAGCAGCACGGTGGCGGTCACCGCAAGCAGGAAGGCCACCGACCCCACCGCCAGCACGCGCTGCCGGGCCGCCTCCTGCAACGCCGTCCCGAGCCGGTCGGCGGCCACAGCCACACCATCGACTTTCACAGTGCTGCCCGGCGGCAGATCCGGTACTGCGGCGACCACTCCGCCGACCAGCAGCCACCCCAACCACAGCAGCAGTGCGCTCACCGCCGCCGACAGCCCGGTGGCGAGCAACGTGAGCCGGACGCGCAGCCCCGGTCCGCGGCGGGGTCTCACCAAGAGCCCATCACCAGGAACCCATTCACGATGCAAATCAGCCGGGCGCAGCGTCGGCGCTGGGCACTCGGTAGCCAGACCCGACGACGGTCTCAATGATGCCCGGCTCGCCGAGCTTCTTGCGCAACGTCATCACGGTCACCCGCACCGTGGTCGTGAACGGGTCGGCGTGCTCATCCCACACCCGCTCCAGCAACTCCTCACTACTGACCACGCCACCCCCGGCCGAGAGCAGCACCTCGAGCACCCCGAACTCCTTGCGAGTGAGATCGATGGGAGTGCCGGCTCGGCTGACGGTGCGCCGGGAGGGGTCGAGCAGCACGTCGGCGGCGGTGAGCACCGGGGGCACCGCGGGGGTGGCCCGGCGGCCCAATGCGCGCAGCCGGGCCACCAGCTCGGCGAAGGCGAACGGCTTGGCCAGGTAGTCATCGGCGCCCAGAGACAGCCCAGCCACCCGGTCAGACACCGTGCCGCTGGCGGTGAGCATCAACACCCGAGTCAGCGCCCCGGATCCGGTGATCTCGGAGCACAGCTGGTCACCCGACATCCCGGGCAGGTCCCGGTCGAGCACCACCACGTCGTACCGGGTCACGGTGGCCTTCTCATGGCCACTGTCGCCGTCGTAGGCGACATCGACGGCCATGCCCTCACGGCGCAGGCCACGAGCGACTGCGTCGGCCAACGGCTGCTCGTCTTCGACGATCAGAATGCGCACCCTCCCACGGTGCCACACCCCCCTGACACCGTGGCGACGGCGCACCGCAGCGCCCGGCTAAGCGCCCGAGGTCTTGATCGCGGCGGATTCGCCCATCGACCCGATCAACCCCGCCGCCCACCCGGTCACCGCCCTGGCGACGTCCTGCGCAGTCAAACCGAGATCCGCGAGCACCTCGTCACGGGAGGCGTGCTCGAGGAACCGCTGCGGGATTCCAAGATCGCGAAGCGGCACGTCGAGCTCGGCATCACGCAGCGCGGCAGCCAGCGACCAGCCGAAACCACCGTGGCGCCCACCGTCCTCCAGACTGACGACCAGCCGGTGCCGGCCAGCCATCCGCACCAGCACCTCGGGCACCGGCAGCACCCAGCGGGGGTCGACGACGGTGACGCCGATGCCCTGGTCGGCAAGCCGTTGCGCGGCCGCCACCGCGAGCGCGGCGAACGCGCCGACCCCCACCAGCAGCACGTCGTTCCCGTCGGCCGGTCCGGGCCGAGCCAGCACGTCCACCCCGTCAACGCGCTCCAACGCCGGCACGGCCTCGATCACCGCGCCCTTGGGGAACCGCACCGCGGTGGGCCCGTCATCGACGGCGACCGCCTCGGCCAGCTCCTCACGCAGGGTGGCGGCGTCGCGGGGCGCAGCCACCCGGATCCCGGGCACGATCCCCAGCACCGACAGGTCCCACATGCCGTTATGGCTGGCACCGTCATCGCCGGTGACACCGGCCCGGTCCAAGGTGACGGTGACGGAGACGCCCAGCAGCGCCACGTCCATCAGCAGCTGATCGAACGCACGGTTGAGAAACGTGGAGTACAGCGACACCACCGGATGCAACCCACCCAGGGCCAGCCCCGCCGCGGACGTCACCGCATGCTGCTCGGCGATGCCGACGTCGTAGCAGCGGCCTGGGAACCGCTCGGCGAAGGCGGCCAGACCGGTCGGGCCGGGCATCGCCGCGGTGATCGCGACCAGGTCGTCGCGCTGACCTGCCAGCTTGATCAGTTCCTCGGTGAACACACTGGTCCAGGAGACTCCGGCAGGGGCGATAGGTGCGCCGGTCTGCGGATTCATGATCTTCACCTGGTGCATCAGCTCGGCGAAGTCGTTCTCTGCAGGCGGGTAGCCGTTGCCCTTGCGGGTCACCGCGTGCACGATCACCGGTCCACCAAAGTCCTTGGCCCGGCGCAAGGCGGCTTCCATGGCGCCCAGGTCGTGCCCGTCGACCGGGCCCAGGTACTTCAGCCCGAGATCTTCGAAGAGGACCTGCGGGGCCAGCACGTCCTTGAGACCCCGCTTAGCGGCGTGCAAGCCGGCGTAGATCGCCCGGCCCACCACCGGGGTGCTCTGCAATGCCTGCTTACCAGTGCGCAGCACCCGCTCGTAACCCGGTTGCAGGCGCAAGGTGGAGAGGTGGTCGGCCAACCCGCCAATAGTCGGTGAGTAGGAGCGGCCGTTATCGTTGACCACGATGACCACCGGCCGGTCCTGCCCGGCGGCGATGTTGTTCAGCGCCTCCCAGCACATCCCGCCGGTCAGCGCACCGTCACCGACCACCACCACGACGTGCCGCTGCGACCCGCAATGCTGAAACGCCTTGGCCAGCCCGTCGGCGTAGGACAGCGCAGCCGAGGCATGACTAGATTCCACCCAGTCGTGCTCGCTCTCCGCGCGGCAGGGGTAGCCGGACAGGCCACCCCGCTTGCGCAACCGGTCGAACCCCTCGGCCCGTCCGGTGACGATCTTGTGCACATACGCTTGATGACCGGTGTCGAAGAGCACCGGGTCCTGCGGGGAGTCGAACACCCGGTGCACGGCGAGGGTGAGCTCCACCGCGCCGAGGTTCGGGCCCAGGTGCCCTCCGGTGCGCGACACCTTCTCGACGAGGAATGTGCGGATCTCCGAGGCCAACTGCGTCAGCGCATCCGCATCAAGGCGCTTGACGTCCTGCGGGCTGCGCACCGACTGCAACAGGCTCACCGGATCCCCCACCTCCGCTCGTCAGCGGTGTCCAAGCACGGGCCACCGCTCGCTCGCGATGGCGACCGGGCGCCCAGTCTAGATGATCGATTCCAGCGGGGCAGTGGTCGTGACTCACGGTGCAGTTTCGAGGCGCACATCCTGGCGGTGATCACCGCGTATGGCCAGCCCGGAAGAGCGAGCAGTACCCTAGCGCTCGCACCTCTCACCGGAATGTTCGGTCCCGGGTATCGGCGCGGGCCTGATGCCGGAGCGGACCAGGCTGCCGTGCCCGCACCCGCCAACGGCGAGACCGCATCGCGGCCGGACGGGAGCGCGCAGGGGTATCAGCGGGTCAGTACAGCAACGCATTCGACGTGGTGGGTCATCGGGAACGCGTCCAGAGCGTGCACCACCAGCAGCCGGTAATCGCGCGTGAGATAAGTCGCGATGTCGCGCGCTAGCGCCGCCGGGTCGCAGCCCACCGCCACGATGCGGGCCGGCCTCCGGTCAGCCACCGCTGCGGCCA
>DATEMN010000503.1:0-27459 GCA_035275565.1 Pseudonocardiaceae bacterium | reverse complement strand
TTGGTAGTCCTTGAAGGGCGACCAACGTTCCAGTCGGTGAGTACTGCGGTGGTGTCGGCGCCGGGCTGTGGTGGTGGCGTAGGGCGGTCCGGGGAGGTGCGCGAGAACCGTGGTGCGGGAGCCGCCTGCGGCACCCCGTCGAGCTCGATGACGGTGCCGCGAGCTGCGATCTGCGGATGCCCGGGCACCTCGGCGAACGACAGTACCGGTGTTACGCAGGCATCGGTTCCCTCGAAGACGGCTACCCATTCGTCGCGGCTGAGGCTGGCGAACACTTCGGTGAATCGCTCGCGCAACACTGGCCAACCAGCCAGGTCCAACTGCTCAGGCAGGTCCTCGCCGCGCAGCCCCAGACCTTCCAACAAGATCGCGTAGAACTGGGGCTCCAACGCGCCTACGGCGACGTAGCGGCCGTCGGCGCAGGCGTAAGTGTCGTAGAACGGGGCGCCCGAATCCAGCAGGTTGCGACCTCGCTCATCGCTCCATAGCCCGGAGGCGCGTAATGACCAGAACATCTGGGCGAGCACGCTGACTCCGTCCAGCATGGCGGCATCGACGACTTGACCGGTTCCGGAGCGATCCCGCTCCCACAGCGCGGCCAGCACTCCGACCACCAGGAACATCGAGCCACCGCCGAAGTCTCCGACCAGGTTCAGCGGCGGCACCGGCTTACCCCCGGCGTTGCCGATTGCATGCAACACACCGGTCAGCGCGAGGTAGTTGATGTCGTGCCCGGCACGGTCGGCCAGCGGGCCGTGCTGACCCCAGCCGGTCATCCGCGCGTACACCAGGCCCGGGTTGCGAGCGTGGCAGTCGGCCGGACCGACGCCTAACCGCTCGGTGACGCCGGCGCGAAGGCCCTCGACCAACACGTCGGCCCGTTCCACCAGCCGTAGCAGGGTTTCTCGATCGGTGGGATCTTTGAGGTCAAGCGCCACCGAGCGCCGGCCACGAAGCATCTGGTCGCTGTCGGGAAAGTCCAGCTGCAAGCCTCCGGTGGGGCGTTCCACCCGGACCACGTCAGCGCCCAGATCGGCCAGCAGCATCGCCGCATGAGGGCCAGGGCCAATCCCGGCCAGCTCGATCACCCGCAGCCCGACTAGCGGTCCCGGCATCTTCCTACCCCCGTTCAGCTCACCCCTGGTCAGTGGAGTCGCGTGTGGTGTTGCCCGCTCGCCAGCTCACTGAGCGACCTAACGTGGTGATCTCCGCTTCCAGCGTGCGGAGTGCAGCGGCCGACCTCCGGATGATCAGCGCGTCGACCAACCGGGAATGCACCAGCGGACGGATCCAGTGGCAGAAGCCGATCACGCCAGGCACGTTGACCCGCCTGCTGCGCTGGGAGATAGCCCGCACGAAAGCCGCCGCGCAGTCTGCCACCGACGTCGTGGAACGCAGTGGCCACGGCAGGCGTAGTCTCATCTCGCGGAAGGTCGGCAGGTCGCGCTCGGCGTCGCGGACCATGTCGGTGTCGACCCAGCACATGTGGGCACACCCGACTGACACGCCCAGTGGCGCGAGTTCGATGCGCAGCGCGTCGGCGAAGGCTTCCACTCCGGCTTTGCTTGCCCCGTAGGCCGAAGCGCCCGCCATAGGGATGAGCGCGGCCAGTGAACTGACTACCAACACGTAACCCCGGGAGTCGATAAGGTGCGGCAAGGTCGCCTGGACGGTGCGGAACACGCCGGTGAGGTTGACGTCGACGGTTCTGGCGAACGCTTCCGGGTCGATGCTGCGAACCGAGCCGAAACTGGCGATGCCGGCGTTGGCCACCACGGCGTCCAGCCCGCCCAGGGCCGCCACCGCTTGGGCTGTCGCGGCTTGCAACGCCGCCGAGTCGGTGACGTCGGCCTCGATCCAGACGTGCCGGTCTCCGGTGTGTTCCGCCCCGGGGTGCTGCACACAGCCGAGCTCGGTGGCGAGCGCTGCCAGCAGGTTGGGTTCCAGCCCGACCAGAGCCAGCCGCGCTCCTCGACCGGCCAGGTCGCGAGCGGTTGCTGCCCCGATGCCGCGGGCCGCGCCGGTGATGAACACGTTCTTGCCTGCGAGGTCCATGTTACTGGAGAGTAGATAACGTCGGGCGATACGTCGAGTCCGGTTACTGCGGGGCGACCCGGATCACATCAGGAGGGGGGTGTTTTGACCCGCGACGAACGCTCCAGGTATCCTAGTCACGGTGCCCGACTCCGGTTGGGCAGCTCCGCGTGCCTGTTGGCGGTGCACCACCGGTGGTACGGGTTCAGTGACTCTTCGGGACCCCATCTCCGGTTTGGCGAGGGTGCCGCTCAGCTCCAGTCGGGACCGATCATCCCGATCGGGCTGAGCCCAACAGCGACACGCCCGACCCCGGGATACGGAGTGACCGGCCGCGCAATGCCACACCGGCGGCCGGGCAGTACCAGATGACACCAGTACCAGTACCGCGATGACAGCCAGTACCACGATGACAGAGCGCTACCGCCGGAAGACGAAGAAAGCTGGTCCATGCCTACCATCCAGCAGCTGGTCCGTAAGGGCCGCGAGGACAAGGTCGTGAAGACCAAGACTGCGGCCTTGAAGGGCAGTCCGCAGCGACGCGGTGTATGTACCCGCGTCTACACGACGACCCCGAAGAAGCCGAACTCGGCGCTGCGCAAGGTCGCTCGCGTCAGGCTCACCAGCCAGGTCGAGGTGACGGCGTACATCCCGGGTGAGGGCCACAACCTCCAGGAGCATTCCATGGTCCTGGTGCGCGGCGGCCGAGTGAAAGACCTTCCCGGCGTTCGTTACAAGATTATTCGCGGATCGCTGGACACTCAGGGCGTCAAAGGCCGTAAGCAGGCCCGCAGTCGCTACGGGGCGAAGAAGGAGAAGGGCTGATGCCGCGTAAAGGCCCGCCCCCGAAGCGGCCCCTCATCTCCGACCCGGTCTACGGATCACCGTTGGTGACCCAGCTGGTCAACAAGGTCCTGGTAGAGGGCAAGCGGTCGGTGGCCGAGAAGATTGTCTACCAGGCACTGGAGGGCTGCCGGGACAAGACCGGCACCGACCCGGTGGTCACTCTCAAACGCGCGCTAGACAACGTCAAGCCGGCCATCGAGGTGAAGAGCCGCCGTGTCGGTGGCGCCACCTATCAGGTCCCGGTCGAGGTGCGTGCGGTGCGCTCCACCACGCTCGCGCTTCGCTGGCTGATCACCTTCTCCCGCCAGCGGCGGGAGAAGACCATGGTCGAGCGCTTGATGAACGAACTGTTAGACGCCAGCAACGGCCTCGGGGCGAGCGTGAAGCGCCGCGAGGACACCCACAAGATGGCTGAGTCGAACAAGGCCTTCGCGCATTACCGCTGGTGACGAACCACTATGAGACAGCTAGGGATGAGTTCTTGTGGCACGTGAGGTGCTGACCGATCTCGCCAGGGTCCGCAACATCGGGATCATGGCGCACATCGACGCGGGCAAGACGACCACCACCGAGCGTGTCCTGTTCTACACCGGGATCAACTACAAGATCGGTGAAGTGCACGACGGCGCCGCGACGATGGACTGGATGGAGGAGGAGCAGAAGCGCGGCATCACTATCACCTCCGCCGCCACTACCACCTTCTGGAACGACCACCAGATCAACATCATCGACACCCCGGGTCACGTCGATTTCACCGTGGAGGTGGAGCGGTCGCTGCGGGTGCTCGACGGTGCCGTCGCGGTGTTCGACGGCAAGGAAGGTGTCGAGCCCCAGTCCGAGACGGTGTGGCGGCAAGCCGACAAGTATGACGTCCCGCGGATCTGTTTCGTCAACAAGATGGACAAGCTGGGTGCGGACTTCTACTTCACCGTGCGCACCATTCGCGAGCGCCTCGGCGCTACCCCGCTGGTCATCCAGCTGCCCATCGGCTCTGAGTCCGATTTTCAGGGTGTGGTGGACTTGGTCGGGATGCGGGCGTTGACCTGGCGCGGCGATGTCAGCAAGGGCGAGGACTACACCGTCGAGGAGATCCCGGCGAAGCTGGTCGAGGTGGCGAACGAGTATCGGGAGAAACTACTCGAAGCCGTCGCCGAGACCGACGACGAGCTCATGGAGCTGTACCTCGCCGGCCAGGAGCTCACCACGGAGCAGATCAAGGCGGGCATCCGGAAACTCACCGTGAATAGCCACGTCTACCCGGTGTTGTGCGGCTCGGCGTTCAAGAACAAGGGCGTACAGCCGATGCTGGACGCGGTCATCGACTACCTGCCCTCCCCGCTGGACGTGCCGCCGGTGACGGGTCTGCTGCCGGACGGTGGGCCTGCCATCCGGAAGCCCTCGACCGACGAGCCGTTCTCCGCGCTGGCCTTCAAGATCGCCGCGCACCCGTTCTTCGGTAAGCTGACCTACGTTCGGGTGTATTCCGGCCGGATTGCCGCGGGCACTCAGGTGATCAACTCCACCAAGGAGCGCAAGGAGCGCATCGGCAAGCTCTTCCAGATGCACTCCAATAAGGAGAACCCGGTCGATGAGGCTCGGGCTGGCCATATCTACGCGATGATCGGCCTGAAGGAGACGACTACCGGGGACACGCTGTGTGACCCACAGGCGCCGGTCATTCTGGAGTCGATGACCTTCCCTGAACCGGTCATCCAGGTCGCCATCGAGCCCAAGACCAAGAGCGATCAGGAGAAGCTGGGCACCGCGATCCAGAAGCTGGCCGAGGAGGACCCCACCTTCCAGGTCAAGCTCGATGACGAAACCGGCCAGACGATCATCGCCGGAATGGGTGAGCTGCACCTCGAGGTTTTGGTGAACCGGATGCGTAGCGACTTCAAGGTCGAGGCGAACATCGGCAAGCCGCAGGTGGCCTACCGCGAGACGATCCGCAAGACGGTGGACAAGCTCGAGTACACCCATCGCAAGCAGACGGGTGGATCGGGCCAGTTCGCTCGCGTGATCATCAAGCTGGAGCCCCTGGAGAGCGCCGATGGTGCGCTCTACGAGTTCGACAACAAGGTCAGCGGGGGACGGATCCCCCGGGAGTACATCCCGTCGGTGGATGCCGGAGCGCAGGACGCCATGCAGTACGGCGTGCTCGCGGGTTATCCGTTGGTCGGCGTGAAGGTCACTTTGGTGGATGGTGCCTACCACGAGGTGGACTCTTCCGAGATGGCCTTCAAGATCGCTGGTTCGATGGCGTTCAAGGAGGCGGCGCGCCGGGCCGGCCCGGTGATCCTGGAGCCGATGATGGCGGTCGAGGTGACCACGCCCGAGGACTATATGGGCGATGTCATCGGCGATCTCAATTCTCGGCGGGGTCATATCCAGCATATGGAGGAGCGCAGCGGCTCCCGGGTCGTCAAGGCGTTGGTGCCGTTGTCGGAGATGTTCGGATACGTCGGCGACCTGCGGTCGCGGACCCAGGGGCGGGCGAACTACACCATGCAGTTCGACTCCTATGCCGAGGTCCCGGCCAGCGTATCCAAGGAGATCATCGCCAAGGCGACGGGCGAGTGAATGAAGTGATCCTCTTCGGCTGTGGCTAGCCGCAGCAGCGGGCACCGAGGCCCCCCTCTGGAGGTCCGCCAAGACCACCCTGACAGCATTCCGTCACACCAGGACCGCCACAACGGTCCGGCGGATCAACAGAACGAGTCCAGGAGGACGAGACCAGTGGCGAAGGCGAAGTTCCAGCGGACCAAGCCGCACGTCAACATCGGGACTATCGGTCACATCGACCACGGCAAGACCACGCTGACCGCAGCGATCACCAAGGTCCTGCACGACAAGTACCCGGACGTGAACGAGGCATCGGCGTTCGACCAGATCGACAAGGCCCCTGAGGAGAAGCAGCGGGGTATCACGATCTCGATTGCGCACGTCGAATACCAGACCGAGAAGCGGCACTATGCCCACGTTGACTGCCCTGGGCATGCGGACTACATCAAAAACATGATCACCGGCGCGGCCCAGATGGACGGTGCCATCTTGGTAGTCGCCGCCACGGACGGTCCGATGCCGCAGACCCGTGAGCATGTGCTGCTGGCTCGCCAGGTCGGGGTGCCCTACATCGTCGTCGCACTGAACAAGGCCGACATGGTCGACGACGAGGAGATCATGGAGCTCGTTGAGCTCGAGGTCCGCGAGCTGCTGTCCAACCAGGATTACCCGGGTGACGACCTGCCGATCGTCCGGGTGTCGGCGCTCAAGGCGCTAGAGGGCGACGCCGAATGGGGCGGCAAGCTCTTGGAGCTGATGGACGCCGTGGATGACAACATCCCAGAGCCAGTGCGCGAGATCGACAAGCCGTTCCTCATGCCGATCGAGGACGTCTTCACTATCACCGGCCGCGGCACTGTGGTCACCGGCCGGGTGGAGCGTGGCATCGTCAAGGTGAGCGAAGAGGTGGAAATCATCGGCATCCATGAGAAGTCGTCGAAGACCACCGTCACCGGCGTCGAGATGTTCCGCAAGCTGCTCGACGAGGGTCGGGCCGGTGACAACGTGGGCCTGTTGCTGCGTGGCATCAAGCGTGAGGACGTGGAGCGCGGGCAGGTTGTCATCAAGCCTGGCACCAACACCCCACATACCGAGTTTGAGGGTCAGGTCTACATTCTGTCCAAGGACGAAGGTGGCCGGCACACGCCGTTCTTCAACAACTACCGTCCGCAGTTCTACTTCCGTACCACCGACGTGACCGGGGTCGTGACCCTGCCTGAGGGCACCGAGATGGTCATGCCAGGTGACAACACCGAGATGTCGGTCAAGCTCATCCAGCCGATCGCGATGGACGAGAATCTGAAGTTCGCGATCCGTGAAGGTGGCCGCACCGTCGGTGCCGGTCGAGTAACAAAGATCATCAAATAGGGATAGCTGCCCTCGTGAGTGGCATGCAGTGTCATAACACTGTTACGCACTCACGAGGGCGCGGACCCCGGATTTGGTCGGTGATCTCGCGTCACTTACCATGGAGCGGCTGCTCGGCAGGATCGGTCGACGGGACAGGATACTGGCCCTGCTGGCCTCCGGTTCGGCAGACTCCCAGGTAGGCGATGTCCGGACAGCCTTCTCAAGGATGGACGGCGAGAGCATCGGTCTGCACCGAGCGCGACACACCCGACCGCGGGGACCGGGATGGTTACCCAGCCGGTGACGAAGAACAGCCAGTATCACGATCACGAGACCAGCGGCATAACACTGACAGGACGGCAAAGCCACCATGGCGGGACAGAAGATCCGCATCCGGCTCAAGGCCTACGATCACGAGGCGATCGACGCGTCCGCGCGCAAGATCGTCGAGACCGTGACGCGCACCGGCGCCCGGGTCGTCGGACCGGTGCCGCTGCCGACCGAGAAGAACGTGTACTGCGTCATCCGCTCCCCGCATAAGTACAAAGACTCGCGGGAGCATTTCGAGATGCGTACGCATAAGCGGCTGATCGACATCCTCGACCCGACGCCCAAGACGGTGGACGCGCTGATGCGCATCGACCTTCCGGCCAGCGTCGACGTCAACATTCAGTAAGGCCGGGAGATGACAGCGACTGATTCTGAGCATCAGGGCATCAGGCCCGTGCGGGGAATCCTGGGCACCAAGCTCGGGATGACCCAGGTCTTCGATGAGAACAACAGGATCGTTCCGGTCACCGTGGTTGCGGCCGGGCCCTGCGTGGTGACCCGGATCCGCACCCAGGACAAGGACGGTTATCCCGCGGTGCAGCTTGCTTTCGGCGCGGTGGACCCACGCAAGGTCACCAAGCCGGTGGCCGGGCACTACGCTGCGGCGGGGGTCACGCCTCGGCGTCACCTGGTCGAACTGCGGACCACCGACGCCGAGGATTACCAGGTTGGCCAGGAGGTCACCGCCGAGGTGTTCACCGCGGGGGCCGTGGTCGACGTGGTCGGCACCAGCAAGGGCAAAGGCACCGCTGGTGTGATGAAGCGGCACGGCTTCGGTGGTCTCGGGGCCAGCCACGGCACCCAACGCAAACACCGTTCGCCGGGTTCTATCGGTGGCTGCGCCACGCCGAGTCGAGTCTTCAAGGGCACTCGGATGGCCGGTCGGATGGGCCACGTCCGGGTCACCACCCAGAACCTCACCGTGCACCGGGTCGACGCAGAGTCCGGACTGTTACTGATCAAAGGCGCGTTGCCCGGCCCTAAGGGGGGCTTGGTGCTGGTCAAGACTGCGGCGAAAGGTGGTGCACAGCAGTGAGAACGGTCGATATCCGGACTCCCGAAGGTCACACCGCCGGTACTGCCGAATTGCCCGCCGAGATCTTCGATGCGCCGGCGAACATCCCGCTGATGCACCAGGTCGTGGTGGCCCAGCTGGCTGCGGCACGGCAGGGCACGCACGACACCAAGACCCGTGGTGAGGTCAGCGGCGGGGGCAGCAAGCCGTACCGGCAGAAGGGCACTGGGCGGGCCCGCCAGGGTTCGACCCGGGCACCTCAGTTCACTGGCGGCGGTGTCGTGCACGGCCCCACGCCGAGGGATTACCGCCAGCGCACCCCGAAGAAGATGAAGGTCGCCGCGCTGCGTGGCGCGCTATCGGACCGGGCTCGCGACGGTCGGGTACACGTGGTTTCGGAGCTGGTGTCCGGGGACGTTCCGTCGACCAGGACGGCTCGTAAGGTCCTCGAAGGTTTGTTCGAACGGGGCACCGGCGCCAGGCTGCTGCTGGTGCTCAGCCGCGCTGATGAGGTGGCCCGTCGTAGCGTGCGCAATCTCCCTTCGGTGCATGTGCTGACTCCCGACCAGCTCAACACCTACGACGTGCTGGTCAACGACGAGGTGGTGTTCACCGCAGACGCCTTGCAGGTATTCCTGGCTGGCCCGGTGCGCAAGGAGAAGACCCCGTGATCCCCGATCCTCGTGACGTGATTCTCAAGCCCGTCATCTCGGAGAAGAGTTACGGGCTGCTGGAGAAGAGCAAGTACACCTTCGTGGTGGCGCCGCATGCCAACAAGACTGAGATCAAGATCGCTGTCGAGAAGGTCTTCGGTGTGCAGGTGGTCAGCGTCAACACCCTCAACCGTCCAGGCAAGCGCAAACGCACCAAGTTCGGGTACGGCAAGCGCAAGGACACCAAACGAGCAATCGTGACGCTTTCCGCGGAGAGCAAGCCGATCGAGATCTTCGGCGGACCGGCCGCCTGAGCGGTCACCAAAGGAACTGGGCTACCACATGGGCATCCGCAAGTACAAGCCGACGACCCCGGCTCGCCGCGGCTCCAGCGTCTCGGACTTCGCCGAGATCACCCGGAGCCACCCGGAGAAGTCACTGGTCCGCCCGCTGCACGGCAAGGGCGGTCGCAACGTCCACGGCCGGATCACCACCCGCCACCAGGGTGGCGGGCACAAGCGTGCGTACCGTCTGATCGATTTCCGGCGGACCGACAAGGACGGGGTGCCGGCCAAAGTCGCGCACATCGAATACGATCCGAACCGCACCGCGCGGATCGCGCTGCTGCACTACGCCGATGGCGAGAAGCGCTACATCATCGCTCCGGAGAAGCTA
Organism: Pseudonocardiaceae bacterium; assembly: GCA_035275565.1. Classification (GTDB taxonomy): domain Bacteria; phylum Actinomycetota; class Actinomycetes; order Mycobacteriales; family Pseudonocardiaceae. The sequence goes on along the minus strand of DATEMN010000503.1, from coordinate 17,994 downwards.
CGCCAGGGCGATACGGTGGAGAACGGCCCGAAGGCCGACATCAAGCCGGGTAACAACCTGCCGCTGCGCAACATCCCGGTCGGCACGGTGGTGCACGCGATCGAGCTCCGCCCCGGCGGTGGCGCGAAGATCGCCCGCTCAGCCGGGGCGAAAGTCCAGTTGGTGGCGAAAGACGGCCCCTACGGCCAGTTGCGGATGCCGTCGGGCGAGATCCGTAATGTCGATGTCCGGTGCCGCGCCACGGTGGGTGAAGTCGGAAACTCCGAACAGGGCAACATCAACTGGGGTAAGGCCGGCCGGATGCGCTGGAAGGGCAAGCGGCCCACGGTTCGCGGTGTGGTGATGAACCCGGTGGACCACCCGCACGGTGGTGGTGAGGGCAAGACCTCCGGTGGGCGCCACCCGGTGAACCCGGCCGGCAAACCCGAAGGTCGTACCCGGCGTCGTCAGCCCAGCGACAAGCTGATCGTCCGCCGCCGCCGCACCGGTAAGAAGCGCTGAGCAGGAGGGAGGAACAATGCCACGTAGCCTGAAGAAAGGCCCGTTCATCGATGGTCACCTGCTCAAGAAGGTGGATGCGCAGAACGAGGCCGGCAGCAAGCAGGTCATCCGGACCTGGTCGCGTCGCTCTACGATCATCCCCGACATGATCGGCCACACCATCGCGGTGCACGATGGGCGCAAACATGTCCCGGTGTTCATCAGCGAGGCGATGGTCGGTCACAAGCTTGGTGAGTTCGCCCCGACCCGCACCTTCCGGGGCCATGTCAAAGACGACCGGCGGGCTCGGCGCCGCTGAGGCTCGGTCGTGACGAAGTAGTCGAGACGAACCAGAAGAGACGAAGAGGTAGCAGCGCATGGACGCCCGTAACCAAGCCGGCGCGACGGCCGCGCAGGAGCCGTCCCGCGCGGTGGCGCGGGCTCGGTACGTCCGCGTGACGCCGATGAAGGCGCGCCGCGTGGTCGAGCTCATCCGGGGCCGCAGCGCGCGTGAGGCGCTCGCGGTGCTCGAGTTCGCACCGCAGGCCGCTTCGGGTCCGGTGTCGAAAGTGCTGGCCAGTGCGATGGCCAACGCCCAGAACAACCTTGACATTGATCCCGACACTCTCGTAGTCACCAAAGTGTTCGTGGACGAGGGACCGATGCTCAAGCGGTTCCGTCCCCGTGCCCAGGGTCGGGCTTACCGGATCCGCAAGCGCACCAGCCACATCACGGTGGAGGTCGAGGCGGTAGCGCAGCGGCGAACCGCCGGTCGATCTCGTGGCGGGCAGGCAGCCACCAGCAAGAAGGCCACCCAGACAAGGAGTGCCCGCTAGTGGGTCAGAAGATTAACCCGCATGGCTTCCGGCTCGGTATCTCGACCGACTGGAAGTCCCGCTGGTACGCGGACAAGCAGTACGCGGAGTACGTCAAGGAGGACGTCGCGATCCGCAGGCTGCTGTCCAAGGGTATGGAGCGGGCGGGCATCGCTAAGGTCGAGATCGAGCGCACCCGTGACCGGGTACGGGTCGACATCCACACCGCCAGGCCGGGCATCGTGATCGGCCGGCGCGGTGCCGAGGCCGACCGGATCCGTGGTGAGCTGGAGAAGCTTTCCGGCAAGCAAGTGCAGCTCAACATTCTCGAGGTCAAAAATCCCGAGTCGGAGGCTCAGCTGGTGGCCCAAGGGGTGGCCGAGCAGCTGTCCAACCGGGTCGCCTTCCGGCGCGCGATGCGCAAGGCCATCCAGTCGGCGATGCGCTCTCCTCAGGTCAAGGGCATCCGGGTGCAATGCTCGGGCCGCCTGGGTGGTGCCGAGATGTCCCGCTCGGAGTTCTATCGCGAGGGCCGCGTTCCGTTGCATACGCTGCGGGCCGACATCGACTACGGGCTGTTCGAAGCCCGCACCACCTTCGGCCGGATCGGCGTGAAGGTCTGGATCTACAAGGGTGACGTGGTCGGCGGGCGACGCGAGCGGGATGTAGAGAACACCGCGAACGCTGCCGCTAGAGCGCCGCGGCGGGAGCGTCCGGCCCGGCGGCGCTCCGGATCTGCCGGGACCACGGGTACCTCCACCGAGGCTGGTCGCGCTGCGGCGGCTGAGGTGGCAGCAGCACCAACCGAGATGTCCAGCCGAGCCACCGCTGACGGTCCGGACATCGCTGCGGCTGAGCCGGCCACGGCCCCGGCAACGCACGCCACCAGTACTAGCGAGGCTGATACCGCAGGACACGGGGAGGGCTGAGACGTGCTCGTCCCACGCAAGGTCAAGCACCGCAAGCAGCACTCGCCTGGTCGTTCGGGGATGGCGACGGGCGGTACCCAGGTCACCTTCGGGGACTTCGGGATCCAGGCTTTGGAACCGGCTTATGTGACCAATCGGCAGATCGAGTCCGCTCGTATCGCGATCAACCGGCACATCCGCCGTGGCGGCAAGGTCTGGATCACCATCTTCCCCGATCGCCCGCTGACCAAGAAGCCAGCGGAGACCCGGATGGGGTCCGGTAAGGGCTCGCCCGAGTACTGGGTGGCCAACGTCAAACCGGGTCGGATCATGTTCGAGATGACCTACCCGAACGAAACGGTAGCCCGCGAGGCATTGCGCCGCGCGATCCACAAGCTGCCGATGAAGTGCCGGATCGTGACCCGCGAGGGGGTGGAGTTCTGATGGTAGCCACCACCGCTGCGAGCGAACTGCGCGAGCTCACCGACGACGAGTTGGTGCTGCGGCTGCGTGAGGCCAAAGAAGAGCTGTTCAACCTGCGCTTCCAGATGGCTACCGGACAGATGGACAACAACCGACGGCTGCGCACGGTCCGGCACGGCATCGCCCGCATCTACACCGTGATGCGTGAGCGTGAGCTGGGTCTGTCGGTGTCTCCGGACGCCATTGCGGGAAGTGAGGGTGTGGCATGAGTGAGACCAGCGAGACCGTGGCTGCTGGCGAGACCCAGCCCGACAAGCGAAATTCTCTGACGCAGCCCGAAGAGCGGAAGAAGCGCAAGGTCCGCGAGGGTTACGTCGTCTCGGACAAGATGAACAAGACGGTCGTGGTGGCACTTGAAGACCGCAAGAAGCACCCGCTGTACGGCAAAGTGATGCGATCCACCACCAAGGTGAAAGCGCATGACGAGGCGAACACCGCGGGTGTCGGCGATCGGGTGCTGTTGATGGAGACCCGCCCACTGTCGGCGACCAAGCGTTGGCGACTGGTCCAGATTCTCGAGAAGGCCAAGTGATCGGCTGCTGGTTAGTGCTGATCACCTGTGCGGTGGATGTCAGCGACGCCCTGAGGCGTGAGAAGGAGTTGACGTGATCCAGCAGGAGTCGCGACTGCGGGTCGCCGACAACACGGGTGCCAAGGAGATCCTGTGCATCCGGGTGCTCGGGGGCAGCTCGCGCCGCTACGCCAGCATCGGGGACATCATCGTGGCGACGGTCAAGGAAGCGATTCCCGGCGCTGGCGTCAAGCGGGGTGACGTGGTCAAGGCCGTCATCGTGCGCACCGCCAAGGAGAAGCGTCGCCCCGACGGCTCCTACATCCGATTCGATGAGAATGCTGCGGTGCTGATCAAGCCCGATGGTGAGCCACGCGGTACCCGGATCTTCGGCCCGGTGGGGCGAGAACTGCGGGATAAGCGGTTCATGAAGATCATCTCGCTGGCACCGGAGGTGTTGTAGCGCATGAGAGTTCGCAAGGGCGACACTGTCCTGATCATCGCCGGTAAGGACAAGGGCGCCAAGGGTCGGGTGATCCAGGCATACCCGGACACCGGCCGGGTTCTGGTTGAGGGTGTCAACCGGATCAAGAAGCACACCCGGATCAGTCGCACCCAGCGCGGTGCGAGCAGCGGCGGGATCGTTACGCAGGAGGCCACTGTCGACGTCTCGAACGTCATGGTCGTCGACTCTGACGGTAAGCCGACCAGGGTGGGCTATCGCACTGACGACGAGGGCAAGCGCGTGCGTGTGTCGCGGCGCAGCGGCAAGGACATCTGAGATGACGACCGTAGAGGTGAAGGTTCCCAGGCTGAAGGCCCGGTACCACGAGGAGATCGCCGCCGCGTTGCGCGATCAGTTCAGTTACCCCAACGCGATGCAGATCCCCAAAGTGGTGAAGATTGTGGTGAATATGGGTGTCGGTGAGGCCGCCCGGGACGCCAAGCTGATGGACGGCGCCGTACGGGATCTGTCGGTGATCACTGGCCAGAAGCCGCAGGTACAGCGTGCCCGCAAATCCGTCGCCCAGTTCAAGCTCCGCGAGGGGATGCCGATCGGGGCGAAGGTGACCTTGCGCGGCAATCGGATGTGGGAGTTCCTGGACCGCTTGTTGACGATCGCGCTACCCCGTATCCGGGATTTTCGTGGTCTGTCGCCGACCCAGTTCGACGGTAACGGTAACTATACGTTCGGGCTCAACGAGCAGTCGATGTTCCACGAGATTAATCCGGACAATATCGACCGCCAGCGCGGTATGGATATCACTGTGGTCACCTCCGCGACCACCGACGAGGAGGGCCGGGCGCTGTTGCGTCGTCTGGGCTTCCCCTTCAAGGAGAGCTGATGGCGAAGAAGGCGCTGATCATCAAAGCCGCGCGCAAGCCCAAGTTCGCGGTGCGGGCATACACCCGCTGCCAGCGCTGCGGGCGCCCCAAGGCGGTGTATCGGAAGTTCGGGCTGTGCCGAATCTGCCTGCGCGAGATGGCTCACCGCGGCGAGCTGCCCGGCGTCAGCAAGAGCAGCTGGTAGGAGATCGCTATGACGATGACCGACCCGATCGCAGACATGCTGACTCGTCTGCGCAACGCGAACTCGGCTTATCACGACCGAGTCGTGATGCCGCATTCCAAGATCAAAGTAAATATCGCTGAGATCCTCCAGCGGGAGGGTTACATCTCGGGATTCCACACCGAGGACGCAGCGGTGGGTAAGTCCCTGGTGGTTGATTTGAAGTTCGGTCCGAACCGGGAGCGCAGCATCGCTGGCCTGCGCCGGGTGTCGAAGCCTGGCCTGCGGGTGTATGCAAAATCGACCTCGCTGCCCAAGGTGCTCGGCGGCCTGGGTGTGGCGATCATCTCCACATCCACTGGGCTGCTCACCGATCGGCAGGCCGCCAAGCAGCGCGTGGGCGGGGAAGTCCTCGCCTTCGTCTGGTGAGAGGGGAGCAGACGAGATGTCGCGCATCGGGAAGCAGCCGATCACCGTGCCGTCCGGCGTCGATGTGACCATCGACGGTCGGACCGTGACGGTGCAGGGACCCAAGGGCACCCTGTCGCACACCGTGCCCGAGCCGATTACCGTGCAACGGGCGCCCGACGGCACCGTGCAGGTCGCGCGGCCCGATGACGAGCGGCGCAGCAAGGCGCTGCACGGGCTGTCCCGGACCCTGGTGAACAACATGGTCATTGGGGTCAGCCAAGGGTACGAGAAGCGGATGGAGATCCACGGCGTCGGTTACCGCGTGGTGCTCAAGGGCTCGGATCTGGAGTTCTCACTGGGCTACAGCCACCCGGTGCCCGTGCCAGCACCTGACGGCATCACCTTCACCGTCGACAGCCCGACGCGGTTCTCCGTGGCGGGTATCAACAAGGAAACAGTCGGCGAGGTTGCGGCGACCATCCGCAAGCTGCGTCGCCCTGATCCGTACAAGGGCAAGGGCGTGCGCTACGCGGGCGAGAAGATCCGGCGCAAGGTCGGAAAGACAGGTAAGTGATCATGGCTGAGGCAGCGACTCAAGCGACGAGGCGGCCGCGGGTCGGCCAAGACGTCTCGACCCAACGCCGGTTGTCCCGAGCGCGGCGGCACCGCCGGCTGCGCAAGAGGATCAGCGGTTCCCCACAGCGTCCGCGCCTGGTGGTTAACCGCTCGTCCCGGCACATCGCCGTGCAGCTGGTGGACGACCTCGCCGGGCACACCCTGGCGGCGGCGTCCAGCATCGAACCGGACGTTCGCGCCCTGGTCGGGGACAAGAAGGCCAGGGCGGCCAGGGTTGGCGAGCTGATCGCTGCCCGGGCCAAGGCAGTCGGTGTGGACCGGGTGGTCTTCGACCGGGGTGGTCACGACTATCACGGTCGGATCGCGGCGCTGGCCGACGCCGCCCGTGCAGCCGGTCTGGAATTCTGACCGATGGAAACCGAACAGGATCAACAGCAGCACCCGAGCAAGGGAAGGGACGCCTGATGCCTGGACGCATGCGGCGGGAAGGCGGAGGCGAGCGCAGTGATCGTCGGGACCGCCGGGACGGCGGCCGTGGCGGGGCGCCCCAGCAGGAGAAGAGCCCGCACCTCGAGCGGGTCGTTGCGATCAACCGAGTGGCCAAGGTGGTCAAGGGCGGCCGGCGCTTCAGCTTCACCGCGCTGGTCGTGGTGGGCGATGGGGACGGCATGGTCGGGGTCGGTTACGGGAAGGCCAAGGAGGTGCCGGCGGCGATCCAGAAAGGCGTGGAGGAAGCCAAGAAGAACTTCTTCCGGGTGCCCCGGATCGCCAGCACCATCCCGCATCCGATCACCGGGGAGGCGGCGGCTGGCGTTGTGCTGCTCCGCCCGGCGTCTCCTGGTACCGGGGTCATCGCAGGTGGGCCAGTGCGGGCAGTGCTGGAGTGCGCAGGCGTGCACGACGTACTGTCCAAGTCACTGGGTAGCGACAATGCGATCAACATCGTGCACGCCACCGTGGCAGCGCTGAAGGGACTGCAGCGTCCTGAGGAGGTAGCCGCGCGGCGCGGCTTGCCGCTGGAGGACGTGGCCCCGGCCGGTATGTTGCGGGCTCGTGCCGCCGCGCAGGGAGCGTGATATGGCGTCGGTAAGGATTACGCAGACTCGGAGCACCATCGGTAGCCTGCGCAACCAGCGCGAGACCTTGCGCTCCCTCGGGCTGCGCAAGATTCGGCAGTCCGTGGTCAGGGAGGACAACCCCCAGGTTCGCGGCATGATCGCCACCGTCCGCCACCTGGTGGCGGTGGAGGAGGTCGACTCGAAGTGACGATTAAAGTCCACCATCTGCGCCCGGCCGCCGGCGCGAAGACGGCCAAGATGCGAGTCGGTCGTGGCGGGGCATCGAAGGGCAAGACAGCGGGACGCGGGACCAAGGGAACCAAGGCTCGCAAGAACGTTCCTGCCGGTTTCGAGGGCGGGCAGATGCCGATCCACATGCGGCTGCCCAAGCTCAAGGGTTTCCGCAACCGGTTTCGCACCGAGTACCAGGTGGTCAATGTCGGCGATCTAGCCCGGCTGTTTCCCGACGGGGGAGCTGTAGGGCCGGAGCAGCTGGTGGCCCTCGGTGCGGTGCGTAGAGGACTGCCGGTGAAGGTACTTGGTGACGGTGACCTCGCTGGGGTCGCGCTGTGGGTCAGTGCCCAGGCGTTCTCCGGTTCCGCGCGGGACAAGATCGCCGCAGCAGGCGGTAGCAGCACTGAGCTGTAGGCGCGCTCTGCTGCTACATGTAACCCTGTTACAGTCGGGCAGAGTACGTGGGAGAGCGGGTTGGCATGCGCCGTCACGTGCTCCTGCATCGCACGGTCGCCGCCCCTGGTGGTGCGACCGCCGGTCCACGATCGACGGCCGTGCCACGGCCGTGCCCAGGAGGTAGGAGTGCTCGGCGCCTTCCGCTCGGCCCTTGCGACGCCGGATCTGCGTCGCAAGATCCTATTCACCCTGAGCATGGTGGTGATCTATCGGATTGGTGCGACGCTGCCCTCGCCCGGGGTCTCCTACGTCAACATCCAGCAGTGTCTCGACCAGGTGCAGCGTGGTGACAACCAGAACATCTACTCGCTGATCAATCTTTTCAGCGGTGGGGCGCTGCTGCAGCTGGCGGTGTTCGCGCTGGGGATCATGCCTTACATCACCGCGAGCATCATCGTCCAGTTGCTGACCGTCGTGATTCCGCGTTTCGAGCAGCTCAAGAAGGAGGGACAGTCCGGTCAGAACAAACTCACCCAGTACACCCGTTATCTGACGATCGCGCTGGCTGTCCTGCAGGCCACCGGTATCGTGGCGTTGGCTGTGCGGGGCCAGTTGTTCTCGGACTGCGCGTTGCCACCCATCCCCGATGAATCGGTGTTCAACCTGATCGTCATCGTCATGGTGATGACGGCCGGCACCGGTGTCGTGATGTGGCTGGGCGAGCTGATCACCGAGCGGGGCATCGGCAACGGAATGTCACTGTTGATCTTCACGTCGATCGCCGCACGCATCCCCGCCGAAGGCAAGAACATCCTGGACCAGAACGGGCCGCTGGTCTTCGTATTCGTGTGCGCCTTCGGCTTAGCGATCATCGCCAGCGTGGTGTTCGTCGAACAGGGCCAGCGACGGATCCCCGTGCAGTACGCCAAGCGAATGATCGGCCGCCGGATGTACGGCGGCACATCCACCTACCTGCCGTTGAAGGTGAACCAGGCAGGTGTCATCCCGGTCATCTTCGGGTCGTCGTTGCTCTACCTGCCCGATCTCATCGCCCGGCTGACCACCTCGGCTACCGGTCAACAGGGGTGGTGGCAGACCTTCATCAGCCGATACCTGGTGGACCAGTCCAGCTGGGTGCACATCTCGCTGTATTTCTTAATGATCATCTTTTTCACGTACTTCTACGTGGCGATCACGTTCAACCCCGACGAGCGCGCCGAGGAGATGAAGAAGTTCGGCGGTTTCATCCCGGGTATCCGCCCCGGCCGCCCGACCGCCGACTACTTGGGCTTCGTCCTGAACCGCATCACTCTGCCCGGTTCGCTCTACCTCGGGACCGTCGCTGTGCTGCCTAATTTGTTCCTCGACCTGACCGGTAGTGGCCAGAACCAGAACTTCCCCTTCGGCGGCACCGCCGTGCTGATCATGGTGGGAGTGGGGCTGGACACGGTGAAGCAGATCGAGAGCCAGTTGATGCAGCGCAACTACGAAGGGTTCCTGCGCTAGTGCGAATCCTCATCGTTGGTCCGCCGGGGGCGGGCAAGGGTACTCAGGCCGCCGTGCTGAGCGCTGAGCTCGGGGTGCCACACGTCTCGACCGGCGACCTGTTCCGGGCCCACGTCGAGGACGAGACTGCGCTGGGCCGCCAGGTCAAGAAATATCTGGACGCGGGTGCGCTGGTACCCGACGAGCTCACCAACGAGATGGTCGCGCAACGGCTCACCGATGACGACTGCAAGGCCGGATTCCTGCTCGACGGATTCCCCCGGACGGTCAGCCAGGCTCGGGTGCTCACGGCGTTTCTGCTCGATCTCGACTGCGAGATCGATGCGGTACTGGAGCTCGACGCACCCGAGGACCTGGTGGTCGAGCGCCTGCTGGCACGTGGGCGCCACGACGACACCGAGGACCTGATCCGGCGCCGCCAGCAGCTGTACCGCGAGGAGACCGCACCGATGCTCGACTTCTACGCCGACCGATTGGTCACGGTGCCGGCGGCTGGTTCGGTGCCTGATGTGACCGGCCGGGCGTTGGATGCATTGCGAACGCGGGCGTGACGAGCGCGCGATGACCGGGGGCGGGGTGCGTGCAGTGGTGCGACGCTTGCGGGGCAGGACGGGCATCGAGCTCAAGTCGCCCGGCGAAGTCGAGGCGATGCGCGCCGCTGGCGCGGTGGTGGCGCGCACGTTGCGGCTGCTTGCGGGCCATGCCGAGGCCGGGGTGAGCACCGGTGACTTGGACGAGCTGGCTGAGCAGTCGATCCGCGATGCCGGAGCGGTGCCGTCTTTCAAGGGCTACCACGGATTCCCCGCGTCGATCTGCAGCTCGGTGAACCACCAGGTGGTGCACGGGATCCCCAGCAACCAGCAGGTGCTCGCCGATGGCGACCTGCTGTCCCTCGACTGCGGTGCGATCCTCGACGGCTGGCACGGTGATGCCGCGGTGACGGTGCACGTCGGGACCGTAGCGCACGCCGACGCTCAGCTGTCCGCGGCCTGCCGGACCGCGCTGGAGGCTGGAATCGCGGCAGCGCGACCCGGCGGCAGGCTCACCGACATCTCGCATGCGGTGGAGTCCGCGGCGCTGGCCGCCGCTGCGGCGGATGGGGTGTCCTACGGGATCGTGGCTGACTACGGGGGCCATGGCATCGGTCGGGCCATGCACATGGACCCGTTCCTGCCCAATGTGGGTCGCCCCGGCCGTGGTCCCCGCCTGGTACCCGGGGTGACTCTGGCGATCGAGCCGATGCTCACCGCGGGTGGCGACAAGACCGAGGAACTTGATGACGGTTGGACCGTGGTGACCCGGGACGGGTCCCGTGCCGCGCACTGGGAGCACTCCGTTGCCGTGACCGAGGATGGCCCGCTGGTGCTCACCGTCGAGTAGCGCGACGGTACCCGTTTCGCCGAACGGTGACACCCATTCGGCGATGTGTGGCAACCCTTTGCTGAACCCATCGCGCCGGTTTAACTTCTCCGCCCGAAACTGGTGGCATCGCCGGGCCACCAGTACCCGGCCAGTGAGAGGCGGGAAGCCATGAGCATCCTCGAGGGTAAGGCAGTAGTGATCACCGGAGCTGGCCGCGGACTGGGAGAGGCTTACGCGCTGCACGCGGCCCGGGCCGGAGCCCGGGTCGTGGTCAACGACGTCGACGGCGACCTCGCCGAGGAGGTCACCGCGCGGATCGTCGGACAGGGCGGCCACGCGGTGGCCAGTGCGCAGTCGGTCCGTGATCCGGGCCAGGCCAGCGGTGTCATCGACCGCTGTCTGGCGGAGTTCGGCAGGGTCGATGGTCTGGTGAACAACGCTGGACTCAACTACCAGGCGCTGCCTTGGGACGACAACGTCCAGGCTGCCCGCGAGCTCATCGAGGTGAACGTGCTGGGCGTGCTTTACTGCGGCATCGCCGCCGCGACGGTGATGCACAGGCAAGGCGCCGGATCCATCGTTAACATCTCCTCGGGCTCGTCGTTCGGATCACGCCGCGCAGGCGCCTACTCGGCCTCTAAGGGTGCGGTCGCGTCCCTCACCTATTCCTGGGCGCTGGACTTGGCTGAGGTAGGGGTACGGGTCAACGGCGTCTGCCCGTTGGCCTGGACCCAGATGGTGGAGCGTGCCTCTCCGGCCGTTCAGTTGCACGTCACGCCGCAGCGCACGCCGGACCGGGTCGCCCCGCTGATCACCTACCTGCTCTCCGACCGCGCCGAGGGCGTTACCGGGCAGCTCATCCGGTTCACCGGGGATGGGTTGCGGATCGTGCGCCAGCCGGCGTTCAAGGACCCGGAGCTGTATCGGGACAGCTGGACGACCGAGGATGTCACGGCTGCCTTCGACGACATCCTGGATCACCACCTCGAGCCCTTCGGTTTCGCGAAGCAGGTGCCACCTCGACTGCGCTCCACGGGTCGCGCGCTGGTGCCCGTTGAGGGGTCTCCCTCGACTGAGTGAATCGGTCCGTCGAACCAGACGAATTAGCCGCGTTCGCGGATTTTTTATGTCGTTATTCGCGCAGGTGCGGAGACATTCGGGTGGTCTCGCCAGAGTGTTTCGATTAGGGGGATTCGCTGATACGAGGACGCCGTTGCGGCGGTTTCTGATGCGCGGTGGGATGGGAGCCGCCGCACCTGCTGGAGTGACGGCACCTCGGTGATTTTCCGGTCTCCGAGGGTCACCCACCACATCCGGTCGGTGCCCGGCCGGGGCGAGGAGTTGGCCCGTGACACGCATCACCGTCATGGTCGACGATGTCTCCTACGTGGACGACGTCGAACCACGAATACTCCTGGTGCACTACCTCCGGGAGAGGCTGGGAAAGACCGGAACCGTCGTCGGCTGCGACACCAGCAACTGCGGCGCGTGCACCGTGCACCTCAACGGTCGCAGTGTGAAGTCCTGTTCGGTCTTCGCGGTCCAGGTCGACGGTAGTGAGATCACGACGATCGAAGGTCTGGCCCGCGACGGGCAGCTGCACCCGATGCAGCAGGCATTTCACGACAACCACGCCCTGCAGTGCGGCTTCTGTACCCCCGGCATGATCATGCAGGCGATCGACCTGTTGGGGGACAATCCTGATCCAGACGACCAAGCGGTGCGGGAAGGCTTGGAGGGCAACCTCTGCCGCTGCACCGGGTACCAGAACATCGTGCGTGCCGTGCGCGATGCCGCGCAGAAAATGCAGCCCACTGCCGTCACAGGGGGTAACTGATGACCACCACCGCGCAGCCGACGACCGCCGAGTTCGGTCGGGCGCGCAAGCGCAAGGAGGACGCCCGATTGATCACCGGGCGGACTCGCTGGACGGACAACATCACGTTGCCCGGGATGCTGCACCTCGCCGTGGTGCGCAGCCCACTGGCGCACGCCGGGATCACTAGGATCAACACCGACGTGGCTAAGCGGTTACCTGGTGTGCACGGTGTGTTCACCGCCACCGACCTGGGTGTCGAGGGAATCGGCCTGCCCTGCGCGTGGCCGATCACTCCTGATATGAAGTCCCCGCAGGCCCCACCGCTGGCGTCAGACACCGTGCATTTCGCCGGCGAGGGGGTCGCGATCGTGGTGGCCCGCGATGCCGCGTCAGCCGCCGACGCCGCCGAGGCCGTCGAGGTCGATTACGACGCGCGGCAGCCGGTGCTGGACATGGCGGCCGCGCTAGCCGACGGCGCCACCCTGGTGCACCCTGAGCTGGGCACCAACCGCAACGCTTTGTGGATCTTCGACTCGGGCCAGGCCGGCAGCGGCGGCGACGTCGAGGACGCCATCCGGAACGCTGAGGTCGTGCTGCGGCGCCGGTTCCGCCAGCAGCGGCTGATCCCGGCGTTCCTGGAGCCGCGTAGCGTGGTGGTGGACCCGACGGGTGAGCAGGTCACGATGTGGTCGGCCACACAGGTGCCGCACATCCTGCGGGTGATGATCGCGTTGACCCTGGGCGTGCCGGAGCACAAGATCCGGGTCATCGCCCCCGATGTCGGCGGTGGGTTCGGCGGCAAGCTGCAGGTGACTCCCGAGGAGATCATCACGTTCCTGGTGGCCCGCAGGCTGGGCAAGCCGGTGAAGTGGACCGAATCCCGCTCCGAGTCGCTGGCGTCGGCACATCACGGCCGCGACCAGATCCAGGACATCACGATCACCGCCCGCCGCGACGGCACCATCACCGGCTTGAAGGTCGAGCTGCTCGCCGATATGGGTGCCTACCTGCGCCTGGTCAGCCCGGGTATCCCGATACTCGGTGCCTTCATGTACAACTCCATCTACAAGATTCCCGCCTACCACTTCGCCTGCACGAACGTATTCACCACCAAGACCCCCACTGACGCCTACCGCGGCGCCGGACGCCCGGAGGCCACGTTCGCCATCGAGCGGATGATGGACGAGCTCGCCGTCGAGCTCGGCATCGAGCCGCTCGAACTGCGGGAGCGAAACTGGATCAAGCATGAGGAGTTCCCCTACACCACGGTCTCCACGTTGACCTACGACTCGGGCAATTACGAAGCCGCCACCGCGCGAGCCAAGGAGCTGTTCGACTACGACGGTCTGCGGGCCGAGCAGCACCGTCGGCGGGAGGCAGCCGACCCGGTGCAGCTGGGTATCGGCATCTCGACCTACACCGAGATGTGCGGCCTGGCGCCGTCGCGGGTGCTGGGAGCGTTGTCCTACGGTGCGGGTGGCTGGGAGCATGCCTCGATTCGGATGCTGCCCACCGGCAAAGTCGAGGTCGTCACCGGCTCTTCGGCGCACGGCCAAGGACACGAGACGGCGTGGAGCCAGATCGTCGCCGACCAGCTCGGTGTCGCCTTCGAGGACGTCGAGGTGCTGCACGGTGACACCCAGTCCTCGCACAAGGGGATGGACACCTATGGCTCGCGGTCACTGACCGTCGGTGCCATCGCGGTGGTCAAGGCCGCCGACAAGGTGATCGAGAAGGCCCGCACGATCGCGGCCCACCTGCTTGAGTGTGCCGAGGTCGATCTCGAGTACGCGCACGGCAGGTTCACCATCAAGGGCACCGACAAGGGCACGACGGTGGCCGAGATCGCGCTGGCGGTGTTCGCGGCGCACAACCTGCCCGAAGGCGTGGAGCCCAGCCTGGACTCCGACGCCACCTACGACCCGCAGAACTTCTCCTTCCCGCACGGGACCCACCTGTGCGCCACCGAGGTGGACACCGAGACCGGCCGGGTGTCGATCCGCAGATACGTGTGCGTGGACGATGTCGGGCACGTGGTGAACCCGCTCATCGTGGACGGGCAGGTGCACGGCGGTCTCGCCCAGGGCATCGCGCAGGCGCTGTTCGAGGAAGCCGTCTACGACGAGTCCGGCACGCTCACGACGGGCACGCTGGCCGACTACCTGGTGCCCAGCGCAGCGGATCTGCCGTATTTCACTACCGACCGGACCGAGACGCCGTCCACCACCAACCCGCTGGGCGTCAAGGGCGTCGGCGAAGCCGGCACCATCGCGTCCACTCCAGCAGTGGTCAACGCGATCATTGATGCGGTGCGCCATCTCGGGGTCACCGACATCGAGATGCCGTGCTCGCCGCAGCGGGTGTGGCGAGCAGTGCAGTCGGCCCGGGGAGTCGTCAAGCCCACTTCGGAGCACACTACCGAGGCCACTGCCGGTGGTGGATTGGGTTCCCTCGACGCCCAGACGTCTGACTCGACGCCGACCAGCGACAACAGCGGAGGTGCCAGGTGATCCCGTCGTCGTTCGACTACGTGGCCGCGTCCACCGTGGAGGAAGCGATCCAGGCGCTGTCCCAGGCCGGCGACGAGGCCAAGATCCTCGCGGGTGGTCAGAGCCTGGTGCCGGTGCTGCGGCTGCGGTTGGCGGCGCCGACGATGATCGTGGACCTCAACAAGATCAGCGACATGCGTGGGGTGCGCGACGACGGCGACGCCCTCGTCGTCGGGGCGATGACCACGCACCACGACGTCATCAACGACCCGCTGGTCAAAGAACACGCCGCGTTGCTGGCCGCAGCCACCAAGACGGTGGGCGACCCGCAGATCCGCCACCGTGGCACCGTCGGTGGTGCCCTGGTGCATGCCGATCCCGCTGGCGACCTGCCGGCTGTCGCGGTGGCGCTGGACTGCGACCTGGTCATCGTCGGGCCCGGCGGGCGGCGCACCGTGCCGGCTGCGGAGTTCTTCGTCGATCTGTTCACCACCGCGGTGGGGCCCGACGAGGTGCTCGTCGAGATCCGGATCCCGAAGAAAACCGGCTGGGGCGCGCACTACGAGAAGTTCAACCGGGTCGTGCAGGCATGGTCGATCGTGGGAGTCGCTGCGGCGGTGCGGACCGAGGGTGGGGCGATCGCGCAGGCTCGGGTGGCGCTGACCAACATGGGTTACATCCCGGTCCGGGCGACCGGCGTGGAGCAGGCGCTGGTCGGCCAGCCAGTCGATGCTGAGACGGTCCGTGCAGCCGCGCAGCTCGCCTCCGACGGTACCAACCCGCCGTCGGACGGCAACGCCGACGCGGACTACCGCGCGCACCTGGCCCGAGTGCTCACCGGTCGTGCCCTCACCGCAGCCGTCGGCCTGTCAGGCTGAACCACCCCGACCTCCTCCGAAACGCGTCGGAATGCTGCGGGTGTACCAGGTTCAGCAGCGCCCGCAAGGTCCATTGTGGCGCGCCTTCATAGGCCCCATACCACGACCTCGGGCGTGAAAACGTCGACGCGTTTCGGTGTTCTGGCGGCGGTGATCCGGGCGAAGTCGCGGATGGTGAGCAGATGGCCGGTGGTCTGTTTCTGCGGACGAGGTTGGAGCAGCTCGTGCGCCAGTTACGGGCGAGCAGGACAGCTACACTGACGCCGAATACGACGCTGCATATGCTGTCGAACTCTACGAAGCTGACCCCCCGGAGCAGCGCCGGCTTGGTGAACTGTGCTTGGCGCAGCTGGACCTCGCTGCAGTCCGGCTCGGACGTGACGATCTCGACGGCGCCGCTGAACAGCTTCAGGGCGTATTGACCATCGCGGCCCAGCGGCGCACGGACAGCGTCGTGCGCCGCCTGAACCAGGTGCGCCGCGCGCTGCGGCGACCGTGCTATCAGCCAGCCCGCCGCATTCGCTTGAGCACCCCGAGCTCGAAGGCGAAGCTCGCGGCGTCGTCGTCCTGCCCGTCTGGATCCACGACTGGCGACCTCACCCACCGAAGCTTGAGGCGAACTGCAGCATCGCAGGGGGGCGCCGCAGTTGCCGTAGTGAGAAGCTGATCGGTATGAGGCTTGAGCACAACTTCACCGTCCCGGCACCCGTCAACACCGTCTGGCGGGCTCTGCTGGAGCCCGAACGGGTCGCCCCGTGCTTCCCGGGAGCCACCATCACCTCGGCCAGTGACGACGAGTTCGCGGGAATCGTGAAGGTCCGGTTGGGCCCGATCTCCCTGCAGTACCGGGGATCGGGCCGCTTCACCGAGATCGACGAGGCGGCGTACCGCACCGTGATCGAGACGACCGGCACTGCGGCTGGAGGTCAGAGCACCGCAGCTGCCACGGTGACCGCCACTCTCGCCGAGAACGGAGCGGGTACCGCGGTCACGCTGGCGACCGACCTGACCATCACGGGAAAACCGGCCCAGTTCGGTCGAGGCATGATCGAGGATGTCGGCGGGAAGATCATCGGCCAATTCGCGGACTGTTTGTCGAAAAGCCTGGCACCGCAGCAGGAACCCGCGCCTCCTGCTCCCACATCGCTGTCGAACTCTCACCATCCCGCTAGTTCCACGTCGACCCCGCAAACCGAGGAGATCGACCTACTCGACGCAGCCGGCAGCGCCGTCGCCAGACGCGTAATAACCCCCCTCGCCGTCCTACTCCTCCTCCTAGCCCTTATCCTCATGCGCCGCCGCCGCCAACCCCGCCCCTAACCTCTCTCCGCTGGTCAGTGCAGGTCGTCGGCGTCGATGATGTGGTAGGCGTAGCCCTGTTCGGCGAGGAAGCGTTGGCGGTGGGCGGCGTAGTCGGTGTCTAGCGTGTCTCGAGAGACTACCGAGTAGAAATGTGCCTGTCGGCCGTCGCTTTTGGGGCGCAACAATCGACCCAGGCGCTGGGCTTCCTCCTGTCGGGAACCGAATGTTCCGGAAACCTGCACGGCCACTGATGCTTCTGGCAGGTCGATGGAGAAATTTGCTACTTTGGACACCACCAGCCTGCGTACCTCGCCGCGACGGAAAGCGTCATAGAGGGCCTCTCGCTCGGAATTGCGAGTCGAGCCTTGCACCACTGGCGCGTCCAGCGCCTCGCCGAGCTCCTCCAACTGGTCCAGGTACGCGCCGATCACCAGGGTCGGCTCGTCGGGGTGGCGGTCCATGATGGCGCGGACGACCGGCAGCTTGCTGCGCGCGGTGGAACACACCCGGTAACGCTCATCGGCTTCCGCGGTGGCGTAGCCCAGCCGCTCGGCGTCGGTGAGGGTGACCCGGACCTCGACGCAGTCCGCCGGCGCGATCCAGCCCTGGGACTCGATGTCGCGCCATGGCGCGTCATAACGTTTGGGTCCGATCAGCGAGAACACGTCACCTTCCCGGCCGTCCTCGCGTACCAGGGTGGCGGTGAGCCCGAGCCGCCGGCGGGACTGCAGGTCGGCGGTCATCCGGAAGACCGGGGCCGGCAGCAGGTGCACCTCGTCGTAGATGATCAACCCCCAGTCCCGGGAGTCGAACAGATCGAGGTGCCGGTACTCGCCCTTCGACTTGCGCGTCATGATCTGGTAGGTCGCGATCGTCACCGGGCGGATCTCCTTGCGCTCCCCGGAGTACTCGCCGACCTCGTCGTCGGTCAGCTTGGTGCGCGCGACCAGCTCGCGCTTCCACTGCCGGCCCGCGACGGTGTTGGTGACCAGGATCAGCGTGGTCGCTTGCGCTTGGGCCATCGCGGCGATCCCCACCAGGGTCTTGCCGGCCCCGCAGGGCAGTACCACGACCCCGGAACCACCGGCCCAGAAGCCGGTCACCGCGTCGCGCTGGTAGTCGCGCAGCGACCAGCCGTCCTCGGCCAGCTCGATCGGGTGCGCCTCGCCGTCGACGTAGCCCGCGAGGTCGTCGGCGGGCCAGCCGATCTTGAGGAGCGCCTGCTTGAGGTGGCCGCGCTCGGACGCGTGCACGAC
>DATEMN010000502.1:0-3445 GCA_035275565.1 Pseudonocardiaceae bacterium | reverse complement strand
TCGCTGAGATCACCCACAACGGGCTCACCGAGATGCGCGGCGCCACCGCCCCTCGACTGCTGCTGGAACTGCTGTGTGCCCGGATGCTGCTGCCGGCCGCCACCGAGGGGGACGGTGCGGTGCTGCACCGGCTGGAGCGGTTGGAGCGGCGGCTCACCATCGCCGCGCCGCAGGTCGGCACGGCGCCCCCAACTCGCTCAGCCGAGGTCGCCGACGTTGCGCCGACCTCGCCCGCCGGGCGTCCGGAACCGCCCAGCCGGTCCGCGCCTCCTGCCCAGCCACCTGTGACCCAGCCACCGGTCACCCAGGCGCCGGACCCGGACGTCCAGTGCGACGCTGTAGCGGAGCAGCTCGACGCAGCCGCGGTGCGGCGGGTGTGGCCGGCCTTGCTGGACGCGGTACGTGGGCAGAGCCGGACCACCCAGGTTCTGCTCAGCAACGCCACCGCGAGCGCGGTGCAGGGCTCCACTCTCGTGTTGATCCTGCCCAACGCCCCACTGGCCCGTCGGCTGGGTGACGACCGCAACGTTGAGCTGATCAAGGCAGCGCTGCGCACCGTGCTGGGCGTTGACTGGCAGGTGCGCTGCGAGCACGCCGACGGCGACACCAGCCCCCGCGGTGCCCAATCCCCGCGGACCAGCCCACCACAACGTCCGCCCAGCCGTCGTTCTACAGCGCAGCAACCTTCGGACGCCGGCGCCCTGCCACCTCCAGAACCCCCAGATCTCGAGGAAGCCCTACCGCAGGCACCGGTGGATGACGACAAGGCGCTGCTCGCGGAGGCATCTAGCATGAGCCGGGAGCAGCCCAGCCGTCGGGACCCCGAGGAGATCGCCGTGGAGTTGCTCGCCGAGCAGCTCGGCGCCCGCCGCATTGACAAACGGTAACGGCGCCTTCGTAAGACCGCGTCTGTGAATATTCAGCCAGGAACCATCCACAAGATTGTTCTACATGCGTTCTGGCGCTGCGATGCCCAGCAGGTTCATGCCATGCCGCAAGGTGCATGCCGCGAGCCGGCACAGGGCGACACGGTTGGCTCGCACGGGTTCGGTGGCTGACAGCACGGGGCAGGATTCGTAGAAGTCGGTGAATGCCTTGGCCAGGTCATACAGGTACCCGCAGAGCCGGTGGGGTTCCAGGACGTTGCCGACTTCGGCGAGGGTATCGCCGAATGCGTCCAGCGCGAGAGCGAGCGCTCGCTCCGCCGGATGCAGCGGCAGGGCCGGGTTGACCGTGGTGGTCGCGTCGCCTGCCTTGCGCAGGATGGAGCAGATCCTGGTGTGCGCGTACTGGAGGTACACGCCGGTGTTCCCGTTGAAGGACACCATGCGTTCGACGTCGAAGACGTAGTCCTTGGTGCGGGACGTGGAGAGGTCGGCGTACTTGACTGCACCGATACCGGCCTGTTCGGCGATCCGGTTCAGCTCGTCCCCACCGAGGTCGTGGGTCTTTTCCGTGACCGTGGCACGCGCCCGGTCGACAGCGGCGTCCAGCAGGTCCATGAGCTTGACCGTGCCGCCGGAGCGGGTTTTGAACGGTCGCCCGTCCGGACCGAGCACGGTACCGAATGCCACGTGGGTGACGTCGATCTCGTCGGTGAGCCATCCTGCGCGCCGCGCGGTCTCGAAGGTCAGCCGGAGGTGCAGGGCCTGGCGGGAGTCGATCACGTAAAGAATGCGGTTGGCCTTGAGATCGTGGATGCGGTAGCGGATGGTGGCCAGATCGGTGGTGTCGTAGCCGTAGCCACCGTCTTTCTTGCGGACCATGAGCGTGACGGGGTTGTCATCGGGACCGGTGACCTCGTTGGAGTACACAACGAGTGCGCCGTCGCTCTCCACCGCGATACCCGCGGCGGTCAACTCCCGGACGATGTCGGGCAGCCAAGAGTTGTAAAAGGACTCGCCGGCCGAGTCCTCAGGCTCCAGGAGTACACCGAGCCGGTCGTAGATCTCGCGGAACGCGAGCTCGGATTCGGCGACGATGTTCCGCCAGCGGGTGACGGTAGCCTCGTCACCGGCCTGCAGGGCGACCACGCGCGCCCGGGACCGGTCGGCGAACGAGGGGTCAGCGTCAAACGACGCGCGGGCTGCTCGATAGAGGTCGTCCAGCGCGGTGACGGTGGAGGTGCCTTCGGTGAGCTGGTCATGATGCCAGATGGCGTCTGGGTGCTCGTCGAGGTACTGGATGAGCATCCCGAACTGGGTGCCCCAGTCGCCGAGGTGGTTCTGCCGGATCACGTCCGCGCCGAGGAAACCCAGCACCCGGGCCAGGCAGTCACCGATGATGGTGGTGCGCAGGTGCCCGACGTGCATCTCCTTGGCGATGTTCGGGCCCGAGTAATCAATCACCGTGCGTCGGCCCTGCTCGGGCGTGCCGATGCCGAGGCGTGGGCTGGCTAGCCGTCCGGCGATCTGCCGCCAGATGGCCCGGTCGGCAAGGACAAGGTTGAGGAAACCGGGTCCGGAGACGGTCACCTCAGCAAGGGGTGCGCTGGTGTCAGTGCGCAGCGTCTCGGAAATGGTGGCGGCCAGCGCGGCTGGCTTGACGTGGGCGCGTTTGGCGAGCGCCAGGGCGGCGTTGGATTGAAAGTCGGCGTGTTCGGAGCGCCGCACAATGGGATCAGCACCCGCCAGTTCAGGTAGCACCTGATCAATCGCGCCCGATACAGCCGTCTCGACCTGGCTGATCAGCGAGGGCACCGCGGGCTCGTTCAACCTTGCATCCTCCTTGCTCCGGTGACCAGTGTCCCAGCCCCGGTGGGTCGTCACGCGCAGGGATATCCCACCGCCCTGTGCACCGCCGCCCTCGCCCCATGGGGAATGGCCGACGACGGCAGCCGCAACCCGCTACGCCATCCATCATCGAACTCGACGACCAGATCAGAGCGTTCTTCGACGCCATTAAGCTCCGGATCGCATACGACGCGATGCGGTGACCGCGGCAACGATTGCCCGGATGCGGCTCATCGCGTGGTCAGCGCTCGAGATGTTTCTTCGGCACACTATTCAGTAGGGCGCGAAGAACGTTCTCGACGGAGGTGTTCCCTGCCCTCTTCGCTCTGGCTGAGCTCAGCCGCTTCAGTCCACGCTTCATAGGCATCAGCGGGGATTGCCGGGTTGCGCGGCGGAGCAGGTCGTGTCCGGGGGGCAGGAGGCTTGGACCGGCTGGTGGTCTGCTTGTCGCTCTGGGTGGTGTGACGGGCCGGTACCGCGGCGGCCTCTGGTGTGGCGACCTCTGGTGTGGCGGGGCCATCGGTCGGTGTGCTCGGTACGGCGAGGGGCGCCGAGGGGACGGATCCGGTGGAGTTTTCGCTGCGGGGACTGTTGACGCTGCCGAGTTCGGGTACCGGGATGGCAGCCACGGGTGCCAGGGTTCCGGTAGTCGGGGGGGTGGGGCTGCGGTGGGAATTGATGGACACCGCGCCCTCGGCGAGGATCAGGGCGAG
>DATEMN010000501.1:0-9342 GCA_035275565.1 Pseudonocardiaceae bacterium | reverse complement strand
CCTCGCGGGCCGTGCGCGCGTCCTCGACGGCACCCGATGCCTCCGCAGCTGCGGCGACGGCGTCGCCGTACGCCGCCCGTGCACTGGCATGAGCCTGCTGGGCGCGGGGCCGGTCGGCGAGCGCGGTCGCCAGCTCGGCATGGTGGCGGCGGGCGCGTTCCAGCGGGCCCCGCTCGGGAGCGGCGGCGCGCTGTTCCCGAGCCTCAGTATCAGCCACCTCGGCGTGAGCGCACCAGGACCGCGCCGAAGCGGCCTCCTCGGTGGCCGATCGCTGCCGCGCGTCCAGGTCGGCCAGACCATGGGGAACGGCCAGCGCCGCAAGCCGGGCCCGCTCATCATGCAGCCGGGCGACGACCCCGTCCGCGGTGGCGACGGTGTTCGAGGCGGCGACTAGTCCCGGCAGCTGCTGGGTGATCCGCTCAGACAGCGCGCTCAGCGCCGTGACCCGCGCCTTGGCCCCGGTGACGGCGTCCTCGGTGGCGTCGGTGTAACCGGTGAGCTGACCGGCCAGTACGTCGATCCGCTCAGCTGCCGCAGCGGCCTCTCGGTTGGCCTCCTTGGCGATCGAGTCGTAGACACCGAGGCCGAGCAGCCGGGTCAGCATCTGCTGACGCGCAGCGGGTTTGGCGTGCAGGAACTCGGCAAAGTCGCCCTGCGGGAGGACCACGCACATGCAGAACTGGTCGAACGGCAGCCCGAGCAACTCCTCGACGGCCTTCGTCACCGCAGACTCGGCGGCGAGCACCTCGGTGCCGTCACCGACCTCCCCCGTCCCGGTCGGGTCATCAAGGCGTTCCAGCCGAGCGCTGCGCACGGTCACCCCGCCTTTCGGTGCCCGGCGCAACTCCCGGGCCACGACGTAGCGGGCGTCGCCGACGTCGAACACCAGCCGCACGGTGCCCCGGTTCACGCTCGGGGCCAGGGCCAGCTTGACGACCTTCTGGTCGTCCCAGCGCGGCACCGATCCGTAGAGCGCGAAGGTCATCGCGTCGATCACGGTGGACTTGCCCGAGCCAGTCGGCCCGACCAGCGCGAAGTACTCCGCGGCCCGGAAATCGACGGTGGTGGGCTCGCGGAACGCGGCGAAGCCGTGCATGTCCAGCAGCACCGGGCGCATCACGCGCCCCCGGTCACGCGGTCGTGCAGGCGGGCGAACAGCGCATCGAGCCGGGGATCATCGGTGTTGCGGGTGGCGCAGTACTCACCGAACAGCTCCAGCGGGGTGCGCTCCACACCCGGGCCGCTTGCCGGGCGTGATCCGGTGACGGGGGCGGCGAACTCCGGGTCGATCCGCACCTCTAACGCGTGCGGCAACAGGCCGGTCACTTCCTCGCGCAGCCCCGCGCGGGCGGGCTCGCGCACCCACACCCGAAGCAGGTCGTCCCCGACCGTCCCGACCAGCGCACCCAGCTCCTCGACGGTACCGCGCAGCGTCCGCAGCCGCCGGGCCGTGGTGATCGGGATGTCGGTGACCCGCGCCGGTGTGGTCGGGGTGGCCTCGACCAGGCAGACCACGGGCTCGTACTCCTGCTCGCCGAAGTCCACTGCCAGCGGGGCGCCGCAGTAGTGCACCGGGCTCTGCGCGGCCATGATCTGCCGCCGGTGCAGGTGACCTAGCGCGATGTAGTGCGCGTCGGGCGGGAGCACGGTGGCCGGCACGACGTAGTCGAAGATCGACTGTGCGGTGCGCTCGCCACCGCCGAACGTCGCGTTGAGCACCGTCAGATGTGCCATCACGAGGTTGACGGCATCGGTGCGGAACCCGCCGGTCAGCGTGGTGAGGATGTCTCGGAGCTGCTGGTCGTAGGCGCCGGTGTGCTCCGCCGGAGTGTTCGCGACCAGCTCCGCTGCGCGCACCGCGTAGCGCGGGGACACGAACGGCAGCACCGCGACGGTCACCGGCTCGCCGGTGCGAGCCGTGAACCCGACGACACCACCCTGCTCAGCACTGCGGACCGAGCCGACCAGGGTGATACCCGCCGCCCCCGCGAACGGCCGGTATGCCTCCAGAGTAGCGGCGTGGTCATGGTTGCCGGCGATCACCACCACCTGAGCACCCGCGCCGGCCAGCGCCATCAGGGTACGGACCACCAGCTTCTGGGCCGGGGCCGACGGCGCCGCACTGTCGTAGAGGTCACCGGCGACGAAGACGGCATCGACCTCCTGCTCCCGGGCCACGCGCACGATCTCGCGGAGCACCTGTTCCTGCTCCTCGAGCCGGCTGTGCCCTTTCAGCGTCTTGCCGACGTGCCAGTCGGCGGTGTGCAGGAACCTCATCGCTAGAACGGCGGGTCATCGACGATGACCGGCAGCCGGCGAAATGGATCGCGCCTGTTGCCGCTCACCGGTGGCGCACCGCACTCCGACAGCCGGGTGGCCCAGGCCGGGAACGGGAACTCGATCGCGATCGGCACCGGGATCTCCGGCTGGGAGACGAACATCGTGCCCGGCTTGGCCAGCGTCGCCCGGGCCCGCTGGGAGGGCGGCAGGAAGCCGTACTCGGGCCGACCCGCCTCGGCCGGATCCAGCCGGCCCACAACCTTGATGGAGGAGTTCGCCACGATCCGCCGCTCGACCTCGCTGGCCGTCTGCTGCGCGCCGATGAGGATGATCCCCAGCGAGCGTCCACGTTCGGCGATGTCGAGCAGCACCTCCTTGATCGGGCTGGTGCCTTCGCGCGGGGCGTACTTGTTCAGCTCGTCGATCATGGTGAAGAGCAGGCCACCCGGTCCGGCGGCCTCTTTGCGGGCGGTCTCGGCGGCCAGCACGACACCGACGACGAAGCGCTGGGCACGCTCCGGCAGGTTGTGCAGGTCGACCACGGTGACCTGCTGATTATCGGTACTGACCCGGCGACCCGGAGTGTCGGCAAGGTCGCCGCGGACGATCGTGCGCAGCGGCTTGAGGCTCGAGCGCAGCCGGCGCAGGAAGGCGTTGATCGTGCCGGTGCCGGTGACCGGGCCGGCCCAGTCCCGGCGGGCGTCCTCGTCAGTGAGGCGGTCGAAGAGGAACTCCACGAGGTCGTCGTAGGTGCGCAGCGACTGGCCTGCGATCACGACCGCTCCCCCGTCGCCGGTCGCGATGGCATCACGCCGTAGCCGGTTGGCGACCTGATGGATGACCGTCGTGTACTGGTTGCGTTCGTCCTCGGCGTCGGCGAAGACGTAGGGCAGCAGCTCATCGGCGCAGAACTGGGCCAGCGTCCACCAGAACGCGGCAACCCCGCTGGTGCGGCCGGAGACGTAGGGGCGCCCGCTGAGATCGTCCGGCGTGGGGGGAGCGAAGAACCCCACGGAGGCGAACGGCTCGGCGGGCAGACCCAGCCGGGCATAGTCGCCGCACAGATCGTTGTCGAGGCGGGTGTTGGGGTGGTCGAGAAACAGCAGATCCTCGCCCTTGACGCTGAACACGAGCGCCTTGGCGTTGAGCGCCCGCCGGCCCAGCACACCGCTGCGGAAGATCGAGTTGAGCAGGAACAGCGCGAAGCTGGTCTTGGTCGCCACGCCGGAGACGCCGCTGATCGAGACATGACCGCCGCGGGTACCGTCGAGGAACTCGAGGTTGACGTAAATCGGGTCACCGTCGCGGCCCAGACCCACCGGGACCTTCTGTTCCATCCGGTCGAAGTACAGCGCCTGCGCGCGTTCGTCACCGGTGGCCCGGCGCGCCGTCTCCCCCGGTCTCGGCGGGACGTAGCATTCCGGCTCCACCCGGGTCGTAGTGATCTCGGCGACCTCCTGCACCTGCGCCGGGAGCACGCCATCGGCGATCAAGAACACGTCCGAGCCGAAATTGGCGCCCTCGTGCCGGGCCCGGACCTCGGTCACGACACCGGAGGTCATCACCGGCCCGACGCCGGGAACGGCCCGGACGGTGACCACCACGTCGTCGAGCTGAAGGTAGGAGTCCTGGGCGAGGGCGACGCTGAACAGCAGCGGGGTGGAGTCCTCGGTGCCGATAACACGACCGACGGGGTCAGCTTGTTCACCCAAGCCCGATTGCTCTGTCACGCTCCTCCTCTGCCGCCACGATCATGGCGCGTCGCACCGCGGAGGATAGTGCGTCGACCCCGTCGCGGTATGCGGCCGCTTGATGCGTCCGGCCTGTCCCTGCCGGGAGCTCCAGTCGTGGTTTGCCACCGATGCCGACTGTCTGGACTACCTGGACTGGTTGCGGTGGCCCGAGGGCTTCGTCTGTCCACGGTGTGGACATGTGGGCATGCCGGTAGGTGGGCTGTCGCTGATGGGCGCTACAAGTGTTCGAACTGTGGCGGCCGGATGTCGGTGACGGCGGGGACTGTGTTCGATCATCAGCGGACGACAGTGTGGTTCACGGCGTGCTGGATCCGCGGATGGTTGATCTCGGTACGCTGCGGTGCAGCCCGCGAGCGGTCAGCTCCGGTAACGGGGGTTGGTGGCGTGCCACTCGAAGCCGCCGCCCATCCAGGCGCGCACCCCGCGCAGGAACCGCTGGAGCTGCGGCGACGGTACGGGGAGAAGGCTGCGATGGGTGGCCTCGAAATCCCGGACCAGGTTGTTATGCAGGTCGACGGTGATCGCGATGGCCTCCTCGACCGAGCACTGCCGGTCGGCGGCGATCTGCAACACCATGTTGCACACCGGCTTGTCGTCGGCGGCGTCCTTGGTCACCGAGTGCAGGTCGTTGACCATCACCGAGGCGGTGCCGGCCTGCATCAGGGCGCGCCGGACCTGCGGCTCGTAATACAGGTTGGCGTCCAGTTCGTAGCCGCCGACCGCGTCGATCAGCGTCATCGAGGTGTAGAAGGTGTCGTGCTGGCGGACGGCGAGGTACTCCCAGGCCGGCGGGTAGTTGCCGGTGAACCGCCAGGCCGCGTAGCTGTTCCAGCTGACGAACATGGCGAAGGTGGAGTAGCAGGCTCGCTGCACCTGCGCGGGGCTGGCGTGCCGGGTCAGGTGCTCGATCCCGGAATTGAGCGCCACCAATACCGGATCGGAGCGCAGCGCCTCCTCCAGCGGAACGGAGAACTCACCGGCAGGGGCCACCGGGTCCATCGCGGCCATCGCCAGGGCCAGCCGGGGCGGCAGCTCGGTCGGGGTGGCGCCCATCTCACTGTCGTCGGCGTACAGGTCGTCAGCGGCCCACCACGCGGCGTTGAGCTGCGCGGCGATCAGCAGGCAGTCCGAATCATCGGTATCGGTGTGGGTGAGCATCGCCAGCCGACCGAACCCGGCCTGGCGCATCAGATCGGCCTCGTCGTCGGTGAAGCCGCAGTCCTTGGCCCAGACCACCAGCCGGTCATCCACCTCGGCGGCCAGCGCGTCGTCCACCCGCTCGACCACCGGGACGTACAGCGACGCAGCCGTGCCGTCTCCCCAGGGGCGTTCCACGTACGCGGGGCTGGGGCCGCCGGCCAGGGTGAGTTCCCGTACGAGGCGGGCCGCCGAGGTGCCCAACCCCGACGGGCCAGCCCGGACCGCGGCGGCCAGCGCGCTTTCCGGGTCCGACGGGACCGGGCAGTCGCGGTGCGGCGGCGGGTCGATCAGGGGGGTCGCCTCGGCGGTGGGAATGATATCCGTCATCCGGACAAATCCTCACAGTCTCGCGGTGCTCGGCCTCGGGGTACACGAACGCACTGACCCCCCACAGCCTGGCAGGTCGCGCCGGCAAGGACATCTGCCAACCAGAGGCTGGCCTCTCACGAATAGGTGATCCAGAGCCCCCGACCGTACTCTGGGCGTAGTCAGCCAGCCACCGGTTGACCGCGCCGCGTCGATCTTGACGGCGGCGGAAAATGGGGCGGCGCGAAGGGTCTGATGCCCCTATGGATGTCAAGCTGTCGAGGGCTGCGGTTGAGGTGGTGCCGTGCCTTACCAAGTTGACAATGCCCGAACGTTGGGTGAACCCCCTTGCCCGACAGGCCAACCGCTCGGTACGTTCCGTAATGGTAGTCGAGTGACCCATTCGAAATGCCGATCAACGACGTGCGGATGAGCGCGATTGGGCGCCCGGCAAATCAATAGATTCCTCTTTGTCTGACAGTTGAACAATGTAGACGAGGTCCGGGCAGCGTTATTAGGAGGAGGGAACACGGCATGGCAATTTATCGAACGCAGGTCCAGTTCGGTGGCCCTGACGCGGACTGGCAGGACGACACTGAACTCACCATCAATATCCAGAACCGGAACGCAGTGGTTCCGGACGATGCCTTGCCGCCAACCGGTACCCAAGTCTCATGGGCTGGCCCGGAAGGCAACGCGTCGATCACGTTCTTCGATGACGGAAATGCGTTCCAGGGAGCGGCTCAATTCCCGGGCGAGGGACCCGTCGGCTACCGCGGCGAGGCGAAGTAGAAGGAACCCGAGTAGAGAGCCAGTAAATCCGTTCACGACTGAGTTTAGCGCGCCGAGCTCTCGCCGGGCACTGTCAGGTGAGAACTCGGCGCTCGAAGCGCGCCTGGCCCAAAGCGGCAGCAGGCTGGTGGGGTCTGTTACGTTAGCGGGAGACAAGACAAACGCGACGCTGTAGACACCCTGTTCAGATGGCGCGGACGAACTCCATAGATGCGATAACCCCCGACAGGGTCGTCCGTCGATGGCCAACGATGCGTGGCTGCGGCTGGGCACCCTCAGGCGCCCGACCGGTAGGTGGCGTTGTAGTACTCTTGGTCGGCGGCTCGATGGCTGCCGCGCGCACGCATCTCACGACCGGTGCCCACCGGGTAGCCGTGCTTGCCGAGCCGGTGCTCGCCGGTCTCCTCAATGTAGGCCACTGAGTAGATCAGCGCGAGAATGGTGCCAGCAGCCAGGCCGAGGTAGGTGATCCCCCCAGGACCCAAGACCACCAGGAGCAGGATCGCCACCGGCATCAGCTGCACGAGGCTGCGGGCGACATGCCGCAGCCACCAGGTCCGGCAGGTCACATCGTTGAGGACCCACTCCCGGTGTCGGTCGGGAA
The DNA here is from genome assembly GCA_035275565.1 of Pseudonocardiaceae bacterium. Lineage (GTDB taxonomy): Bacteria > Actinomycetota > Actinomycetes > Mycobacteriales > Pseudonocardiaceae. Next base: position 2,406 of record DATEMN010000501.1, on the reverse strand, counting down.
GCTTGCCCCCGAACGCGTACTACCCCACTACAGCAGCAACACGATGGCGTCAGTACGACCATGAACGATCCCGGTCGGCCAACGCCACATCATCACCGGCAACAACGCCCCACGTATGCACGAGGAACGGCGGTCAACCGCGTCGCCGGAGTCCAGTTTACTGGCCGACATGCTCCGGGTTGCAGTGCGGTCGCGCCGGCGTGGCCGGTACCGGGGCGCCGCGATCCGACTCCCGCCCCTCAGCCCTGCGGGGCAAAGCGGCGGGCCGGTTGACCGACGCCAGGAGTCACCTTAAGATGACTTGTGACCAGATATGAAATCTGGTCACAAGTCAGGGAGGTGGCGGTGCCCGGTACCGGGTATGAGCAGCGGGCCCAGCGGATTCTGGACGCGGCTGCCGGGCTGGTGCTGCGTTGGGGCTGCAAAAGAGTCACCATCGAGGAGGTCGCCAAGCATGCCGGCATCGGCAAGGGCACGGTGTACCTACATTTCCACACACGTGCCTGGTTGTTCATGTGCGTGTTGATGCGCGAGTCGCTGGAGCTGGTCGATGAGCTGGTCGCGGCGATTCGGCGGGATCCGGCGGCTGTGCTGCCCTCCGAGCAGGCCCGGCTGACCTACCTCGGGGTGCTACGTCGTCCGTTGTTGCAGGCGATGTTCGGCCGTGACGTCGACCTGCTAGGCGAGCTGGCGCACGAGGAGGCCGTCGAACCGCTGCGCGCTCTGAAGATCGATTTTGCTGGTGAGCTGTTCGCGCTGTTGCGTGAGCACGGTCTGATGCGTACCGACCTGGACAGCGACACCCAGCGCTACATCCTCAGCGCGGTCCAGACCGGGTTCTACCTGTCCGAGCCGGTCACGGCGGTAGTGGCCCCGCCGGAGCTTGCCGCGGCCGCGCTGAGCCACACCATCTGTCAAGCGGTGCAGACGCCGGGACCACCCGATCCCGATGCACTCGCTGCGCTGGCGCCCAAGGTGATCGCGATGTACGAGCAGTTCCGGGACAGGCTGGCGGCGGCGTCGAGGGGCGAGGCCCCCGAGGGGAGTAAGCAGACATGACCAGCACCCGAGCAACCTTCGAAGAGTTCCTGGCCTGGCTGGAGGAGGGTCGTACCCACGGGCAGGTCCACTTCGATGACAAGCAGCAATGTTGGCAGGTTCTGGGGCACCCGGAGGCGAACGCTGTCCTGTCCGACCCGGCCAGGTTCTCCTCTGATCTGTCCGCGCTGCAGCCAGACCAGTACGACCTCGCGCTGTTCCAGCGTGGGAACTTTGTGCGGATGGACCCGCCACAGCACCGCAAGCTGCGCACCCTGGTCAGTCAGGCGTTCACCCCGAGGGCCGTCGCGGCCCTGGAGCCGCGGATCGCCGAGCTGACTGCACAGCTGATCGAGCCGCTCGGCGAGCGATTCGATCTGATCGACGCGTTGGCCTACCCGTTGCCGGTGGTGGTGATTGCCGAGCTGCTCGGGGTCCCTACCACCGATCAGGCGCTGTTCCGGTCGTGGGCCGACCAGCTGCTGGGTGTTGATCGTGATCACGATCGGCCGATCAGTGAGGTCGTGGAGCAGTCGCTGACCTCGTTCGTCCCGGCGATGCGGGAAATGAACGCTTACTTCCTGGACCACATCAGGTCCCGCCGGACCACCCCCACCCAGGACCTGACCAGCAAACTGGTGCTGGCCCAGGTGGACGGCGAGCGGCTGGCTGACGAGGAGATCATCGGGTTCGTCGGGTTGCTGCTGATCGCCGGCCACATCACCACCACGGCGACGCTGGGCAACAGCGTTGTCACCTTCGCCGATAATCCCGCTGCGGTCGCCGAGATCAGGGCCGACCCGACGTTGCTGCCCGCAGCGATCGAAGAGGTGCTGCGAGTGCGTACCCCGTTCCCGCGACTGACCCGGCTCACCGCCGTCGACACGCACGTCGGTGGCGTGGATATTCCCGCCGGCCAGGTTGTGCTTCCCTGGGTGGCTGCGGCCAACCGGGACGCGCGGGTGTTCGCCGATCCCCACCGATTCGACATCCACCGCACGCCCAACCCTCATCTGAGCTTCGGCCACGGCATCCACTTCTGCCTCGGTGCCCCGCTGGCCCGGCTGGAGGCCCGAGTCGCGTTGCGGCTGTTGCTGGGGCGCTACCGAGACATCGAGGTGGCCACCGATGAGCCCGTCGAGCACCGCGACCCGTGGACGATGGAAGCGGTCACCAGACTGCCGCTGGCGGTTCGCGCCGTCTGACCAGACGGTCGGCGCCCCGCCCCGCGCACGTGCGCACCAACCGAAGAGATGAGCAGGTCATGTCCTACACAACGCGCTTCGACCAGATCGTGTGGGGCTCGAATATTGGATTGTGGGGTTTACCTGCGGGTTTTGGGTGCTCGGTTGGGGTCATGATGCGATC
>DATEMN010000500.1:0-3065 GCA_035275565.1 Pseudonocardiaceae bacterium | reverse complement strand
TCGGCGACACCATACGACTGGTGGCCGTCTCCGCAGCTCAACGAGCTGGCGCACCTGATTTGCCGTGGATCGCGACCGTGCATCACGCGGTACTCGCGGACACGTTCCCGTTCCAGCCTGACAAAGAGGACTTCGCGCTGTTCCTCGGACGGTTCAACCGGGACAAGGCGCCGCACCTAGCCATTGAGGCGGCCCGCGCCGCAGGCATACCGATCACGCTGGCGGGCAAGTGCAGCGAACCGGCCGAACTCGCCTACTTCGCACAGGAAATCGAACCCCGACTCGGTCCCGACACCACCCTATTCGGTATCGCCGACGCGACCGCCAAACGGGACTTGTTCGCCCGGGCCGCCTGCCTGGTTTTCCCGGTCTGCTGGGAGGAACCGTTCGGCTTGGTCATGGTCGAGGCGATGGCCTGTGGCACCCCGGTCGTGGCGCTGCGCCGCGGCGCCGTTCCCGAGATCGTCGTATCCGGGCAGACTGGCATCATCGTTGATCAGCCGGGCGAACTCCCAGACGCCATTATCCAGGCTCGCGACTTGGATCCGGCCGCCTGCCGGGAACATGTAAAAAACCGCTTTACCGCCCTGGCGATGGCCACCGGCTACGAAGCCGCCTACCAACGGGTACTCGCTGAGGTCACGGAGCGGGTGACGTCCGAGCAGCACATCACCTGACGGAGCACAGACATTCAGGACTCCGCTTGTTGACCTCGGGCGAAGATGGTCGGCGCAACAGGTAGCTCCGGGGCCGGACCCAGTTGGTCGGCGAGTTCGCGTATGCCTTTACCGAAATGCATGACCGGTCGGTAACCGAGTCCTTCCAGCTTGGAGATGTCAGCGACAAGACGGTAGGTGTCATCCTCGATCTCGGATATCACCCGGAGCGCAGGCTCCTGCCCGGTGGCAGCGCCGATCGTGTCGACCAGCTCTCGCATTGATATCTCCTGGCCGGACCCGATATTGAAAACCTCGCCGGTCTTGGCCCGATCAGCGATTACCAGCAAGCCATTCACCAGGTCGCTGACATGCACGAAGTCCCGGGTCTTCCGGTCGAGGTCACCGACGATCTGGATAGGCTGGTCGTTGAGGTGCCAGCGAAGGTAACGGCCGACCTCAACCATCTCCTCATGAGGATTGGTTCCCGACCCGTAGATGCAAAACGGCCGGCCGACCACGACCGGAAGGCCGCAGGCGTGGTGCAAGGCGAGGCAGGTCACCTCTCCGCTGAGCTTCGATGCGCCATAAGGAACGAACGGTCGGGTCGGGTGGTCCTCGTCCATCGGGAAATATTGCGGCCTACCGTACACTGACGCAGATGACACATACACGAATCTCCGGATGTCGCTGCCGAGAAACGCCTCGGCGAGCGAGAACGTTCCTACCGTGTTGGTCTCGAAGTCAAGACGAGGTTGGGTGATTGACAGCGTCCCGTTGGCGTTGGCGGCCAAGTGGAACACCACGTCCACTCCGGCGACCGCCTCGGCGACCTCATGGGAGTGTCGAATGTCGGCTACTCGAAGCATGGCTCCCGGAGGCGGGCGGGTATCGATCGCGGTGCGGGAGTTGTCGAGAATCGTGACCTCCTTCCCCAACGCGAGTAGGGCCTCGGTAAGGTGTCTACCGACAAATCCAAGGCCACCGGTAACCAGGAAGCTGCGGTATTTATCGAGCACGTACCCAGTGAAACAGGTTTCCCTTGATTCTTCTAGACACCCGATAAGGATCCGATCGTCACACTCATGAGTGATGCGGCAACTCACCGCAGCCGCGCGTGTCGGCGCGCCGGTCAAAGGCTCACCCCAGATCGACGCCGACCGACTCCGCCGGGGAGTGCGTGAACCGGTAGTGCAGCAGCGCAGCACTCTCCCGGACGATGTACTGGGCCTGGATGGTGCGGGTCTGCACGATCGGGCCGCTTCGGGTGGGCGAGGTCCAGGCGGCAAGCCCGAGATCACCAGCCATGGTTCGGGCCCGCAACGAATGCCATGGATCGCTGACGATCACTGCAGTGTGCCAACCCTCCGTGCTCGCCCGGCGGGCTACCGCGCGCATGCTCTCCAGCGTGCCACTGCCCTCCCCGACCGGCACCACGGCGGCCTGCGGAATCCCGTAGAACGTCAGGTAATTGCGGCCGGCCTCGGCCTCGGTGTAGGTGTCTCCATCCCGTCGGCCACCGACCGTGACGATCACCGGCGCGACCCCGTCACGCCACAGCCGCGCGGCATGATCCAGCCGGGAACCCAGTACAGGCGACGGTCTCCCGTCGTACTGGGCCGCGCCTAGAACCACGACGACGTCAGCAGAATCCCGATCATCGACCCGGGCCACCTGCCACACCCGGAACAAGGTTCCCCCCACGATCAGCGAGCCCATCAGCACCGCGCCGAGGACCAGCCGGATCAGCGCAGACCGAACGGGCCGATCAGCCACCGATGCGACCAGCTGCGGTGGCTAGTGATCCACCGGAACGGCCCCGGCGCACGGCGAGGACCTCGCCGACTACGGACACCGCCGTCTCCGCCGGTCGGGCCGCGCCCAGGTCCAGACCCACCGGTCCGTGCAGCCGGGCCAGTTCCTGCTTGGCGATCCCGGCGGCCCGTAGCCGGCGGCGGCGAGCCTCCTGAGTGTGCCGCGACCCCAGCGCGCCGCAGAATCCGCGCCCAGACCGCAACAGCTCCACCAGCACGGCGTCGAAGGCCGGCCCATGGTCGAGGAGGACCAGCACATCGGCGGCGGTGAACTCCTTCGCGGCAGCGACCGCGGGCTCCACCTCGGTCTCGGTACGCACCGCCCAGCCGAGCAGCTCGCACTGCGCCGCCAACGCAGACCCGATCGCTCCGCGGCCCACGATCAGCATCGTGGTGACCGGCACCCACACGTCGAGCAGTATCTGGGTGCCTGCGGCCTCACCTTGCTCCGTGACCGTCGCGCCGATCCGGACCAGCTCACGCATCCTGGCCAGCACTACCTCGTCGGTGTCCGGACCACCCAGCGTGCCGATCACTTCGGTCAACCCGGGTTTGGTCGCCACCAGCACGGTCGAACCGTCGACCGTGGAGGCCA
>DATEMN010000499.1:0-23472 GCA_035275565.1 Pseudonocardiaceae bacterium | reverse complement strand
GTCGCATCGCCACTCACGGGTACTCACGAGCCGAACCGGCGGTGGCGGGCGGCGAAGTCACGCAGGGCGCGCAGGAAGTCCACCTTCCGGAAGGCCGGCCAGTAAGCGTCGCAGAACCAGAACTCTGAGTGCGCCGACTGCCACAGCAGGAAACCCGACAGCCGCTGCTCCCCCGACGTGCGGATGACCAGGTCAGGATCGGGCTGGCCAGAGGTGTAGAGATGCTCGGCGATCTGCTCGACGTCGAGCACCTCGGCGAGCTCCTCCATGGTGGTGCCCGCCTCGGCGTGTTTGAGCAGCAGTTTGCGCAACGCATCGGCGATCTCCTGACGGCCGCCGTAGCCCACCGCTACATTCACCGCCAGCCCGGGCCGATCCCGGGTTCGGGCCGCTGCTGTGGTCAGCCGCTGCGCCATCTCCGGCGGCAGCAGGTCTAGCGCGCCGACGACCCGCACCCGCCACGGCGTGCCCGGCGCACACAGCTCGTCGACGACATCAGCGATGATCTCCAGCAACGGCTGCACCTGGTCGGGCGGTCGGTTGCGCAGGTTGTCCGGCGACAGCAGCCAGAATGTGGCGATCTCGACACCGGTCTCCCGGCACCAACCGAGCAGCTCGATCAGCTTGACGGCACCGACCCGGTGGCCGTCACTGACGTCGGGAAACCCAACCTCCTTGGCCCAGCGACGATTTCCGTCCATGATCACCGCAACGTGGCGGGGGCGGTCGGCGGTGCCGAGCTGGCGTAGCAGCCTGCGCTCATAGGCGGTGTAGACGAGGTCTTGCAGCCTCACAAGTCGGGAAGGCTACGCCCGGCGCCGCGGCCCTGGGCACCGCCTAGGCGCCGGCGACCACGAGGTACGAAAGCTAGAGTTCGGGGCCGCGGGCGCGTAGGTCATCGACGGTGGCCATCGCCTGTTTGAGCTCACCCAGCCAGTCCTGCGCATGCTCACCGAGCAAGCGCACCGCCCAGGCCAACGCCTCGGACCGGGACCGCGCCACCCCGGCGTCGACCAGGGTGTCGAGCACCAAGCGCTCGGGCTGCCGCAACCTGGTCATCACCGGTACCGACAAGGTGGTGAACATCTCCTCGGTACCGCCAAGCCGGGCACCCCAGGCCACCTTGCGCTGGTAGCGGTGCTCGGCTTGCCGGGCGATCTCGATCCGCTCATCGCGGGTGTCCTCCCGAAACCGGCTGATCCGCCCCGCCTCGGCCGCAGCCCGCTCAGCATCGTCGGTGAAATCCCCACCCAGCGCGGGCAGTTCCCCGACCACGACGATCTCCTCGCGATCCACGATGACGTCGACCTCACCGGTGAACCAGCCGTCCGGTAGCCGGCCGGTGAACCACGCCTTGGCGCCGTCGACCGGCGGTAGGTCAGCCTGCTGCCAGCCACCACGCCCATGCCACCGGCCACCGGAGCGCACCCCAGGCGGCCGTCCGCGTCCCACCATCACTTCGTCCTCTCACTCGGCTACCTGATACTGTAATTACAATGTTACTAACATTGCAGCGTCAAGCGAATTTCACGGAGAGCGGACCCGGTGAACCTGTCTCACTACGACGCCCTGAGCTTTGACTGCTACGGCACTCTGATCGACTGGGAGCAGGGCATCGGCTCGGTGCTGTCAGCCTGGGCTCACGAGGCGGGCCTGGAACCCGATCGCGAGTCCCTGCTCAGGATGTACGCGGTGCACGAGACACGGACCGAGCGCGAGGCCCCGACGATGCTTTACTCCGGCGTGCTAGCCGCGAGTTTCACCGCGCTCGGCGAAGAGCTCGGTACGATGGTGTCACCGGAATGGGCCGCTCGGCTCGGCGCCTCAGTGCCCGACTGGCCGGCCTTCCCCGACTCGCACGACGCGCTGTCGGCACTGGGCAGCCGCTACCCGCTGATCATCTTGTCCAATGTGCACCGAGCCGGCTTCGCCGCCAGTGCACGGCGTCTTGACGTGTCCTTCGACCACATCCTGACTGCGGAAGACATCGGCTCCTACAAGCCAGCGGCCCGCAACTTCGATGCCCTGAACACGCTGTGTGCTCAGATCGGCATCGGCGAGGGTCGGCTGCTCCACGTCGCGCAGAGCCTTTTCCACGACCACCTCCCCGCCAAGGCGGCGGGCATCCCGACGGTGTGGATCAACCGTCGGAGCGACCGGCCTGGCTGGGGCGCAACCCCCCAACCGACGTCCGAGGTAAGTCCCGATTGGGAATATCCGAGCCTGGCGGCCTTCGCCGAGGCGTGCCGCCTCGACGCCGCACCAGCGGGCTGAGCCGAATCTCCTACGTCAACGTGGGCCGAGCGGGGCGCGGGCACGATCGAACGCCGAGGCGCGGTTGAGGTTCAGCTCGCCGGTCACGGTCGGAGTTGCGTGAGTAAGTCTTTCGGGGAGGTCACTGGGCGGTCACAGGTGAAACCGTGGCAAACGTAGGCTGCTGGCGCGCCGGAGACTAGGCCCCGGCCAGCGAGCATCGGGGGGTCCGCCTCCGGTTCCCCGGCCAGCACGAGTGCTCCACCGGGTGCAGCCCACCGCGCCGTGGCCTCCAGTGCGGCGCGCACCGGATCCCCGGCAGGGCCGATCACGGCGATCTGCACCGGCCCGTGCGCCAGCGCTTCAGCGGTGGTCAGCCAGTGCCCGGCCGCCTGCGGTGCCTTGACCGGCACCAATCCAGCTCGCGCCACCGAAGCTTCGGCTGCCGCGCGGTAGGAGTCCGAGCCGGTCAATCCTGAGGCGGTGACCAGCGCACCGGCCAGCGCGGATGCACCCGCCGGGATTGCATTGTCGGTGAAGTTGGCGGGCCGGCGGAACAGCGCCTCGGCGTCGGCTGCGGTGTCGAACCAAGCCCCGGAGTGCTCCGAGTCGGCGAAATGCTTCTGCGCCTGCTCCAGGATCGGCGTCGCGGCCTGCAACCAGCGATCCGCACCGGTGACCTGGTACAGCGCGAGCAGGCCCTCGACCAACCAGGCATGGTCGGCCAGCACAGCGGCGGCAGCTCCCACCACACCGTCGCGGGAGCTGCGCCGCAGCCTGCCGTCGACCACGTGCGTATCCACCATCAGGTCCGCGGCCGCAGCCGCAGCCGCAACCCACTCCGGGCGGCCCAGCACACCACCCGCCTCAGCCAACGTGGTGATCGCCATCCCATTCCACTCGGTGACGACCTTGTCGTCTCTGCCGGGCTGCGGGCGGACGGCCCGAGCAGCGAGCAGCGCGGCGCGCACCCGCTCCCAGCGGTCGGCGTCATCGGGCTCTGCGCGCAACTGCAACACCGAGGTGCCGTGCTCGAACGTCCCGGCCGGACTCACCCCCAGCAGCTCCGCTACCCACCGACCGTCATCGGGTCCGAGCACCTCGATGAGTTGCTCCGGCGTCCACACATAGGTGGCACCCTCGTGGCCCGCGGTGTCGGCGTCCAGCGATGCCGCAAAACCGCCCTGGGGAGTGCCCAACCCGTCGATCAGGAACACCGCGGTCTGCTCGGCCACCCGCCGGGCGGTCGCCGATCCGGTGAGCCGGGCCAGGTGGGTGTAGACACGCAGCAGCAGCGCGTTGTCGTAGAGCATCTTCTCGAAATGCGGCACCACCCAGGCAGCGTCGACGCAGTAGCGGGCGAAACCGCCGGCGAGCTGGTCGTACATCCCGCCGCGGGCCATCGCCTCACAGGTGTCCCGCGCCATGGACAGCGCCAGCACCGAGCCGGTCCGTTCGTGGTGCCGAAGCAAAAACTCCAACAGCATCGACGGCGGAAACTTCGGTGCACCACCGAATCCGGCGTGCTTGTGATCGAACTCCGCAGCCAATTTATCGACCGCAGCAGCCAGCACCCGGTCGTCCACTACGGACTCGATCAGCGGTGCGGCCCGTTCGGTGAGCTGCCCGACGACCCGCTTGGCCGCCTCCCGGACCTGCTCACCACGGTTTCTCCACGCCTGGCGGACACCGATGAGCAACTGGGGGAAGCCGGGCAGGCCGTGCCGGGATGACGGCGGGTAGTACGTACCGCAGTGGAACGGCTCGCCGGTCGGCGTGAGGAAACAGGTCATCGGCCATCCCCCCCGCCCGGTCATCGCCACGGTCGCCTCCATATAGAGGGAATCGACGTCGGGCCGCTCCTCCCGGTCCACCTTGATGTTGACGAAGTTGGCGTTCATCACCGCCGCGATGTCCGCGTTCTCGAAGGACTCGTGCGCCATCACATGGCACCAGTGGCAGGCGGCGTACCCGATGGACAGCAACACCGGTACATCGCGCTTCGCCGCCTCAGCGAACGCTTCGTCACACCACGGCCACCAGTCGACCGGGTTAGTCGCGTGCTGTAGCAGGTAGGGGCTGGTGGATGCCTCGAGCCGGTTCGCCATGCCGGTTATCTTTCCCGTCCTCCCTGCGGCGCAGAACCCCCTTTACTGCGACAGTGGCTTGTCACCGTCGTCATCGAAGGACTTCGGGACCCGGCGCAGGTGCTTGTTCATCGAACGCACCAGCAGCGCCACGGCCAGGAAGAACAGCAGCAGGACCACCAGACCGACGGGCGCGGCTTTGCCGAAGTCTTCGCCCTGCCCACCGGGATCCGGCGCCGGTGAGGGCGGCGAGACCAGGGCGAACCCGCTCCCCGCCACGAAACCATCCGGCAGCAGCGACGTCATGCGTGCACCCGCTCCCGGACGCCGGAGAACAGGTCGTCCTCGGGGACCGTGGTGTCGACCAGCGAGCGGGCCAGCTCGTACTCCTCGGTCGGCCACAGCTCCCGCTGCATCGCATGCGGTACCCCGAACCACCGGCTGGACGGGTCGATCTGGGTGGCATGCGCCCGCAGCGCATCGTCTCGCACGCTGAAGTACTCGCCACACTCCACCCGGGTGGTGACCCGCTCCATGACGTCAGGCAGCGACGAGTCCCACTTCGTCAGCCATTCGTGGAACGGAGACTCCGCACCGGCGGCGAGCAGCGCGTCGTGCAGCAGCTGCATCCGCTTGCGGGAGAAGCCGTGCGAGTAGTAGAGCTTCAGTGGCTGCCACGGCTGCCCGGCGTCAGGAAAGCGGTCGGGATCGCCTGCGGCGTCGAACGCCGCGACCGACACCTCGTGGCAACGGATGTGGTCCGGGTGCGGGTAGCCGCCGTTCTCGTCGTAGGTCACCACCACGTGCGGCCGGAACTCGCGGATCACCCGGACCAGATCGTGGGTGGGACTTTCCAGCGGCACCACCGCGAAGCACCCCGGCGGCAGCGGCGGCTTCGGGTCCCCCTCGGGCAAACCAGAGTCGACGTAACCGAGCCAGCGGTGCCGCACGCCCAGGATCTGCGCGGCACGGGCCATCTCCTGCTGGCGGACCGCAGCCATCTTCTCGGGGTACTCAGCCAGGTCGGCCGGGGTGAATGACGGGTTCAGGAGACTGCCGCGCTCCCCGCCGGTGCAGCTGACGACCATCACGTCGTTACCTTCTGCAACGTATCGGGCCATCGTTGCGGCACCCTTGCTGGACTCGTCGTCGGGGTGCGCATGCACCGCCATCATTCGCAGCTGCTCCGCCATGGACCCCTGCTCATCCTTTCTCCACCGCCTGCCGGGCAGTATTACCCAGGCGGTGATACCACCGGTCGATCACTGGATACGACGTGTCGCCCCTCGTCGGGCGCTCTCCTGGAACATTGTCCTCTCCAGGACCGACAGATCCGTGCAGGAGGTGAAACATCGTGACCGCCGGCCGGCTTCCCGAAGGTCGTTATGGATCACGGGGGGGCGGTCGACGCCGCCGTTGGGCCGCACCGGTAGGGTTACTGCTCGCGGTACTCGCTGGCCTGGTGACGGCGGTGATCGGCTACCGCAATCTCAGCGGCACCCCGGTGCAGGGCGAGACACTGGGCTTCACTCTGCTGGACGACCACGAGATCCATGGTGTGGAACTGCGCCTGAACATCATCCGGGACGATCCCTCACAACCCGCTGTGTGCATCGTCCGGGCCCGCTCCCGAGACGGGGAGGAGACCGGACGCAAGGAGATCTACGTGCCCCCCGCCGCAGGCCCGATCGTGCTCACGACCGTGGTGCGCACCTCCCGACCACCGGTCACCGCAGACGTCTACGGATGCTCGTTCGCGGTGCCCTCCTACCTCGTACCGACCCCCGGCTCCTGATCCCAAGGGCTTGCTGATCAGGCACGATCCCGACCCCATCACCCATTAGCCTGAGGCCGGATAGCACACATCGTGTTACCGTGGTTGACGCGCACGGCCCCGGGGCAGGGCCGTGTTTTTCCGTTCCGGCTGCTGGCCTGCTCGGCGAGCAGCATCGGAGCACTCCGCCCCCGCACCAGCGGACGTCGGATCAGACGAGGAGTGATGACCGTGACCGAGACCCAGGTAACCTGGCTGACCCAGGAAGCCCACGACCGGCTCAAGCAGGAACTCGATGAGCTGATCGCCAACCGCCCGGTCATCGCCGCGAAGATCAACGACGCCCGGGAGGAGGGCGACCTCAAGGAGAACGGTGGCTACCACGCCGCCCGCGAGGAGCAGGGCCAGCTCGAGGCGCGGGTCCGCCAACTACAGGAGCTGCTACGAGTCGCCAAAGTCGGTGAGTCCCCAACCGAGTCCGGTGTCGCCGCGCCTGGCATGGTCATCACTGTTCGGTTCGAGAACGACAAGGAGACCGAGACCTTCCTGCTCGGCTCGCTCGAGGAGAGTGCACACGGCGACCTGGAGGTCTACTCGCCGTACTCACCGTTAGGTAAGGCGATCATCGGCGCGCATGAGGGCGAGAACCGCCACTACGAGCTGCCCAACGGCGGTTTGATGACTGTGGCCGTTGTCAAGGCCGAACCCTTCCGGCGCTGAGCTCTGCCCCGGGGCACTTCCCGGGGATGGCGCACAACACCCCCTCGGGTTTGGGTCACCCTTCCCTAGACATCGCTGGTAACTACCCGGCGATGCATCGTCCGCGCACACCCTGGCAGAGCTTCTCGCATGGCGACTTAGAGTAGTAAAGTAGTCACCTGATCGGGTGACCACTTTACCTCTCATTCACCCATTCTTGGGAGACATCGGTCACCCGAGTACGCATCATTGCGCCAATGAGGAGCCAACCGCAACACTCGAATGGCGTATCAAGACGGCAACGCGGTGGCCGCCACCGAACTCGGCGCCACCGGCTGGGAGTGCGTCAAGCGACGACGATCGCGGTGGTACCCATGATCACATACGGGACCTTCGTGGCGGTCCCGGACGTGGTCGCCTCCCCAAACCCAAGCCGATCGATTCCCTTGACCGGGTCAGGGTCAGGGTCAACCTCGGGATACCTGGACATCATCGGCGCCGAGAGCACCCCGGCTAAGGCCGCCGAGAGCACCCCGGCTGAGGCCACAGTGCTGACCACCACCGAGCCAGCCCTCGTGGCGAACGCCAACGAGGTGGCCGCAGACCGCATCACTGCCAAGGCCACCGACATCCCCGTCGGCTATCTCGCCCTCTACCGCGCCGCCGCGACCACCTGCCCGGGTTTGGACTGGTCCGTCCTGGCCGCCATCGGAAAATTCGAGTCCGATCACGGCCGCTCCACCCTGCCCGGCGTGCGCACCGGAGCCAACTCCCACGGAGCCAAAGGCCCAATGCAGTTCCTCCAAAGCACCTTCAACGCCGTGACCGACCGGCATCCGCTCCCACCCGGCGGAGCCACCCCACCGTCGCCACACAATTCGCACGACGCTGTCCATGCCGCCGCCGCCTACCTCTGCGACAACGGCGCCCGCGACAACCGCAACCTCTCCGGCGCGATCTTCACCTACAACCATAGTCGCGCCTACGTCAACAAAGTCCTCGGCACCGCCCGCGATTACCGTCAGGCGACGCCGAACCCGCCAGCTACCCCGCCGAACCCGCCGGCACCGGCCAAGGCCGCCGCACCACCCGTCGAGGGCCAACGTCAGTCCAAGGCACTGGCCGTGGTGGCGTTCGCGCAAGCCCAACGCGGGAAACCCTACGTGTGGGGCGGCAACGGTAACCCTGGTTTCGATTGCTCCGGGCTCACCAAGGCTGCCTTCGCCGCCGCCGGGATCACCTTGCCGCGCACCGCGCACAGCCAATACAAACACGGGCCGCGGCTGCCAGCCGGGGCTGCGCTACAGCCCGGGGATCTGCTGTTCTTCGGCACCGCACGCAAGATCCACCATGTCGGTATCTCGCTGGGCGGCACACTCATGATCCACGCGCCCACCTTCGGGCAGACCGTCAAGATCGAGGACTACCGCCGCTTCCGCGACTTCGCGGGAGCTTCGCGACCGGCCACCTGAGCCGGTCAACGCGTCACCTGATAGCCAGCAGCCCCCAGGTCGGCGACGAGCTCCTCGCGGTGTCGCGACCCCCGGGTCTCCAAGCTCAGCGCGACCACCACCTCACCCACGGCGAGAGTACCGGCGGTCCGGGAATGCGCCACGTCCACCACGTTGGCGCCCGACTCCCCCACCCGCCGCAGCAACGCAGCGAGCTCCCCCGGCCGATCGGGCACCGTCACCCGCAGGGTCAGGAACCGACCGGCCGCGCCCAGGCCGCGCCGGATGACGTGCATCAGCAGCAGCGGATCGACGTTGCCCCCGGACAGCACCGCACAAACCGGGCCCGGCAAGTGCCCGGTGGTTTCCAGCAACGCGGCAACAGCTGCGGCACCGGCCGGCTCGACGACCATCTTGGCCCGCTCCAGACACAGCAGCAGGGCCTGCGACAGCGCCTCCTCCCCCACCGTCAACACCCCGTCGACCAGGGAAGACACATGCGCGAAGGTCACCGGCCCCACTTCGGCGACGGCGATACCGTCAGCCATCGTATGCCGCTGTGGCAGCCGGACCGGAGCCCCGGCGGCCAGCGAGGCGGGCCAGACGGCGGCACCCGCAGCCTGCACACCGACCACTCGCACATCGGGTTTGACGCCCTTCACGGCAGCGGCGATCCCGCCGATCAGCCCGCCACCACCGGTGGGAACCAGAACGGTCCCGACATCGGGCAGCTGTTCAAGCATCTCAAGCCCCACCGTGCCCTGACCGGCGAGCACGTCGGGGTGGTCAAAGGGGTGAATGAACGCCGCGCCGGTAGCCCCAGCGAACTCGCGCGCCGCGGCCATCGACTCCTCGACGACATCACCGACCAAGTGCACCTGAGCGCCGTAACCCCGGGTCGCGGCGATCTTGGGCAACGCCGCGGCCACCGGCATGTAGACCGTCGCCGTGGTCCCCAGCATCGCGGCGGTCAGCGCCACGCCCTGCGCGTGGTTGCCCGCGCTGGCCGCCACCACGCCGCGGACCCGCTGAGCCGGGGACAATGCCAGGATTCGGACGTAGGCGCCCCGGATCTTGAAGGAGCCGGTGCGCTGCAAGTTCTCACATTTGAGGTAGATGGGGACTCCGCAGTGCTGCGTGAGCGCCCCGGAATGCTTCAGCGGCGTACGCCGGACAACCCCATCCAACGTCTCGCGGGCAGCTCTGATCCTCTCGAGACCGATCAGCTCCATGGTCGGCGATCCTGCCAGTTCCGAGCCACCCGGTCGCCGACCCGTGTCAGCGCAGCGGAGCCGGCATTGCGCGGGGTAAGGTCACAGAAGAGTCTCGGGAGGTGGAATGAGTCTCAGTGGCCGCTGGATGCCGGTCGCGGCCACAGCTGGAGTGGCCGCGTTACTGGCCTGCGCCGCCGTCATCACGGCGAACCAGGCTGCCTGCGACGAACCGGGCAGGTATGTGTCCGCACCGGGTGGCGTTCAGCTGGTGGGTGGGTGCCTCAACAGCGCCGACCTTCCGGTGGCACCCCCGCTCGTCCAGCGACCCGCGCCACCGGTGCAGCCCCTCGGCGACTAGTACGGAGCTGGGCGATCAGGCTGGGCAGCCACCAGCCACAGAGTGCGATATAGACGTGGTTCGGTGTGTCCGCACCCGCGCGACCCGTAAATGGCGGTAGTAGGGATGCACGCGGCCTTCGCTAGCCCAGCGCGGCCAGCAGGTCGTCGATCAGATCGTTGACGTCCTCAATGCCGACCGACAACCGGATCAGCTCAGCGGGCACCTCCAGCTGTGATCCCGCAGTAGAGGCGTGCGTCATCCGTCCCGGGTGCTCGATCAGGGACTCCACCCCACCCAGCGACTCGGCCAGGGTGAACACCCGGGTCCGGGCGCACACGGCCAGCGCCGCGTGGATACCACCGCGGACGGTGAACGAGACCATTCCGCCGAAGCGGCGCATCTGTTTCACGGCGACCTCATGACCGGGATGGGTGTCCAACCCGGGATAGCAGATGCCAGTCACCTCCGGGTGCGCTTGCAACGCCGTGACGACCCGCTCGGCGTTGTCGCAGTGTCGCTCCATGCGCACCGCCAGAGTCCTGATCCCGCGCAGGGTCAGCCAGGCGTCGAACGGCCCAGGCACCGCCCCCGCACCGTTCTGCAGGAAGGCCACCTGCTCGTCGAGCTCGCCGTCGTCGGTGACCAGAGCGCCGCCGATGACGTCGGAGTGCCCGCCGAGATATTTGGTGGTCGAGTGCAGCACCACGTCCGCGCCGAGCCCGAGAGGGGTCTGCAAGTAGGGCGAGGCGAAGGTGTTGTCCACCACCAGGCGGGCCCCGGCCTCGTGCGCTAGGGCAGCCAAGGCCGCGATGTCGGCGACGGACAGCAGCGGGTTGGTCGGCGTCTCGCACCACAGCAACCGGGTGGTCGGGCGTAGCGCGGCGCGCACAGCACCCACATCGGACAGCCCGACCGCGGTGTGCTCAATCCCCCAGTGCCGGAACACCTTGTCGATCAGGCGGAACGTGCCGCCGTAGGCGTCGTCGGGAATGACCACGTGATCGCCGGGCCGGCAGGTCGCGCGCAGCAGCGCATCGGTCGCGGCCATCCCGGAAGCGAAGGCCCGCCCGTACCGACCGCCCTCCAGCGCGGCCAGACAGGTCTCCAGCGCGGTGCGGGTGGGATTGCCGGTACGGGCGTATTCGTATCCGTTACGCAGTCCCCCGACCCCGTCCTGGGCGAAGGTGGAAGTGGCGTGGATGGGCACGATCACCGACCCGGTATACGGATCCGGATCCTGGCCGGCATGGATGGCGCGGGTGGAGAAGCCTGTCACTGCCCCAGCCTACGGTGAGCTGTCGCCGCCCCGATCTTCGGTGGTGCCCCCAACCCGGATCACCACCGTGCCGACGATCTTGTCTGCGAACGTCTGACGCTTGTCGTCCCACAGTGGCTGCAGGTAACCGATGACGAACTCCAGGCTGTGGCAGAGCTGGCGGGCCAGTGCCCTACCGGATCCGACCGGCTGACCAGTCTCGATCTTCACCAGCTTCGTTTCCCGCCACCCGGCGACCGACGCTGCGGCCGATGGTGCCCTGCAGATGACACGAGTTCCAGCAGACAAAGGCGAGCAGCGCGAGACAACCCAGGACGGTGAGCATCCAGCGACTGAGAAGTACTCATCGGATGTCGAACCCCACCTCATAGGTATCCGGGCACATTCGTGGGTGATCACGGTAGCGGATCTACCCGACCTGACCTCAGCGTCTGGCCAGGAACCCGAGCACGTCTTGGCGGGTGACCACCCCGGCCGGTTTTCCTTCGATCAGGACCATTGCCCCGTCGGCGTCGGCCAATGCCTGCATCAGCGAACCGATCGGTTCACCCCCGCCGATCGTCGGCAGCGGCGCGGTCATGTGGCCCTCGACCCGGTCGGCGAGTTGCGCCTCACCCGCGAACAGGGCCTGCAGCAGAGTGCGTTCATTGACGGCGCCGATCACCTCGGCAGCCATCACCGGTGGCTCGGCGGCGACCACAGGCAGCTGGGACACCCCGAACTCACGCAGGATCATCACAGCGTCGGCGAGCGTCTCGTTCGGATGGGTGTGCACCAACTTCGGCAAGGCGCCATCCTTGCCGGTCAGCACATCGGCGACGGTCGCTCCGGAGGAGTCCGGCGGCAGGAAGCCGTAGGAGGCCATCCACGCGTCGTTGAAGACCTTGCTCAGGTATCCGCGCCCCCCGTCGGGGAGTAACACGACGATCACTGAGCCGGGATCTGCCCGGTCCGCTACCCACAGCGCCCCGACGACGGCCATACCGCAGGATCCCCCCAGCAGCAACCCCTCCTCCCGGGCCAGCCGCCGGGTCATGGTGAAGGAGTCGGTGTCGGTGACCGGCACGATCTCGTCACAGATCTCCCGATCGTAGGTGCGAGGCCAGAAGTCCTCCCCGACACCTTCGACCAGGTAGGGCCGGCCCGTGCCGCCCGAGTACACCGAGCCCTCCGGATCGACGCCGACGACCCGCACCCGCCCGTCACTGATCTCCTTGAGGTAGCGCCCGGTCCCAGAGATCGTCCCACCGGTGCCGATGCCCGCCACGAAGTGCGTGATCCGCCCCTCGGTCTGGGCCCACAGTTCCGGACCGGTGCTGTGGTAGTGACTGGCCGGGTTCTCCGGGTTGGAGTACTGATCTGGCTTCCACGCCCCCTCGATCTCCTCGACCAGCCGATCGGACACCGAGTAGTACGAGTTGGGGTGATTGACGGCGACCGCAGTGGGACACATCACGATCTCGGCGCCGTACGCCTTGAGCACGTCACACTTGTCCTGGCCGACTTTGTCCGGGCAAACGAAAACGCAGTGATACCCCTTACGCTGGGCGACCAGTGCCAATCCGACACCGGTGTTTCCCGACGTCGGCTCCACGATCGTGCCCCCCGGGCGCAGCGCGCCGGATCGCTCTGCCGCTTCGACCATCCGCAGCGCGATCCTGTCCTTCACGCTGCCGCCCGGGTTGAGATACTCCACCTTCGCCAGGACCAGCGGTGCGACGTCCTGGGCGACGACGTTCAGCCGCACCAGCGGGGTGTTACCGACCAGATCGATGATGTGCTCGGCGTAGTGCACCGGGTCTCTCCTGGCGGGATAGAGGCGAATCGCGCAGCACGCTGCCGAGCGTCAGACGTGTATCTCAAAGCGGGGAGCTCACCTCTGAGAGTATGGGGCTCACTCCACGCGGCGCAGCGTCGAGGAGGTCGGACCGAATGCAACGTCTGTTGCGAAGGACGGCTGTAGTAGTCGGCGCCACCGGTGCGACGGTCGGCGCCACCTACGGGATGCTCACTCATCAGGGACGTCGAGCGCATCGCGCGATCAAGGTCCCGGGCTGGTGTCCGTTCCGGGCCGACGGGGTGTACCTGCCGGACGGGACCGGCCCGCACCCCCCGTCGACTCCCACCGAGGACGTGCTCCGCTTCGCCATGCTCGGCGACTCGACGGCGGCCGGCCTCGGCGTGGATCAGCCCGCGCAACTACCCGGGGTAATACTGGCCCGCGGGCTGGCCGAGGCGGCCGGTCGCGCCGTCCAGCTAGATACCCTGGCGATCTGCGGCTGCACGAGCCGTCGGCTGCATTCCCAGGTCGACGCCGCGCTGATCGATCCCCCCCACGCGGCGCTGATCATGATCGGTGCCAATGACGTGACCCGGCTGATCCCTCCCTGGGAGTCGGCGACACTGCTCGGCGACGCGGTGTCGAGGTTGCGCGCCGTGGGCACCGCCGTGATCGTCGGCACCTGCCCGGACCTGGGCACGGTCCGACCGATTCCGCAGCCGTTGCGCACTATCGCGCACACCTCCAGCCTGACGCTGGCCCGCCTGCAGCGCGACGCGGTACGCCAAGCCGGCGGACTGCCGGTGTCGCTCGCCGGCCTGCTCGCCCGCGAATTCCTGGCCCAGCCCGAGATCCTGTTCAGCCAGGACCACTTCCACCCCTCAGCTGCCGGCTACCACGCCGCCTGCTCCGTACTCCTCCCCGCCCTGCTCGTCGGTGGCCCTTCAAGGACTACCAACCCCTGTCCCGGAGGTCCTGTACCGCTACCAACCTCAGGTGCGCGCAGGTATCCACCTCAGGATGTGCACAGCGCAGCCGAGCCCCAGCATCGCGGGTTGGCAGCCGTTGAAGACAGCTCGGACCGGGGTTGGTAGTCCTTGAAGGGCCACTAACAGGCGCGGGCCCGGTCCGTGGTGGACCGGGCCCGCTTGTTGTGCGCGAGGGTTCTGGCTACTCGCCTTGGAAGTAGGACAGCAGGCGCAAGATCTCCAGGTACAGCCAGACCAGGGTCACCGTGAGACCGAAGGCGATGTACCACGCCGTCTTCTCCGGTGCGCCGGCCCGGATCGCCTGGTCGGCAGCGTCGAAGTCGAGCAGGAAGCTGAACGCCGCGATGCCGATGCAGACCAGGCTGAAGATGATGGCCAGTGTCCCACCGCTGCGGAGACCAAGACCGCTGCCGTCGGCCGTGAAGAAACTGGCGATGAGGTTCACCAGCATGAGGCCGACGACACCGATCATGGCGCCGATCAGCCACTTGGTGAACCGCGGGGTCACCTTGACCGCTCCGGTCTTGTAGACCACGAGCATGCCAGCGAACACCATCGCGGTGCCGACGACGGCCTGGAGGATGATCCCCTCATAGCGTGCGGCGAACACCCCGCTGATACCGCCGAGGAAGACGCCCTCGACAGCGGCGTAGGCGAGGATCAGTGGCGGGCTGACAACCTTCTTGAAGGTGATCACTAGCGCAAGCACGAAGCCGATCAACGCGGCTGGCAAGGCCAGCATGTAGGCGCCGGAGAGATAGGTGGCCACGCCGGTGGCGACCAAGACCGCGAGCGTGATGCCGGTCTTGGTGACCACGTCATCGATGGTCATCGGCCGACCTACGACGGGCGGCGCGCCGGCATAGCCCGCCTGAGTGCCCGGGTAGCTCGCCGGGGATGGGTTGAAGCCCGCGTAACCGCCGCCTCCCACGGGAAGATTGCGGAATGCGGGATTGCTGGTGGAGCGCACCGTGTTCCTCCTGGTAGGCGTTGCTGGCCGTCACCGGGTTCAACGCGCCTGCGGCAGGTCCGGTTCCCGGTCCGGTAAAAGGAACTTTACCCCCGTCTAGGGACGTCGCTGCAAGCGAAGCACCGTCCCTCACGTTACTGTGCGCGAGAGCAGTCCCCGGGCCTGCAACGGTGAGGAGGAAACGATGGATTGGTGGGTCTGGGTCATCCTCGTGCTAGCCGTTGTAGTGGTGCTGATCATACTCGCTGTCGTTGTGCAGCGGAGGAGACGGCGCGGCGGTGTGATCGGGCTCGGCGGCCCTGGCCGGGGTGACTCATCGTGACTACCCCGACGCCCGCGTTACTGCTACGGGCCCGCGAGCTGATCGGCCGTCCCGTGGTCACCCTCGGCGGCGAGTTGGTCGCCGAGATCAAGGACGTGGTGTTCGAACGCGTCGGCGGTCGTATCGCTGGTTTCACGCTGCGCAATCCTGGGCTGTTCAGCCGCGCCCGTAAAGATTCGCTGCCCTGGGACGGAGTGCACGGGGTGGGCCGGGATGCCGTGATGGTGCTGGACGAGACCGTGCTGCTGGCCGCCAAGGAGTTGGCCCCGCGCAAGCAGGCTCGTAAAGCGGACGTGCTGGAGGATCGAGTGCTCACCGACAACGGGCGCGACCTCGGGCGCGTGGTGGACGTGGTGCTACACAGCGGGGCCAGCCTGGAAGTTGTGGGTTACGAGGTGGAGGCCAGCGAGGCGCTCGGCACGGCAGGACGGCGGGTGCTCATCCCCCTGCCGGACACGATGGCGGTGTCCGGGGAGAACCTCATCGTGCCCGCGACGGTGACCGAGTTCGTCTCCGAGGACCTGGCCGGGTTCGGCGCGGCCGTGGACGCCTTCCGGGCCCGGTTACGGGAAGGGATCGGCTGATGCTGTTCAGCCAGGCACGCAAGCGCGACGTGGTGAACACCGCCACTGCAACCCGGATGGCCAGGATCGACGGCTTCGTGGTGCTTCCCGGACCGGCCAGGGTGGCGCTGCTGCGATTGGGCAAGGTCAGCGGTGCTGGCACGCTGCTCGCCTGGGAGGACGTGCAAGGGTTCGGCCCCGACGCGGTGACGGTCGCCACCGACGCGGTGATCCGCCCGGCCCACGACGTCTTGGAGCAGCGGGCCGAGGACAACGACCTGGAGATCCTGGGCAAGCGAGTGCTCACCGAACAAGGTACGGAGCTGGGCACGATCACCGACGTGGACTTCGATCCAAGTACCGGCGCGGTCACCACGCTGATCACCAAGACCGAGACCATCGCCGGTGACCGACTGATCGGTCTCGGCGGCTACGCCGCCGTGGTCTCGGTGTAACTTTTTGCTGATCAGTTCGCCCGATGTGAGGGGGACCGAGCCCGTTCGATCCGATAGACGTGACGCGACTACACAGCGTGGCTACTGCTCGGAGACGAACTCGTTCGACTCCCACAACTATCCAGCAGAAGCGACCATGGTCGAGTAACACCTCCGCGCAGAAACCGATTATCACCTCATACACCGAAGTGGGCGCACTGCCAGCTGCCGCTCAATGCGGGGAAGTCGCCCTGCTTGGCAGGCCTTCGTAGCTCGCTGGTGCGCTGTAAAGAGGAAAGCCGCCGTGTTGATCTCGACAATGAACGATGTGCCGGACCACCGGGTCGATCAGGTGCTCGGCGAGGTGTTCGGGCTGACGGTGCGCTCGCGCAACCTAGGGTCGCAGATAGGCGCCACCCTGAAGTCGCTAGCCGGCGGCGAGTTGAAGGGGATGACAAAGAACCTGGAGTCCAGCCGGATGGAGGCGATCGAACGGCTCACCAAGGCCGCCGAGGCCCGAGGCGCCAACGCAATCCTCGCCATGCGGTTCGATACCACGGAAATGGGCGAGACCTGGACCGAGGTCTGCGCTTATGGCACTGCCTGCTCGATCACGCCGTTGTGAGGGCCGTAGGTCTCAACCAAGGATGATTGTTACAGTAGGAGTAGCCACCCCTGGCACTTCCAGACCAAGTAACGATCTGCCTAGCGACCCTTGGTCGTGAGAAGTTCAACGTCGCCAATGATGCGGTCTGCCTCGGT
The DNA here is from genome assembly GCA_035275565.1 of Pseudonocardiaceae bacterium. Taxonomy (GTDB): domain Bacteria; phylum Actinomycetota; class Actinomycetes; order Mycobacteriales; family Pseudonocardiaceae. Next base: position 6,558 of record DATEMN010000499.1, on the reverse strand, counting down.
GCGGCATTCGCGCATGAGTGGACTGAAGCTACGGGATGGCACGAAAACGGTGTCTTCCGATGAGCCACCTGCGTTGAGACCTGGTGCATTCCTGGACTCCAGAGGCACCCGATCGGGCATCACCGGCACCGGTCGACGGCAGTTCGTGGTCAAGAGTGTGGCCAGAGATCAACTCGCTGACCCGTCCCCTCGACGCCGGTGCACGACCAGCGCCTTCGGTCCCAGCTCGACGAAGTCGGCCTCGCCGAGCGCATCGACGATCGTGTCGAGGTTCGCCTGGAACAGCGCGAGCAGCGCGGTGTTCGTGATGTTGCCGGTGGCGACGGCCAGCAGCCGGCGCGGCGAACCAGCCAGCAGATAGCCGTCCCGGAAGTCGCGGTCCTTGGTGACCACGACCCGGCCCTCGCCGTCGGCCAACTCCGCGATGCGCACGTCGGTCGTGCGGTTGCCTTCGGGCAGTTCCGACGTGTGGAGCGGTCGTGCCCGGCGTCGTTCATAAACCGTGCGAGCCGAGCAGGTAGCTGGGCGTCGACGAGGAACTTCACGCGGCGCCGAGCGGAACCACCCGGCCGCCACCCGCCGCGAGCGCACCGAACTCCAGCGCGGCGAGCAGGTCGTCACGCTCCAGATCCGGGTAGTCGTCGAGCACCTCGTTACGACCATCCGACCTGCGAGACCACACGACGCGTCGCAGGGATCGTCCGGCGTTGAAGGTGAGGACCTGGGGCAGGTCTCCGGCATTGACGGTGAGCAGGGGTTCGTCTCCGGCGCGGTGTGGTTGCTGTTGATCGTGTCCGGCGGCACCGTGCACGTCGAAATAGGCGACGGCCCTGGACCAGCGAGTTGATCCCTTCGGGCAGGCCGTTGCTCAGGTGGTTGGCGTGCCAGGCGATGATGCCGTCCCAATGGTTCTCCACCACGGTGACGAAGTCCTTGATGGGTTGGAGGCGGGAGCGTTTGGCGCCGTAGCATCAGCGCCGGAGGTACTCGGGAGCGTAGCTGGGGTCCTGGTCATAGAAGACCTGGAAGTCCTCCCACCAGCGCAGCGCGCGAGCGGTCGCCAGTTGGGCCGAGGGACGCATCAGCCGGTGCAGGTCGCGGCGTTGTGTCACCGACAGGTTCGCCCAGTTCTTCAGCCATGGCCAGCGGGTATGTTTGAGCTCGGGGCGGGTGGCGACCTCTTGGCGGCGGATGGTGTCGATCGCCTCGCTGAGCTTGGCGGCCAGGTGGTAACGGTCGAAAGTCATCCTCGCATTTGGCAGATGCCGGACGATGCCGGAGATGAACGCACTGCTCATGTCGGAGCTGGTGTCGGTGACTTTGCCCTCTAGGTTCTCGGCGATTCCGCGGGAGATGTCCTCTCGCTCGGGCGTCGGTCAACAGCGTGCGCTGGTAGCCCATCTGGTGCTCCTCATCGCCGGTGTCGCCGACGATCTACACCAAGATCAATTGTTTCGACCGGTTGGGATCAAGCTCACGTAGTCCTGGCCCTTACGGGCGGAGGTCTCATCCATCCCGACCCGGCGCACCGCCGAGAAGTCCAGCTGGTCGCGGGCGGCGTGCACGTGGTGTTCCAGTACCGCCAGATCTTGGGGGACCGGCGTAGATGACATCGTCCCGGGTCCTTGCCAGCAGCTTGCCGAGACCAAGGGCGCTCTCATCCACGAACCATCGAAGCGACACCTTCCCGGGTATCTTTCAGGCGGTCCGCGCCAGGCTCAGCTCGAAGCGCAATGCCTGCTCCACCTAAGCGACGTGAGATCGAACAGATCAGCGATCGTCTCGGTGGACTCGCCAGCTCGGAACTGCTCGGCAACCACCTCCGTCGGCTCCGTCCGCACCACCGGTCGCCCGTACTGATACAGCGGATCGAGCGTGACCAGCCCCCCGAACTGCACCGGAACCACAGCGCTCACCTCGCTGTCGGTGTCACCGACATACCGGAGATCGCCGACAAAGCTCTTCACCGGGGCCGACATCATCGCTTGCGCGCTGCGGACCACCACGAGCATCCCGTGACCCGTGATGCCATCTCCTGCTGGACATGGCGAACAAGCTCACGGCCATCGATATCGAGGAAGGGCCTGGCGTGCGCGAGCGGATACCTGCCAAACTCCTCACGCAACCGGACCACGGCAGGACGCAGGCGGCGCATGGACGCACCGCGCGCACGGAACTCGGCAAGCAACCTCGTCTCGACAAACTCCCCCCAGGTCACTTCCTCATCACGGGTGCATTCGGCTCGAACAACCGGCGGATAGTGCACCCCGCCACGGTCGTAGCCATCGATCCACCGGCGAGCGTGCCAGAGGGCAACACGAGAAGCCGGTCGACATCCGGGAGGCCGTAGACGCGGCGATCGAGCAGCGAGACCGTCACCGCTGAATCCTGTCACGTATCTCGGACACGAACACACCACTCCGCAGACGTGGCGCCCAGTGCTTGCTGCATGGCCCATAAAGCGTGGCCTGCAGATACTGACGGATGAGATTGCGTCACGCGTGACGGCTCTCTGCATCATGGAATGGGGCGAACCCGACTGGCAGTGTAACTGGCTGACCGCGCGGAAGGCCCGAAGTGTCGTCGATGGGCAGATACACGGCGGTGGCTCAGTGAAACTTGATCCAGTCATTGAAGTTGCTATACGCAACCTATCCGTGAGAGTCAACCACAGCAATGGTCTGGTCGGTGTCTACGACAAGCGAGATGCCGTTGAAACACTACAGGTCCTTCAAAAACTAATCAGCACAAACGCCATGTGCGTCAACGGAGTCCGCCTCCCGCCAGCGGACGCTCTCAGAAGTGGCTAGAGTGACAGGGATGCAGCTCATCAGTGCCACGTGGCGCACCCTCGACGGCTTGCAGCTGGCGGGTACGGTCGTCTTGCCTGAAAAGCCCGATCGCGCAGTCGTCCTTGTCCATGGTGCTGGCGTCGACCGTGAGGAGGGCGGCTTCTTTACTCGGTTGGCCCAGGGACTTGCCAGCGTCGGCGTGGCGTCGCTGCGCTATGACCTGCGTGGCCACGGTGAGAGTGGCGGTCGACAAGAAGAAGTGACGCTAGCGGCACACCTCAACGACATCCGCGTCGCCGTCGCCCAGGCACGCGAGACAACCGGTGTAAGCGACATTAGCTTGCTTGGGACGAGCTTCGGCGGTGGCTTAGCGGCCTACTATGCCGCCAAGCAGCCAGATGAACTGACGCGGCTGGTGCTTCTCAACCCGCAGCTCAATTATAAGGCTCGGTACATCGATCAGAAACCGCACTGGTCGAATGACTATCTTGACGACGAAGCTGCGCAGATGCTCCGCGAGCAGGGGCACATCAGCCATCGGCCGGGCGTAAAGCATGGGCGAGCGTTATTGAACGAGGTGTTTTGGTTACAGCCACACACCGTCTTGACTGAGGTCACCGCGCCGACACTGATAGTACACGGCACCGAGGACACGTTCGTCCCTATTGTTTCTTCGCGGACGGCGGCTGAACAGCTGGTAGCCACGCGCAAACTTGTGGAGATAGATGGTGCGCAACATGGCTTCGCCGTGCATGACGACCCTCAGTACCTCAACCCGCAGAGCCAAGAGTGGCAGGCGTTCGTCATCCGGACGGTGGCGGATTGGCTGACGGCGGCTTCGTAACCGTCGCCTGTGGGATTGCCAGCGCTTCGCGCAACGCACGGGGTCCGGGACGGTTGCGCCACGGCTTGAGGGCGGCCAATGCCCGTATCAGTTCACGTTTGGTGCGCTGTGAGGTGGTCGATGACGCGAGTTGGACGGCTTCCAATCCCGTGCTTGCTGCTTCATCGGGCTCGCCAGCCAGCGCTAATGATGACGTCCGGCGCGCAAGGAAGTAGCCACGATCACGGCGCGAGAGTCCGCCAGCGGACAGTACTTGACCATAGAGAGCGGCAGCCTGCTGCGGTTTGCCTGCTGCGGTTTGCCTGCTGCGGTTTGCCTGCTTCGATATAGCAGCTAGCTGTCCGCAGCGTTAGCGCGTTCTCGTTGAAGGAGCAGCCAAGCTGGCCATGCTGTGCATCGTCAAAGGCAGTATCAGCAAGAAGCTGGCGGGCCAGGTCGAGTTTCTGCTCGATGAGGCTGATGGGCTCACCGACCATCGCCAAACCACGCGCCTCTTGCTGCGTCACTTCGGCACGTACCGATCTGGGAAGCTGCCATGGGCCGTACTGCGCAGCTTGGGCTAGTGTCAATACGCGTACAGCGTCACGGTCTTCATAGGCCATTTGTGATTTACGCAGCAAGATGTAGCCCTGTGCCGCTGTATCACCTGCCGCCTGTGCCCATTCAGTAGCGCGGTCATACCAGAAGCACGCACGCCGAGGATGATGTACGTCGCGATACAGCCAGCCGGCGAACTCTGCGCCTCGCGCTCCGACCGAAAGCAGTTCACTGCGTACAGCCGGTGGGACATCACGGACACGCTTCTCGATAGCACCGAGAATGCCGAGCACGACCGGAAGTGCCTTGGTGGGGCCAAGCGCACTGTCATCTGCTTCGCAGGCGTCGAGTTGACGCCGGAAGTAATCCACCACCGAGCCGTCCAGATAACGGTGCGCGTCTGACAGAGCGGCGGCGACATGATGCAGCTCGTCAAAGTCGAGATCCAATGAGAGAGATTCTATAGGTAACAGAAGTCCGTCAGCTGGCGCGCCGTTGGAGATTGGCAACTTGCCGAGAAGGTCACCGAGCCCGCTCGATGCAAGGGCGTCCGACTCCAACGGCAGCAGCAGTGATTGACCGTCTACGACCAAAGGCAACAATATCCGTTGCGTGGAGATTGGTGAAGCTGGAAGAGGCATGGTGTTGGAGAGATCTTCACCGCTTACTGGCAAGACCACCTCATCTCGCCGCTCACCCGACACTATGAGCCGGGTCTGGCCTGGCATGTCAAACCACAACAGATCGACCGGTATGCGCAGCCTTTCAGCCCAATACTGCAATGTATCGAGGTGACGGATCGGCGGCCCGGTTTCGATCCGGCTGACTTGAGGTTGCCGGAGCCCTAGCCACTGGCCGAGCAGGGTTTGCGAGATGCCGTCTGGACCGTAGACCGCGTAGTGATGTGGGTGGGTGGGTGCGGTAGGCCCGGGATACCCGGCCGATGTGCTGGGCGGTGAAGGCCTCCCGGAACTGTTCGGTCTGCCAGAACTCGTCAGGGACCTCGGGCGGGGCGATGAGCTTGTCGCGGGAGGCACGCTGACAACGGGCGCACTGACGCTCGGTGTTGTCCTTCGCCAAGTGCGTGCCACAGCGGCAGTAGTGATGGCGTGCTGGGCGGGATGCCACAAGCGCCCCTTCCGATTTCTTATCCGTTCGGAGGAGTGTAACGGTCCGCCGTCACCCATGATCCAACCGCCTGACCAACGAGGATTACCTTGCTTCCATGGGCGGGATACGCCTATCCACTGTCCGGCATAGGTGAGGACACGCCTTCCCGATTCGATCATCTCCATGGCCCCAGGGCCGGGCTGAACGCTGGACTGGTGCGTCCCTCATGGGGGACGCCTCCCCCACTTCCCCAGTCCGGTGTTCCCCGGTCCTGGGTGCCGTCCAGCCGGTGGGACAACGCATGGACGCCCAGTCCAAAGTGCGAACCCGTCGCTGGTCCGGTCTTCCACATTGAGAGGAACACTCATGCCCGGCAAACACCGACTCAGAGGCCGTCGAACGGAAAGAGCCGTGCCGCGCCGCCGCACCGTCGAAGTCATCGATGCGCATACCCTTACCGCGCACTTTCTCTCGGCTTACGCTGTTGCTGCTGGCCGTTTCCCTAGGGGCCGCTACATCGCTCTTGGCGGTCAAGACGTGCTGCCTGCCAGTCTTGTTGAGCCTGGACGTGGCCACTGTCGGTCGTGTGTTTCGATCCCCGCGCAGAGAGCGAGAACGTCATGAACGCCGATGACTGCACCATCCTTATCACCTGCCAGATTCACGGCAGCAGAGAGTTCTGCAATCTCCGTTTCAGCAAGGGCAACGGCGAGATCGTGCTGGATCCGCACATTGACGTCTCCTGCGTGCTCAGCCTTGACGAGGCTGCTGCCACACAGCTCTTCGACATTCTCGGGGAGTGGTTGGGATGACGTGGTACCGGCGATCCCTGAGTGATCACGACACCCACCGTGGCCGCTTGCGCCGTGGCAGAGTGCTGGCGGTGTGCGGGGTGGAGTTCTCACCACTTCGGGCGTGGCGGAAAAGTGGCTCAGCTCTGCCGGGTGAGCCGACTGATCCTGGGCAGGTGTGTCCGGAGTGTTCCCGGCTCAGCTCGTCCGGTGAGCCGTCGCCCGTTTTTCAGGCTCAGGTTTCCTGGGTGGAGAGGCCGGAACACCGTGACTGAGGATGACCGTCAGCTCCTGCTTGAGCTGCGGCGGATGGCAGACGCCTGTGGGGCGTTCTGTGCAGGAGTTATAGAGAATGACCTCTCACAAGATGACCAGCTGGACTTAAGCGCCTGACTGGCTGATATGGCGGAACGTATCCGTCAGCGGGCACTGAGAACGCCGGTCGCCATTGAGGGCGAAGCGGTCAGTTCTGCCAGCCAGGCAG
>DATEMN010000498.1:0-5882 GCA_035275565.1 Pseudonocardiaceae bacterium | reverse complement strand
CGTCAAGCCCCTGGGCGAGCCGATGCGCGCGCACCCCATCGGGACCGAACCGCGAGGCGACGTCATCGACGTCCAGCGCAGCGAACGCGCCGAGGGTGCGCAGCCCCAACCGGTGGAGCAGGTCCACCAGCGCAGCCCGGCCAGCCCTAGTGAACGCAGGCTGATGCAGCTCGGCGGTGCCCAGTGGGGCAAGAAAGCCAGCCGACCCCTCCGGCGGCACCAGCCGACCCCGGTGCGCAGCGAGGGTTGCGGCGAACAGGCCGTCGGCGATACCGATCCGGCACGGGACCCGGGCCTGGGCAGCGACCACGTCGACGATCCGCTCGGCCACCGCAGGTTCGCTGCCGAAGTACCGGGTTGGACCGCGGGCCGGCACCGCGACCAGCCCGGAATGCACCACCTCCACCCCGGGCGCCAGTGACTCGACCGCAGCTACCACCGGCTCGAACGCCCGGGCGTCACGGTCCGGGTCGGCAGCGAACACGACCAACTCCGGGCAGCGGCCCTCCGCCTCACGGCGACGTTGCCCGTGGCGCACGCCCTGCTCTCGAGCCGTCGCCGAGCAGGCCACCACCCGGTTGGCGGCTACGACCGCAAGCGGTGCCTGCACGGACAGCCCTTCGACCGACGCCGCAGCCAGCACGGGCCAGTCCTGACACCACACCGCAACCACTCGCAGTGCCACCCGCGACATCAAATCGAACATATGTTCGATTATTGCACAAGCGAAACCCCTGCGGCTGACCAGGACACTACCGCCCCGCCAGGACCGGGCAGCAACAAACGGGCGGCGCGTGGCCGAGCCGCCGCACCGCGGCCCACCGCGCGCACCACGACCTCGCGACTGCGTAGCCGCCCATGACCCGCCTCAGCGCCATACCATGCCTCGGCACGGCAGCTCAGCTCGACGTCCGCGCCCGGCCATCGACCGAGCGGGAGCAAGACCGACCCGCGCTGCCGTGCCCGGGCAGCCAGAGATCGCCGCGCCCCGGAAGACACCCGGTCCGCGTCAGCCAGCGCCACCAGGTCCACCCCGTCGAGCAGGGCCGCAGCCACCTTCGCCGGATCCGGCCCCGGCCGGGGAATCAGGGCTAGCCGTGGCACCACCACCCCCGCCTCGGCTGCGGCCAGCACGCCGAGATCGCCGACACCGACCACCGCAGCCCAGGCTCCCTGCGCGGTGGCCGCAGCCAACAGCGCTAGCAGCAACGCCGTCGATCCCTGCACCGCAATCACTGACCCTCGACGCAACCCCCCGCCGGGAAGCAGCATCGCAAACGGTTCGACCACCGGGAACGGCGGCCGACCGCCCGGAATGTCAAGCCGCTCTCTCAACCCCGACGCGGAAAGCACCGACCCAACGCTCGCACCCGCCATCCGGCAACCTCCGCATCCGGATCCGCCGCGGGGAAGGCAGCGCCATCATCGAACATATGTTCGATGAACTCTAACCCGCCGGCCGAACGCGGGCAATCCCTGCGAGCCTCCCTGTCGCGGCCTACCCCTCCCGACAGCGATAAGTCTCCATGTCGCGGGTCCAAGTACCCTTCTCACCGCGATAAGTCTCCATGTCGCTGTTCGCGGGGGGTGAGCGGCGATGTGTATCCAGGTGACGGTTCGCGGCGGCGTCGAGGGTGCTGGGGCTAGCGGTTCAGTGGGCGCAGGAGTCCGGTCCGATCGCGTCGGGCTGGGCGTGCAGCACGTCTGCGTAGTAGACCATCCGGGTCCGCTGGCCCATGTCCCGGCCGAACAGGTCCTGGTCCCAACTTCGCTTCAGGTCGTCTCTGAGCGGCTTGTTGCCGGCCCCGTGGACCCGGCCCCGTGGACGTAGACAACGGTGGCTGCTTGTCCTGACGAATTCATCGCAACCTTCCGAAAGGGACAACTGTACAGCGAAGATCTCAGTATTTCAGCAGGTTGGCGTCATCCACTGAGGCCGAGCGGCGGGTCTTGAAGATAGCCATGATGATGGCCAGGCCGACCACCACCTCGGCGGCCGCGACCACCATCACGAAAAACGCCATGATTTGCCCGTCCAGGGTGCCGTTGATCCTGGAGAAGGTGATGAGGGTCAGGTTCACCGCGTTGAGCATCAGTTCGATGCACATGAACACCACGACGGCGTTGCGGCGCACCAGCACGCCGACCGCGCCGATGGTGAACAGCAGCGCGGACAGCAACAGGTAATAGGTGGGAGTCACCCGCTCTCCTCGGAATCGGATCCGGTGGATGGCACCGGCCCGCGCAGAGCGCGCCGAGCGGGATCTGCGCCGGCATCGGCGACGCTGCGCACGTCGTCGTCCACCCGCTCGCGGCTAGTGGACTCCAACAGCTCGGACATCGACTCGGGGGCCACCGACCCGTCGGGCAGCAGGGCCGGGGTAGCCACCGAATTGATGGTGGCGAAGACGCCGGGACCCGGCAGCGGGGAGGGATGGGCGCCTCGGATCCGAGCCTCCACCCGCTCGCGCTGGGTCAACCTGCCCTCCTTGCTGCGCTCGGTGAAGGTCAATACCATCGCGCCGACCGCGGCGGTGATCAGCAGGGCGGAGGTGAGCTCGAAGGGGAACAGGTAGGCGGTATACAGGATGCGGCCGAGGTTGGCGACGTTGCCGCCACCGGTGGTGTTGACCGCGGCCAGCCCGGCTGCGGTGACTCCGGTGAATGCCTGGCCCAGCATTCCCACCAGCAGCACGGCCAAACCGATCCCGGCCAACGCCGCAGCGACCCGCTGACCGCGCAGCACTTCGACCACCGAGTCGACGCTTTCCTTGCCCACCAACATCAGCACGAACAGGAACAGCATCATGATCGCGCCGGTATAGACGATGATCTGCACGAAACCCAGAAACGGCGCTTGTTGAACCATGTACAGCGCGCCTAGACACAGCATGGTCTGCGCCAGCCACAGCGCCGAATGCACCGCGCTGCGGGCGAACACCATCCCTAGCCCGCCGGCCAGCGCGAGCGGACCCAGGATCCAGAACACGACGGTCTCCCCCAGGCTGACAGTGTCAGCCGGCACCGGCAGCGGCACCGCGAGCAGCAGACCCAGCATGGTCACAGCTGTTCCTCGCCCACCGCACCTGAACGGCGCTCCAGGATCGGACCCTGCACGTAGTAGTCCTGTTCAGTGTCGCCCAGTCGCATCGGGTGCGGGGGCTGCTCCATCCCGGCCAGCAGCGGCGCGAGCAGGTCCTCTTTGGTGTAAATGAGGTCTTGGCGATTGTCGTCGGCCACTTCGTACTCGTTGGTCATGGTCAGCGAGCGGGTCGGGCAAGCCTCAATGCACAGGCCGCAGCCGATGCAGCGCAGGTAATTGATCTGGTAGATCGCGCCGTAGCGCTCCCCCGGCGAGTAGCGGGCCTCCTCAGTGTTGTCGCCGCCCTCGACGTAGATCGCGTCCGCCGGACAGGCCCAGGCGCACAGCTCACACCCCACGCACTTCTCCAGCCCGTCCGGGTGCCGGTTGAGCTGGTGGCGACCGTGGAACCGCGGTGCGGTGATCTTCTTGACCTCGGGATACTCCTCGGTGACAACCTTGCGAAACATCGTCGAGAAGGTGACCCCGAAACCCTTGACCGGATCAAGCAGTCCCATGGCCATCCTCCTGCGTCGTCGGTGGCGCGCCTGCAGGCACCGCGGCCCGCCGAGGTGGCGACGGAGGCACCACCAGGTCCAGCGGGGGCAGTGGGTAGTCCGAGCCCGCGGTGGGCACCTCGTGACTGCGTTGCCCTGACCCGAGCTGGACCGAACTGGGCTGGACCGACCGGCGCTCGGGCAGCAGGAAGGCGACGAGCACCAAGGCGCCCAGCAGGATGCCGCCGACAATGAGGATCCCGGTCGGGGTGACGGCGGCGCCGCGCAGCGCTCGGACAGCGGAGACCAGCACTATCCAGACCAGGCTGGCCGGCACCAGCACCTTCCAGCCCAGCGCCATGAACTGGTCGTACCGCATCCGGGGCAGGGTGCCCCGCAGCCAGACGAACACGAACAGGAACACCAGCGTCTTGCTGAGGAACCACAGCGGACCGAACCAGCCGCCGTCCAGCGGCCCACCGGCCAGCGGCCAGGGGGCGTGCCAACCACCCAGGAACAGGGTGGTCGCCATGGCCGAGACAGTGACCATGTTGACGTATTCGGCGAGGAAGAACAGCGCGAACTTCAGCGACGAGTATTCGGTGTGGAAACCACCGACCAGCTCCGATTCCGCCTCCGGCAGGTCGAAGGGCGCCCGGTTGGTCTCGCCGACCATCGACACGCAGAACACCGCGAAGCTGGGGAACAGCAGGAACACGAACCACCACTGCTGCGACTGCGCCTCCACGATGTCCGCTGTGGACAGCGAGCCCGCGTACAGGATCACCGCGACGATCGACATCCCCAGGGCGATCTCGTAGGAGATCACCTGAGCGGCCGACCGCAGCGAGCCCAGCAGCGGGTACGGCGAGCCCGACGCCCAGCCGGACAGCACGATCCCGTAGACGCCCAGCGACGAGCAGGCCAGCACCACGAGCACCCCAACCGGCAGGTCGGTGATCTGCAGCACGGTGGGCTCACCGAAGATCGACACTTCGCCGCCGAGCGGGATCACCGAGAACGCCGTGAACGCGGTGACCGCGGAGATCACCGGGGCCAGCACGTACACTCGGCGATCGGCCTGGACCGGTGTGATGTCCTCCTTGAGCGCCAGCTTGAGGCCGTCGGCCAGAGACTGCAGCAGCCCGAAGGGACCGACCCGGTTGGGACCCGGCCGGTGCTGCATGCGCCCGACGACCCGGCGCTCCATCCAAATCATGAACAGGGTCATGACCATGAGGAACACGAAGATCACGACGACCTTCAGCGCAGTGAGCCACAGCGGGTCGTCGGCGAGCAGTGCCTCGGTAGGTGTCACGGCTTACCTCCCCACAGGGTTGTTATCGCTACGCACGGTGACCACGGTGCCGTGGCCAGCACCGAGGCTGCTGCGGACGGTAGCGGGTCCGGAGTTACCCGGGATCCACACCACCCCCGCGGGCAGGTCCGCGGCGGCAGAGGGCAGCGTCACCGAGCCCTGCCGGGTGCCCACTGTGATCTTCCCACCGAGGTGCACTCCGAGGTCAGCGGCGGTGGCCTCGGACAACAACGCCACGGCAGGCCGAGCGGTGCCGGCCAGCTGCGGCTCACCGTCCTGCAACGATCCGTTGTCCAGCAGCCGGCGCCAAGTGGCCAACACGGCCTGCCCCTCGCCGACCTGCGGCGCTGGTGCGGCGGCCACCCCCGGGGAGTCCGAACGGGCGCCAGCATAGCTGCCGAGCGCGGTGAGCCCGGCCCACGCCGCGGCCGAGGTCTGGGTGAACAGATCGACGTCCATCTCGATGGCGAGACTGTCCAGCACGCGGCAGTCCGGCAGGATCGCACCGACCCCAGCGGGGACAGTGGCGGCGAACTCGCGGCGGCGGCCTTCCCAGTCGAGGTAGCTGCCGGCCTTCTCGACCGCAGAGGCGATCGGCAGCACGACATCAGCCGCCTCGGTCACCGCCGACGGTCGCATCTCCAGGCTCACCACGAATTTGGCCCGGCTCAGCGCCTGCCCGGCCAGCCGGGGGTCCGGCAGATCAGCCGGATCCACACCGCCGATGACCAGCCCGTCCAGCTGCCCAGCCGCCGCGGCGGCGAGGATCCCGGTGGTGTCGCGGCCGGGCCGGCTCGACAGTGTCACCCCCCAGGCGTGCTCGATTTCGGCTCGGGCCGCCGGGTCGGTGACCAGCCGACCGCCAGGCAGCAGGGTCGGCGTCGCGCCGGCCTCCAAGGCGCCGCGTTCGCCGGCTCGTCGCGGGATCCAGGCCAACCTGACCCCGGTACCCGCAGCCAACCGGGCCACCGCCGAGTACAGCCCG
>DATEMN010000497.1:0-7887 GCA_035275565.1 Pseudonocardiaceae bacterium | reverse complement strand
CTCGCGCTGCTCGGGCCGTCCTGCCCGGTGCCGGTGGTGATGACGCGGTCGGTCCCGTTGTGGGTTGGGGCGTTGGACATCGTCCTGGCCAACACCACCGATCCCGGGGACCAGGAGCTGGCCGAGGGCATCCACCGAGCGGTCCGCCGGGGGGCTCAGGTGGTGCTCACCGCGCCTGCCGACGGTCCGGTGGCGACCGCGGCCGAAGGTCGATCGGTGCTGCTGGTGCCCCGCATCGAGGTGCCGCCAGGGCTGGCACTACCGCGCACACTCACCGCCGGGCTGTTGTTGCTGGACACCCTGGGATTACTGGCCACCGACGCCGAGGAGCTGGCCGGTGAGCTGGACCGCGAGGCCGAGCGCGATCACGTCGCCCACGAATCGCTGGTCAACCCCGCTAAGTCGCTGGCGCTGCGGCTGACCGGGCGAACTCCGTTGCTGTGGGGAACCGATCCAGTGGCTACCGCGGTGGCCGGGCATTGCGCAGGGGCGCTCGCCGCGCACGCGGCGGTGGTGGCGCACGCCGCGGGATTTCACGAGGCCGCCGCGCTGCCGGCGCTGCGCGTGGAGGCGGCCCGCGTCGGCGGGGAGACCGAGGTGTTCCACGATCCGTTCGAAGACCAGTTGCAACGCAACGGTATGCCGGCGGTCCGGCCGATGCTGCTCGGTGTGTTCCCCCGCACCGACCCCGAACGTGCCGCCGCGCTGGACGCGTTGCCCGGCGCCGATGTGGTGACCGCCGATGACGAGCTGATGGTGCGCCAGGGCGATCCCGGTGCCGCTGCGTGCGCCGCTGCGGTGCTGGCCCTACGGTTCGACTTCGCCGCGTTGTACCTCGGGCTGGGGCGGGGCGTGTTGACCGGGTACGGCTGGGTCGGCCCCACCGAGTCGATCAGCGGATGAGCCGGCGGCGAGGGAGGGTTTGTGGAGCTGTTGCGTAACGTGATTCGGCCGTACGCCTGGGGTTCGCGGACTGCGATCGCCGAATTGCTCGGTTGCCCGGTCCCTACTCCGCACCCGCAAGCGGAGCTGTGGCTCGGCGCGCACCCGGCGGACCCGTCAATGCTGTTGTACGCAGACGGCGCCCAGACCTCGCTGCTGGTGGCCCTGCACGGCGACCCGGAACGCCACCTTGGGACCCAGTGCGCGCAGCGCTGGGGCGCCCGGTTGCCGTTCCTGCTCAAGGTGCTCGCCGCCGAGGAGCCACTGAGCCTGCAGGCCCACCCGTCCGCGGAGCAGGCCGCTGAAGGGTTCGCTCGCGAGGAGGCCCGAGGGATCCCCCGAGACGCCCCGGAACGTAACTACTCCGACCCCAGCCACAAACCCGAGCTGGTCTGCGCGCTCACCGAGCTCCACGCGTTAGCCGGTTTCCGGGATCCACTGCGCACCGTCGAGTTGCTCACCGCGCTGGACACGACGTTGCTCACGCCCTACTGCATGATGCTCGCGGCCGAGCCCAATGCCGATGGGCTGCGTACCCTGTTCACTACCTGGATCACGATGCCCGAGCTTGCAGCCAAGGCGCTGCTGCCGGCTATCCTGGATGCCTGCGTCGCGCTGCTGCGCCGCGACGGGGTGCATGGCGCCCTTCCCGTCTCGCGTAGTGGCGGCAGCGATGTCCGGAACGAGTGCCGGGTGTTTCTCGAGCTGTCCGAGATGTATCCAGGCGATGTCGGGGCACTCGCGGCTTTGCTGCTCAATCACATCGTGTTGGGGCCGGGAGAAGCGATCTACCTACCGGCCGGCAACCTGCATACCTACCTGCGGGGCACCGCTGTGGAGATCAGCGCTAATTCAGACAACGTGCTGCGCGGTGGTTTGACGGCCAAGCACATTGATGTCCCAGAGCTGCTGCGGGTGCTGGACTTCTCCTCCGGCGAGCTGCCGGTGCAACGCGGTGAGCCGGCTGGGCCGCACGAGACCGCATATCACACCCCGGCCGAGGAGTTCCAACTGACCCGGCTGGAGTGGGCAGCCGGTGAGTCGACCCCGGTGTGCTTGCACAGCCGGTGGCCGCAGATCCTGCTCTGCACCCAGGGGTCGGCGCAGCTGCACTCTCTCGACGGTGACAGTGTCACGGTGCGCCGAGGTGGATCGGTATGGCTGGCCGCCGCCGATTCCGCCGTCACGGTGTGCCCGGGAAGTGGTCCTGTGCAGCTGTTCCGCGCGTTGCCGGGACTCACCGATGACGTCCGAAGGAGTACTCCGTGACCGAGCCTGCCGAGCTGGGCGGCGAGGAGTGGCGCACGCCGGTGACGGTGGTCGTGCCCACCTACAACGAAGCGGACAACCTGCCGTCGTTGGTGGCCGCGTTGCTCGCGTTGCCGCTGGAGCAGCTCTGGGTCCTGGTCGTCGATGACGATTCGCCGGACGGCACCGGCCGACTCGCCGACGAGTTGGCTCAGCGTCACCAGCGCGTCTCGGTTCTGCACCGCACGACGAAGAACGGACTGGGTCGCGCCTACGTGGAGGGGTTCACCGTTGCGCTCGACGGCCACGCGGACCAGTTTCCGACCGCACGTGCCGAGCCGGAGTGGATCGTCCAGATGGACGCGGACGGCTCCCACCCGGTGGACGCGATTCCCCGGCTGCTGGTGACCGCGTTGCGGACAGGCGCGGATCTCGTGATCGGCTCCCGTTACGTCCCCGGCGGCAGTATCGACAGTGCCTGGGGCATCCACCGCAGGTATCTGTCAGGTTTCGGGAACTGGTACGCCGATCGCATCCTCGGCCTGAACATCCATGATGTTACGGCTGGCTTCAAACTGTGGAGCGCCCGTGAATTGCAGAGCCTCGATCTCACCCGGGTCCGGTCCAACGGTTACGCGTTCCAGGTCGAGATGAATTTCCTGGCCCGTCGCCGGGGTTGCCGGATCAGGGAGATACCCATCCATTTCGCTGACCGCTCGGTCGGTCAGTCCAAGATGGATTTTCAGGTCAAGGTCGAGTCGGCTCTGCAACCATGGCGGCTGCGCTGGCAGTACCGGGGTCGGCGTCGTGAAGTGATCAGCAGTCAACCAGTGCGCGGTGACGGCGTGATCTGAGGCTGCGCCAGCCGGTGGCACACCACGGTCACTTGTAGGCTCGCCGGTGCGGGCGAGACGCCCAGACGGACGGTATGCCAGACGGACGCGGTAAGGCAGTGCGAGGAGGCGCCGGGGTGTCAGCGGGTGGCGGGACGAAGGCGATCATCGCGGCGTTGCTGGCCAACGCCGGCATCGCGCTGGCGAAGTTCATCGGTTACCTGATCACCGGCTCATCGTCGATGCTCGCCGAGGCGGTGCACTCGGTGGCCGACACCTCCAACCAGGGCCTGCTGCTGCTCGGCGGGAAGCGCGCTCAGCGGAAAGCCACCCAGGAGCATCCATTCGGCTACGGCCGAGACCGGTACTTCTACTCCTTCATCGTGGCGCTGCTGCTGTTCAGCCTCGGGTCGGTGTTCGCCCTGTACGAGGGCTTCCACAAGCTGGAGAGCCACGAGTCGCTCACCTCACCGTTGGTCGCGATCGCGATCCTGGGGGTGGCGATCGTGCTGGAGAGTCTGAGCTTCCGCACCGCGATCCGGGAATCCCGGCCGCTCAAGGGCGACGGCACCTGGTGGCAGTTCATCCGGCAGTCCAAGACCCCGGAGCTTCCGGTGGTCCTGCTGGAGGATGCCGGCGCGCTGTTGGGCTTGATCCTCGCACTCGGCGGTGTCGGGCTGTCGATGCTCACCGGGGACGTTATCTGGGACGCGATCGGCACGATGTGCATCGGTGTTCTGCTCGGCGTGATCGCGATCATCCTCATCCGGGAGACCAAGAGCCTGCTGATCGGGGAAGGATCCCGTCCGGTCGAGGTACGAACCATTCGACAGGCGCTGGTCGGCAACGGGGTGAACCGGGTGATCCACCTCAGGACCCAGTACCTCGGTCCAGACGAGCTGCTGATCGCTGCCAAGATCGCGGTGCCGGCCACGATGTCCACCGCCGAGCTCGCCCGGGTCATTGATGAGGCGGAGGCACGGGTCCGGGGCGCGGTTTCCGCCGCCCGGATCATCTATCTAGAGCCCGACCTGGATCGCACCTCCGTGACCAGAGGTGGTGTGTGATGGCGGCCAGCGGGCTGTGGCGGACCAAGTCGATCGAACAGTCCATCGCGGACACGGACGAGCCGGAAACCAGGCTGCGCCGCAACCTCGGGGCGTTGGACCTGACGGTGTTCGGGGTCGCGGTCACCATCGGCGCCGGAATCTTCGTGCTTGCTGCCCAACAGGCCGGCGACACCGCGGGTCCGGCGGTGTCGCTGTCCTTCGTCCTGGCTGCGGTCGCCTGCGGGTTCGCCGTGCTGTGTTACGCCGAGCTCGCCTCCACCATCCCGGTCGCCGGCAGCGCCTACACCTACTCCTACGCCACCTTCGGCGAGTTCATCGCCTGGATCATCGGCTGGGACCTGGTACTGGAGTTCAGCGTGGGCGGCGCGGTGCTGGCCAAGGCATGGTCCGCCTACCTGAGTGACGCCACCGGTGGGGCGCTCGTCACCACCGTCGATATCGGCGGGGCGACGATCGACTGGGCCGCCCTGCTGATCGTCGGCGTGCTCACCGTGGTGCTCGCCCTGGGAATCACGTTGTCCTCCCGGGTCAGTCAGGTGTTCACCGCTATCAAGATCGCAGTGGTGTTGCTGGTGATCGCCGTCGGGATCGGCTTCATCAACCTGCGCAACTACAGCCCCTACATCCCGCCGGCCAAGCCCAGTGGTGGCAACGGGTCTGGGCAGTCGCTGTTCTCACTGCTGTCCGGCGCGGAGGGCAGCACGTACGGGGTGTTCGGGGTGCTGGCTGCGGCCTCGGTGGTGTTCTTCGCTTTCATCGGTTTCGGCATCGTGGCCACTACCGCCGAGGAAGCCCGCAATCCACAGCGCGACATGCCACGGGCCATCATCGGGTCGCTGGTGATCGTCACGGTGCTCTACGTGGCGGTCGCCCTGGTCATCACGGGCATGCAGCCCTACACCGCGCTGACCACTTCCCCGAGCGGGGACACCGCGACCCTGGCGACCGCCTTCACCAACGTCGGGCTGCCCTGGGTCGCCAAGATAATCGCACTCGGCGCGCTAGCCGGGCTCACGACGGTGGCGATGATCCTCATGCTGGGTCAGATCAGAGTGCTGTTCGCGATGGCCTGGGACGGTCTGTTGCCCCGCGCGCTGGCTCGGACCGGTGCGCGCGGCACCCCCGTGCGGGCCACTGTCCTCGTGGGCGCGGTTGTTGGCGTCGTCGCGGCGCTCTTCCCGATCGTCCGCCTCGAACAGATGGTCAACATCGGTGCCCTGTTCGCTTTCGTGCTGGTGTCCGCGGGCGTGCTGGTGCTCCGTCGGACTCGGCCGGATCTGACCCGCGGGTTCCGGACCCCGCTGGTGCCGCTCGTCCCGGTGCTGGCGATCCTGTCCTGTCTGTGGCTGATGCTGAACCTCTCGGTGAGCACCTGGATCCGGTTCTTGGTGTGGCTGGCCATCGGTCTGGTCGTCTACTTCGGCTATGGTGCGCGCAAGTCGCGGCTTCGGCAGGGGGTCGGGTAGATGTTTAAAATGCTGAGTGTCTGAGTCGCTGCTGGTCGCCAATTGGGGAGACATCGCTCGGCGGGTGATCCGCGCTGCCCGTGAGCTGGGGATCCGCACTGTCGCGGTGCATTCCTCGGTGGACGCCGAGCTGCCGTTCGTCGCCAAGGCCGACGAAGCGGTCGAGCTGAGCGGGAACCCGGGACAGGCATACCGGGACCCCCGCCAGGTACTCGACGCGGCCCGCCGCACCGGCGCAGCCGCAGTGCATCCTGGCTATGGGTTCTGTTTGAGGACGCCGGGTCCGCCACAGCGGTGTGCAATGCCGGCCTGGTGTGGGGTCGGTCCCAGCGCTGAGCCGATCTTTGTGATGGACGCGACAAGGTGAGCGCATTGGCCACCGTGGCGGCGGCCGGGGTGGGGGTGGCGCCTGGTTCGGAGGGGGTGGTGGCGTGCCCGGATGCCGCGGTGGCGCAGGCGCAGCGGGTTGGCTTCGTGGTGATGCTCAAAGCTGCCGCTGGGGAGGCGGGATGGGAATGGCCGTGGCGGCTGACGCCGGCGCGGTGCGCACCGAGCATGCCCGGGCCAGCGCGTTCGCGCACCGGCTCTTCGGTGACCCGCGGCTGTTCGTCGAACGGTACTTCCCTCGGGTGCGCCACGTCGAGGTGCAGGTTCTCGGGTTGGCTGACGGCCGGGTGGTGCCCTGGGGGAGCGAGACTGCTCGATTCGGATACCGGCGAGTTCTTCTTCCTGGAGATGAACACCCGGCTGCAGGTGGAGTACCCGGTCACCGAATTGCGCTGCGGCGTGGACCTAGTGGCCGCCCAGCTGCGTATCGTTGTGGGCGCGTCCCCCGGCTTCGACGACCAGGCACCCGCTGGGCACGTGATCGAACTACGGATCAACCGCTGAGGACCCGAAGCGGTCCCTGCCCGGTCCTGGTCCGGTCACCGAATGGGTCGAGCCGACCGGAGACGGCGTGCGGGTGGATGCCGGCTACGCGACGGGCACCACGGTGACGCCGTTCTACGACTCGTTCCTGGCCAAGCTGGTGGTACACGGCCGCGACCGGAACAGGCGTTGGTGCGGGTTCGGACGGCGGTGGCCGGGTTCACCGTGGCCGGGCCGAAATGCAATCTGCCCTTCCACGCCGAGCTACTGGAGCACCCCGAGTTCGTCTCCGGCCACTATAGACACCGCCCTGGTCACCCGGATGCGTCCCTGACCGCGGCGGCGTTGAGTTCCCTGCGCTAGGCGATCCGCATAGCTCGCGGCCCGCTGCCGTGTCGCGAGCGCGGACTGTCAACAGCGACAAGCATCCATGTCGCGATCCAAAGTGCCCTTGTACCAGCGATAAGCATCCATATCACCGTCTGTGTCGGGGGTGAAGCCCAGCGAGTCATGGTGGTACCGGCCCGCCCAGACACGGGGGCGGTGGCTTCATGGTGCACTATTATGGGCTCGAGGCGCCGTCGCGTGTGGCACCTCACCCCAGATGGAGTCCGGCAACATGGTCCGACGGCTCACGGCACGAATCAGCGATGGAGAAATCCAATCGTCCGGAGCCCGCGAGTTCTCCGCTGCGATGACCAAACTTTGCGACAGCCCACCGAAGTTCTACAACCTGGACGTGTGGCAGACGAGGTGGTCACGGCGCGGCAAGCACCTCGCTCGCTGGCAGCGAGATACCCATTTGACGAGTCGACACCGCCACGACGGCTGCCGCCGGCTTGACGACGCAAGCCGGTGTGAGAATGTCTAAGTTCTAACCGATCTCAACTTCGCGGTCGGATAAGAAAAACTTTCCGTTAACCACGCACATTGCGGGCTGTACGGGTTAGCTCCTTTGTCTCCGAACTAGGAGAAACTTCCAGTGCCGCGATGAGCGGTTGCAGCCGCTCTCGGGTACGTATTGACCCAGGAATCGCGGCAACGGCGGCGATTGCTTCTCGGGCCAGAGCGAGGCCGCGCGGTTCCCTGGCTTGCACATAGACGGTAGCCAACAGGCACGCCTCGATCGCTGCTGAACGAGCTGTGGATGCAGTTCGATTCGCAGATGCGGCCGTCAGATCAGCATGGGCGCAATCGAGATCACCGAGCAGCGCCCGCGCCTCACCCGTCACCCCACGTACGTCAGCCTCGGTGCCTTCACACGCTCGCAACGCCTCGTTGGCGAGTCGGCGTTCGCCAAGTTGGGCATACAGCTTGGCCTGGTCTGCTTTGATTGTAGCGCGTAAGACCGCTGGTGGCTCACCCATTTCACTGAGTTGGAGAAACTTGAGCGCGTAGTCTGGATCTCCTCGATGCGCTTCAATTCTTCCGGTGTGACGTAGGGTGGCCGCAGCCACC
>DATEMN010000496.1:0-9541 GCA_035275565.1 Pseudonocardiaceae bacterium | reverse complement strand
TATTCGCCGTGGACAACCCGGCCGAGCAGAACGGCGCCTACTACACGATCGGCTGGGGACTGGACGCGAACGGGCGGGCCAGCGACGGATGGGGGCCGTGGAGGGCCGTGCCGGGCTGGGGTTTCTGGGAGAACCAGGGCGGGTCGGCGGCGATCGCCGACCTGGACGGCACCGGCAGCAGCGAACTCGTCATCCTCGCCATCGACAATGCCGAGCAGCGTAATACCGGTTACTACCGCGTCCTGGACCTCGTCACTGATCTGGACACTGCGGCGACCAAGGGGGTGTGGCGGCTGCTGGACTTCGACACCCAGATCAACCCCGTGCATGCGGCCCTGCTGCACACCGGCGATGTGCTGTTGTTCTCCGGGTCAGGCAACGACACCGACCGCTTTGCCGCCCGACAGTTCCGCACCCGCGTCTGGCATTACCCGGCCGCTGAGTTCGACGCTCCGGACACGCCGATCGACTTATTCTGTGCCGGCCAGGCATTCCTGCCCGACGGGCGGTTGCTGGCCGCCGGCGGCACAGAACAGTACGACCCTTTTTTCGGGCTGCGTGACGCGCTGATCTTCGATCCCGCATCACAGGCGTGGACGCGCAAGCCGGATATGGCAGGCGGGCGATGGTATCCTGCGCTGCTTACCCTCGCGGACGGGCGGGTACTGGCGATCTCCGGGCTGGGTGCGGATGGCCCGTTGAACGAAGTGCCCGAGATCTACACCGACACACCACCGTCTTGGTCCGTCGTGACTTCGCCAGGCCCGTGGCCGATGTACTCCCACCTGTTCCTGCTCCGCGACGGTCGGGTCTTCTACTCCGGTGGGCAATACGGCGGCAACAATGGTGTGCCCCCCTCGACGTGGGATCTGAGTTCCGGTGAGACCACCGTGGTGCCTGGGCTGACCGCGCCGGAGATGCGCAATCAGTCCGCCAGCGTGCTGCTGCCTCCCGTGCAGGACCAGCGCGTTATGATCATGGGCGGTGGGGGTCTCACACACGACCACCACGGCGTGGTGGCCGGGGTCCGGGATGCCTGCATCGTCGACTTCACCGCGGCGACCCCTACCTACCACCCCGTCGCGCCGATGCACCACGCGCGCATGCACCTCTGCGCGGTACTGCTGCCCAACCGCACCGTGTTGGCCACCGGCGGCGCGGCGCTGGAGGAAAACGCCGAGGTGGCCGCGCTGGAAGCGGAGATCTTCAATCCCACCACGCAGACCTGGACTCTGGGCGCACCGGCTCGCCTGCCCCGGCTCTACCACTCCGTCGCTCTGCTCATGCCCGACGGGAAGGTCGTGACCGCAGGGTCGAATCCCGCCCGCAAGGTCGAAGAGCTCCGCATTGAGGTGTACTGGCCGCCGTATCTGTTCTGCGGGCCGCAGCCCACCCTTGCGCTCACCACCACCCACGCCACCCCTGGTGGTACCGTGACGGCGACCACCGACGATCCTGCCCTCGCGTCGATCAGCCTCATCCGGCCCGGTGCCACCACGCACACCGCCGACAACGAACAGCGCCTCATCGACCTGCCGTTCACCACCGACGCGAACAGAAACCTCACCCTTCACCTGCCTGCCGAACGCACTCTGACCCCGCCCGGCTGGTACCTCGTCTTCGCCGTCAACACCACAGGGGTTCCATCTCAAGGAGCATGGCTGCAGCTGTCTTGACAGACATCCCTGCGTCGGCGGGGTCTGTTGTGTGCGTCGAGTAGCTGCCGGTAACAGTTCGACGGTCACAGCCGATACCTGGGGTAGGGCCGTTGCTGCGATGGGGGTTGGACCGCTCGGTCAAGCCGTCTCCAGGGCACGGTTCACACACACAACGTGACTGAGGGGGACACGGTGCGTCGAGTCATCGTTCGTTTTCTGGCGATCGCTGCTGTGTTGGGCGGGGTTGTTGTCACTGGTGCCGGCGTGGCTGCCGCTGATCAGGGACGTCCGGTAGGTGGTGACAATTCTTCAGCACCACCCTGCGGGGCCTCCGATATCGATTTTGCAAACGGTTGCTTCCTCGGTTGGGGACGGTTTTTCACGTAGGGCCGTACGGCTCAGGGCAGTGATCGGGCGAGGTCGAGCACGGCAGCGACCAATTCGTTGCCCTCTAGGAGGGTGGCGTCGTTGTGCTCCGCCCCGACCACTTCGACCACCCGCACCGGGCCGCCCGCAGCGGCCGCCACCGCCGCGCTCTGCTCCGGAGGCACGATCGTGTCGGCGGAGCCGTAGACGACCGTGGTCGGCACCCGGAGCTGGCTGATCAGCTCGGTTACCGGGAACCGGTCTCGGAGTAGCAGCCGGACCGGCAGCAGCGGGTAGTGCCGGCAGCCTACGGCGGCGAGGCTGGTGAACGGTGAGCGCAGCGCGAGTCCTCCGGGCGGCGCCTCGGTGGCGAGTCGGGTCGCTACCGCCGCGCCGAGGCTCTCCCCGAAGTAGATCAGGCGTTGCGCCGGTACACCGTGGCCGAGGAGGTAGGCTCGCGCGGCGCGCGCATCGGTGAGCAGCCCGTCCTCCGAGGGGCTGCCGGGATTACCGCCGTACCCGCGGTAGTCCAGGAGCAGCACCGCAAGACCCTTAGCTGCCAACCGGCGGGCCAGTGGTGCCCGCAGCGCGCGGGAACCGGCATTGCCCGGCATGACCAGGACGGTGATACCGCGGTCGGCGCGGAGGGGGGCGAGGTACCAAGCACCGAGTTCCAACCCGTCCTCGGTCCGTAGCGTGATCTCCTGCGCCCCGGGTAGCACACTGCCGGCGGGCGGAGCGACGGTGTCCGGAAAGTAGATCAGGCGGCGTTGCAGCAGCCACACCACCGTAAGCAGGGCGACCGACACGACCAGCAAAACCAACCCGGCGCGCAGCACCCTTTCCATACTGGACCAAACCCGGCACCGACAACCTCATCCGGCGGTCCGGAGAGGATCCGCAGCAGCGCGATGAACCGGCCGAAGAACACCGCGAGTACGCCCCCAGCGAGTGAACACCTGCTCGGCGTACCCGACGTGGGAAGGTATGAAGTGCTTGGGAACCTGCGGGCGGCCGATCGTCTTAAGCGAGTGTAAGGACTGCGGATGCGGTCTTGCCGGTCGTGAGTCGGTGGGGTGAGAGTCGACCGAGACACGTCGTGGGAGGCTGGATGACGCTTTCGGTGGCTTCGGCCCGCCAGGATGAGCGCCGGTGATCAGCAA
Organism: Pseudonocardiaceae bacterium; assembly: GCA_035275565.1. Taxonomy (GTDB): domain Bacteria; phylum Actinomycetota; class Actinomycetes; order Mycobacteriales; family Pseudonocardiaceae. Next base: position 6,354 of record DATEMN010000496.1, on the reverse strand, counting down.
TGTGACGAAGGGATCGATCGGTAATCTGATCGAGTGGTACGGCTGGGACGCTTACGCGGCGTTCAGCGTCTACTTCGCGGCCACGTTCTTTCCGAAGGGAGATGTGACCGCGCAATTGCTGAATACTGCGGCGATCTTCGGGGGAACCACTGGGTACATCGCGCTGGCACTGAAAAACGCCGGGCAAGAGTCGGTGTTCTTTTATTATGTCGCCGGATGTGTGCTCATCTCGTTGCTCGTGTACATGTCGATGAGGGAGACATCGCGAAACTCGCCGCTGGACGCTACCGCTGCGGGTCGGGTGGCTGCCAGATCGTCAGGCTGAGAGGCGCGCGGATGCGGGTGTTGCTGGTGGAAGACGACGACGGGGTTGCGAGCGCACTCGTCGAGGCGCTCGATGAGCATGGGTACCGCCCGACCCGGTGCCGTCGGGGCGAGGATGCGCTCATCTTGCACCGCGACGCGGACGTAGTGCTGCTTGATCTCGGGTTGCCCGACATCGACGGCTTCGAGGTGTTGCGCAAGCTGCGGCGGGTCAGCGCGATGCCGGTGCTCGTGCTCACGGCACGCGGAGACGAACGCTCACTGGTCCGGGGCCTGCGCAACGGCGCTGACGACTACGTGGTCAAGCCGATCCGGCTGGGTGAGCTGCTGGCCAGAATGGAGGCGGTGGCCCGGCGTTCGGTGGCTCGTGGTGATGCCCCGCAGCGCGTCATGCAGGTGGCGGACGTGCGCGTGGACCTGGACGCTCGGACCGTGCTGGTGGCTGGTGAGCCGGTGATGCTCACCACCAAGGAGTTCGCGGTGCTCGCAGTGCTTGCCCGCCATCCGGGTGCCGCGGTGAGCCGCCAGCAGATCATGGACGAGGTATGGGGAGACGCGTACCTGGCGGTGTCCCGTTCGCTGGACGTGCACGTGGCGACAGTGCGCGCCAAGCTCGACCGCCCCGGGCTGCTGCAGACCATCCGCGGTTTCGGTTACCGGTTCGGCTGAGGGTGAGGGTGCGGACGTGCGCCGGCGGTTACTGGTAGTTCTGCTGATGTTCGCCACGGTAGCCGTCACCGGGTTCGCCTGGCCGCTGCTCAGCAGCACCGCCGCGGAGCGATCCCAGCGACTGCTCCTCGACCGTACCGGCGTGCTGGACCGCTTCGCGGTGTTGGCCCAGCAGGCCGCCGCGACGGGGGATCACTCGCCGCTGGCCGAGGAGGCGACCGCGTATGCCGATCTCTACGGGGAGAGTGTGCTGATCCTAGACCGGCAACGGCGGCTGATGGTCGCCGCCGGGGGGATCACTCCCGACGATCCTGGGCTGCGACCTCTGATCGACGGTGCGCTGCGCAACGAGCCCGGTCAGCCACTGCCTCATCTGCGGCCGTGGTCCGACGGCGAGGTCGTGCTGGCCCGGCCGGTCGGTACCGGATCCCGCATTGCCGGGGTGGCAGTGCTGCGGACGTCACTCGATGCCGCCGCTGCGGACGTGGCCCGCAGCTGGGCGCTGATTCTGGGAGGTGCGTTGGCCGCTGCGGTGAGCTTCGTGCTGCTCGCACTGGTGCTGGCCCGCTGGGTGTTGCGCCCGCTGGCCGAGTTGGAACGTGGCGTGCTCGCGGTCGCGGCCGGCGGTCCCGGCGCACATGTCGCAGCCGGAGGTGGGCCTGCGGAACTGCGCGCGCTCACCACCTCGTTCAACCAGATGTCCGATGCGGTGGCTGCTGCCGCCGAGCAGGAACGCCAACTCGTCGCCGACGCCTCTCACCAACTGCGCAACCCGATGGCCGCCCTGCGGCTGCGGGTGGACTCACTGGCGCCCCGCCTTCCGGCGGCTGCGCAGGACGGCTACCGATCCCTGGCGGCTGAGGTCGAGCGGCTGGAAGCATTACTCGACGGGCTGCTTACGCTGGCTTCCGCGGATCGGGTGGCCGCTGAGCCCGATCCTGCTGACGACGCCCGGTGCCGGCCCGGTGCCGTCGCTGGCGCCCGGCTCGACGCCTGGCGCCCGGCTGCGTCCCAGGCCGAGGTTCGGCTGGTCAACGGCTTGCCCGCCGAGCCAGCCGCCGTCGCCTGCGCAGATTCCGAGCTCGCCCAGATACTCGACATCCTGCTGGACAATGCGATCCGCTATGCCGGGCCCGGTGCCACCGTCACAGTGGGTGCCACGATCTATCCCGACACGGTGCGGCTGATCGTCGCCGACGACGGGCCGGGCCTGTCGACGCAGGACCGAGCGCAGGCTCGTCAGCGATTCTGGCGAGCGGCCAGACACCGCGACAGCACCGGAACCGGGCTCGGTCTGGCCATCGCCGAACGGCTGCTGCTCTCGCGCAAGGGGGCGCTGTACGCCACGGCCAGCGACTCCGGTGGCCTCGCCGTGCACGTGGTGTTGCCTCGCGCCGAGAAACCGGAGGCCGGCCCATGAGCGAGATTCCCCGCCGGAGGGTGCTGACCGCGCTGGCGCTCGGGCTCACCACCGCTGCCGGCTGTGGCACGGGCACCTACCGCGGGCCCCAGCGCACGCTGAGGATCGCGACAGGCCAGCGAGGCGAGGTAAACCTGGCGTTCGTCGAGCTGCTCGCCACCGAGATCCGCCACGAGGAGCCGCGACTGCGCGTCACGGCGATACCCTCTGAGGGTAGCCTGGAGAATTTGCAATACCTGCGCGCTGGGCAGGCAGATCTGGCCCTCGTGCTCGCTGACGTTGCCCAAGCCGCAACCACCAGCGACGGCCCGCTGGCTCCGGTGCCGATGCGGGCTATCGGCCGGATCTATGAGAACTATCTCCATCTCGTCGTCTTGGCTGCCAGCCCTGTCCATACCCTGGCTGACCTGGCCGGGCGCACGGTCTCTTCGGGTTCGTACGGTTCTGCTGCCAGGCTGAACGGCTACCGGATCCTCATCGCCGCGGGGCTCGCGCCCGCCGCCCCACCCGCCGCCCCATCAGCCGCGGTGCACGTGCAACACCACCGGCTTCCCGACGCGATCACCGCGCTCGAAGCCGGCCGCGTCGATGCCCTGCTCTGGGCCGGCGGGTTGCCGACCCCGGTGCTGGCCGAGCTCAGCGCACGCCGCGGTATCCGGCTGCTGTCGCTGGCTAGCGCGCTTCCCGCATTGCAGTCGGCATACGGCCCGGTTTACCAACTGGACACGGTGCCTGCCAACGTCTACGGCTTCGCCCCGGAGCTCCCCACCATCGGGATCGCGAACCTGCTGGTCTGCCGACCCGACGCCGCCCCCGCGGTCACTGCCGCCGTGGCCCGGGTACTGGTCACCCGTGCGGCCAGGCTCGTACCGGAACAAGCCTTGGGTACCCAGTTCCTCGACCCGCGCAGTCTGATCGCCACGGCGGGAATCCCGCTGCACCCCGGCGCGATCACTGCTTACCGGTCACTACACGGTTGACGGTGTTGCGTCGGCGTCGGTACCAGGCGAGCGCGCCGACGGCGATCAGCGATCCGGTGCCGGTGGCGCCGTTGATCCAGTCGCCCAGCGGCAGTAGGGCAGCTAGCATGATCACTCCGGTGAGTGTGATCAGCGCAACCACGAGCAGCAATAGCGGTATTACCAGCACGATCGCGCGCCACCACTGGCCGTCGTGGCCCTCAACCACCAGAAACAGCAGGCGCGCCCAGGGCGGGTCGGTGGGCTGCGCCCCGCTCGGGTCGATCTTCTTGGCCCTCACGGTTCAACGTTGCCGCCACCGGCTCGCGCTCGACAAGCCCGCATCCGCAGTCCTTACCGGCGCTTAAGACGATCGGTCACCGAGGGGCTCGGATAGCATCGAGTTCTTATGAGTGCCACGCTGATCGCCAAGGAGCTGTCCGCCGGACACGGCGATCAGCTCCTGTTCTCCGGGCTGGACCTCGTCGTGGCGCCGGGCGACGTGATCGGGCTGGTCGGTGCCAACGGCGCGGGCAAGTCGACGCTGCTGCGGATCCTCGCGGGCCTGGCGCCCCCCGAGGATGGGGCCATCCAGCTCCATCCGCTGACGGCGACTGTCGGGTACCTGCCGCAGGAGCCGCAACGTCGCCCGGGCGAGACGGTGCGCGCCTTGCTGGCCCGGCGGACTGGTGTCGCGGCCGCGCAGCGCGATCTGGACAGCTCCGCCGAGCGGTTGGCCGCCGGTGTGCCGGGGGCGGACGACGCCTACGCCACCGCCTTGGACCGGTGGTTGAACCTGGGTGGCGCTGATCTGGCTGAGCGGGCCGAGCAGGTCGCCGCGGACCTGGGGTTGGCGGTGGATCTCGACCAGCCGATGACCGCGCTGTCCGGCGGGCAGGCCGCTCGGGCCGGGATGGCGTCGCTGCTGCTCAGCCGGTACGACATCGTCCTGCTCGACGAGCCGACGAATGACCTCGACCTGGACGGCCTGCGCCGGCTTGAGCAGTTCGTGGCCGGGCTGCGGGCTGGCACGGTCCTGGTCAGCCACGACCGGGAGTTTCTGGACCGGTCAGTGCACCGGGTGGTCGAGCTGGACCTCGCTCAGCAGCAGGTCCGCCACTACGGCGGCGGCTACGCCGGGTACCTGGAGGAGCGCGAGGTGATTCGTCGGCACGCCCGGGCGGACTTCGAGGAGTACGCCGAGACCCGCTCGGCGTTGCAGGCGCGGGCCCGGACCCAGCGGGCCTGGGCGGACAAGGGCGTGAAGGCGGTCCGGCGAAAGGCCAGTGACAACGACAAGTTCGTCCGCGCCGCCCACGTCGAGTCGAGCGAGAAGCAGGCCGCCAAGGCGCGCCAGACCGATCGGATGCTTGAGCGGCTGGAGGTGGTCGAGGAGCCGCGCAAGGAGTGGGAACTGCGCATGGAGATCACCGTCGCACCGCGGGCTGGGGCGGTCGTGGCGGTGTTGCGCGGTGCGGTGGCCCGTCGCGGCGGCTTCACGCTCGGCCCGGTCGACTTGCAGATCGACTGGGCGGACCGGGTGGCCATCACAGGAGCCAACGGATCGGGCAAGTCGACTCTGCTGGGCGCGCTGCTCGGCCGGTTGCCGCTGGACGAGGGCAGCGCCTGGCTGGGTCCCAGCGTGGTTGTCGGCGAGATCGACCAGGCTCGTGGCCTGTTCCTCGGCGAGCAGCCGCTGCTCGACGTGTTCGGTGCCGCGTCGGGCCTGTTGCCGGCCGACGCGCGGGCACTGCTGGCGAAGTTCGGCCTGCGCGCTGGGCACGTCCTGCGGCGTGCAGCAACGCTGTCGCCCGGCGAGCGCACCCGCGCCGCGCTGGCCCTGCTGCAGGCGCGCGGCGTGAACCTGCTGGTCTTAGACGAGCCGACCAATCACCTCGACCTGCCCGCCATCGAGCAGCTCGAGTCGGCGTTGGCGACGTACCCGGGAACCTTGCTGCTGGTCACCCACGACCGCCAGATGCTTGAAGCCGTCCAGACCAATCGCCACATCGACGTCGACCGCGGACAGGTCACCGACAGCTGAGCCGCGCCGGACGCTCGGCTGGGACGATTGACCCTGGCGCGAGCGGGCGGGTGGCGCTGGTGACCAGTAGCAACCGGCCTGCTGGCATCGGTGCGCTGATCGCGCTGGGCATGGCTGGAATCAAGGTGAGCAGAGAAACACGCAGCGTAGATTTTTGTGGATATTTTGTCCCTTTTGCTGGGTTGAGTGGCTGAGACTGTCAGACCTGTTTCGTAGCGTTCGGGGTGTGACGGTGCGGCAGCTGATTCCGGAGGGCCTGGGCGAGATGGTGCCCGGTCCGGAGCTGAGCGTGCTGCTGGCCGGGATCGACATTCATGCCCTGGCCGGTGCGGATGTGGTGGAGGTGTTACGGGCTCGGGCCCGGCAGTTGTCGCATGATCAGGCTCGGTTGCTGGTGGTGATGGTGGAGGTCGGGTTGTGTGACCCCGATGCCGGTTCCGGTGAGGTGGCCCGGCTGGCGCAGGCGCCGTCGTATGTGGCGGATGAGATCCGGGCCGCGTTGGCCTGGACCCGTAGCGCGGCGGATCGGGAGCTGGGTTTCGCGGAGACTCTGGTGGTGCGGATGCCCGCGGTGTTCACCGCGTTGGAGTCGGGTCGGATCTGCCGGAGCAAGGCGTGGGTGTTCGCGGACTTGTGTGCGGATCTGACTGCCGAGCAGGCTGAGGTAGTCTTCGCGCGGTTGTTGCCGCTGGCCGGCAGACTCACGACCGGTGAGCTCGCGGCGCGGATCAAGAGGCTGGCGATCGCGCTGGACCCTGGGTGGGCTGAGCGGCGGTATGCGACCGCGGTGCGGGAGCGCAATGTGGTCGGGTATCTGAACCCGGACGGTACCGCGACCGTCACCGGGTCGGCACTGCCAGTGGATGCGGCCGCTGTTGCGTGCGCGAACGTCGAGGAGCTGGCCCGGGCGGCCAAACGCGCCGGGCACACGACTCTAC
>DATEMN010000495.1:0-4245 GCA_035275565.1 Pseudonocardiaceae bacterium | reverse complement strand
GCCCGGGTGGCCAGCAGCTCCTGGTGCTCGGTGGTGGGGTGCGTGCGGTCGGTGACCGGTTCGGTGTCGAGGTGCCAGCCTTCGCGGCATTGCGCCATCCGCAGGCGCCGGGCTTTGTCGGCGCAGGGTCGGCATTGGTCTTCTCGGGTGGAGCCGCAGGGGACGGGGACGACGTCCACCTTGCCGGTGGTGGTGTCGATCCGGCGCATCGCTAAGGGCCGTACGCATACCCCGTGGTGTTCGGCGACTGCCAGGGCGACCTCGGTGGTCAAGGGCAGCGCGGCTCGCTGCGCCCGGGTCATCGGGGAGGTGTCGAGGGTGGTGGGTGAGGTGGTGGTCATTAAAGGGTCATCTCTTCGGGGGTGGCGAGGTGGCGCAGGGTCGCTAGCAGCACGGGTGCCGTGGCGCTGGGTGCGAGGTCGCCGCCGGGGCCGCGTGCGGTGAAGGGCATCGCGCCGTAGACGTGGACAGACACCCCGCCGGGTAGGCGACCGGTGATCGAGAGGTGTACTGAGTGGCCGTGGGAGACCCGCCACGTCTCAGCGGTGGGCTCGGTGAGGGTGTCGGCCCAGGTCAGCAGCCCGGCGGCGAGCTGGGGTGGCTCCTGGGTGCGTAGTTGTGCGGTGAGGTGTGGTTCGTGGATGGAGGCGTGCACCGCGCATAGGTCGGGGAGTGCGAAGTCGTCGAGGTGGGTGCGGAGGCAGTCCAGCAGGTCGATCGCGGTGGTGGTCATGCTGCCTCGATTCCGGTGAGCGGGCGGGGGCGTCGCGCCGACCGGCGGCGATGTACGCTGACAGTTCGTCGAGGTCGGTGTCGGTGGTGTGGAAGGCCCTAGCGCGGTGGGGGTCGCGGTGGCCGTCGATCTTGGCCCAGGCCACCCCGGGGGTGTCCTCACTGATCTCGTGCGCGGTCGCGCCGCGTTGCCGGACCCCGTCACCTAAGACCATGTCGACCTGTTGTGGCTCGTCGAGCCGCATGGCGATCTTGACCGGGAATAGGTGTCGGAAGTCGATGATGTCCTTGCGGGGGTCTTGGAGTTGGCCGATCACGCACACCCCGGGCGCCCGGCCCTGCGACAGAATCGACTGCACCGCGAGATTGGCGCGCTTACGTAGCCCGTTGTCGGGTTGGTAGGCGATCACGTCGGCCAACTCGTCCACGATGAGTAGCACGAATGGCTGACCCGAACCGGGGGTCCACTTCCGACTCCCCTGCCGCCGCAGGACCTCGGCCCGCTGACGGGTCAGGATGGCGACGTGGTCGAGCAGAGTGACGGCGTCGGCGCCGTTGGTGCACACCAGCTGGTGGAACAGGCCCTGGGCGCGGCCGAGTTCCATGCCGCCTGAGACGAAACTATGGTGACCAGGCGCGTTCTGGACGCAGGGGTCGGTGACCCAGCACGCAGACCGGGTTGGTCGGTGATCAATATGGTGACCGCTACGCGGCGGTGGGTTCGATGGTGACCTTGTGCCCGAGGGCTTCGAGTTCGCGGATGAGCCGCCGTTTGCGAGCGTCCGGGTTATCGATGCGGCGGGTGAAGTAGTCCGAGCCCAGGTCGCGGTAGGCGGTGGTCTCGGCCAGCACATGCCAGATGATCACAATGAGGGTGTGGGCGGTGGCGGTAGCGGTCTTCTGGCCGCCCTTTTTGCCGAAGCGGCGGTGAAAGCGACGGAACTGGGCACCGACGTAAGTGCTGGTACGCCCAGCGGCCCAGGCGCACTCGGTGAGAACCGCGCACAGCTCGGTGTTGCCCTTACGGGTCCTACCCGAGCGGTGCTTGCCTGCGGATTCGTTGTTGCCCGGGCACAAGCCAGCCCACGAGGCCAGGTGCGCCGCGGTGGGAAACCGAGACATCTCCACACCGATCTCGGAGATGATGACCTGGGCGGAGCGTTCACCGATGCCCGGGATCGTGGCCAGCAGATCAGTCTGCCCAACGAAAGGGAGGCTGATCTCAGATCGGGGATCTTGCTGCGCATCCTGCCGCGCGCCAGGTTCGCCAGCGCGGCGGGATCGCGTTCCCCGGCGATCAATGCCTCGATCATGTCCCGGGCCGAGAGGGTGGTCAGCTTCGAGGCCACCGAGTCAATCTTGATTCCGCTGTCCTCAAGCACCTTGGCCAGGCGCTGCAGCTCACTGGTGCGCTGCTCGATGAGCTTTTTGCGGTAGCGGGTCAACTCCCGGATCGCCGCGATCTGCGGCGGCGGGATGAAACTGCCCCGCAGCAACCCGCACTCGGTCAACTCCGCCAGCCACACAGCATCAAGCGCATCGCTCTTGCGACCCGGGACGTTCTTGACGTGCCGGGCGTTGACCAACAACACCTCCAGTGGCCGCTCGGCCGCGCACAGAGCGTGGAAGATCGGCTTCCAATAGATTCCGGTGGCTTCCATCGTCACATGCGTGACACCCTCGGCAACCAGCCAGGCCACCATCTCGGTCAGCGTCTGGTAGAAGGTGTTGTACTTGCGTACCTGCTGGCGACGCTTCCCGGGACGCTCGCCCGGAGTACGCACCGCCACCGCGATGATCTTTTTACCCACATCGATCGCAGCGACCCGTTCATACACGATCTCCATACCTGGCTCCCTTCCAACGGCCCGACAGGCGCGCCGACCGCGGAACCCGCATGAACATCAAGAGTCTGAGACTCGCGCTCGAACAGGCGGCAACCCGGAGTACCCAACCGGGACGGGCTCCAGCATCAATCTTTGGGACGGGCTCAACCCGCACCAAGGCACCACGACGTCAGCGGGCGACGCACCCCCAGTTTCATCGACCCGCGAGCGCCGCGACAGGGGCATCAGAATCTTTGGGGTCGATCCCGAACACCTGCACCAACCCGGCGCGGATCCAGGGGGCCAGGGCGCGCAGCACCGCCCACATCACCGACGACTTCCCGGCGTCACTGACCCCGGCGACGAGGACATGTCTGTCCGCGAGGCGCAGGATCCACGGGCGGCCGGTCTCGGTGCGCCCGATCACCACTCGCGCCAGATCCACGCCCGTGCCCGGCTCCGCTAGGGAAGGGATGGCGATCGGTGTGGCCAGGGGGTCGGTGTGGATGAAGTCCAGCCAGATCCGACGCGGTCGATCCACGCGCACCCGGCAGGAGGAGGCACCGAAGGAGTTCGCCAGCTCCGCAGCCCGCGCGGCGTAGGTGGCAGCACACTGGCCGTGCACCAGCTTCACCGACACCCGGTCCCGCCATCCATCGGACCGCACCCGCCGCAGGACGGGGTAGTGCGTGCGGCGTTGGCGGTGGCCGGTGTGCTTGGTCAGGTCCGACAACAGCATGACCCGTTCCCAGGGCCAGGCGTAGACCAGCACGCGGCGCCATTCCGAGCGCACCTGCCGCACGGCGATCCGCTCGAAGGAATCCGCGTGTGCCCAGGCCCACAGGGCGGAAGCCACCGCCAGCCCGGCGACTAGCCAGACCGGCGCCCACCACGAGTAACCCATCCCCAGACCAGTCAGGATCGTGGCGCCGATCAAAAACAGTGGATACCGCCACACTCGGCGGGCGGCGAACACTACAACTGTCACCATCACGACCACGGCGATGATCGGAGAGACGGCCCACAAGAACCTGCGCGGCAGCAGCGTCCACCACGGCAACCGCGGCCGTTCCACTTCCAGCGGTGCCGGGTCGGTCCACGCCAGCCGGCTCATCGGGACTCACCTTCACCCAACCCGCGGAGGTGAGAGACCGCGTGATTTCCGTCCGGGAGCCCTTGTCGAGTATCCCGGACTGGCGCTATGAGTGCGCCAGGTTCTATCCTTGTCACTGTCCACTCCAAACTCTCGGTGTGGACAGCGCAGAAGCGGACAGGTTGGTAGCCGTCGAATCCGCTTCTGCGCGTACGTCGTCGTTGTTTTTGATGAGGGCGTGCGGCATCGCCGCGCCACCCTCCGGGCGCGTACTCCAGGCACTCTTCTGTGATCGTGTTAGTTGTTTCTACTTATGGCAGGCCACTCCTTCCTTCCTGGTAGCGTGTCTTGCGCCGTCGTTACGTGTGTGACCGCTGTACCCTGATCCGGTCAATGATTTCTTCCGCGCGGCGTCGCTCCCGCTGCGCCCAATACCGGGCCTCGTGGCCGTGCCCTGGCTCGATCTCGGCGATCTGCTCATACAGCGCCACCGACCGTTGGTAATACGCCAGCCACACCGCCAACGACGCATCCCCACCCGGCCGGATACGCACCAACTCCTCGTGCACCTGCATCAACGTCCGCAGCGGCCCA